>NC_014144.1 GCF_000253115.1 Thiomonas arsenitoxydans
TCCACCATGAAAACGATTGTGGTTGCCAATCAAAAAGGCGGGGTCGGAAAAACCACCCTGGCCGTGCATCTGGCGTGCCGCGCCCATGAGCGCGGGGCGCGCGTGCTGATGATCGACCTGGATTCGCAAGCCTCCCTGACCCGGTATTTCGACGGGGCGGGGCAGGGGGGCGATACCGCTGCAGCGGCCAGCCTGTTCAACGGTTCGGCCTATGCGCCCGACACGCTGACCGAGCGCCTGGCGCTGCTGCGCGCCGACATCCGACTGACCGACGCCGACAAGGCCGACGCCCTCGCCGCAGGGCGGCATCTGCGCGCGGCACTGCGCGCCGTGGGCGCAGGTTATGACGTTTGCGTGATCGACACCCCGCCCGGAGGCGGTTCGCTGCTGTTCGGCGGGCTGGCCGGGGCGAATGCCGTGGTCATCCCGACCTCGACCGGACGCATGGAGCTGGACGGGGCGCAGGCGGTTTCCCAAACCATCGACAAGGTGCGGCAGAGCGCAAACCCGCAGTTGCAAGTTCTCGGCATCCAGCCGGTCAAGATCAATTCGCGCAGCGCCGTGAGCCTGGCGCGACTGCACGCGCTGCGCGTGGCGCATGGCGCGGCAGTGCTGCCTGATGTGCTGATGCAACGCAACGCGGTACAGCGGGCCGCAGACGCCGGGCGCATCGTCTGGCTGGGCACGAAGGGCAGTTCGCATCTGGCCGCAGCGCGTGAATGGCAGCGCGCGTGTGATTCCATCCTCGATAAAGCAGGAGTGCAACAAAATGGCTAAATCCCTTTTCGGCGGACGCAAGGCCGACGCGCTGATTCCCGCGAGCAACCCGGCCAGCTTCGCGGCCATGTTCGACCCCAACGCGGATCAGTGGAGCCTGCTCGACCTCGATGACATCGAGATTCGCGCGCAGAGCCGCCAGGAGTTCGATGCGGAATCCATCGCCGAGCTGGCCCGATCCATCGCCGACATCGGGCAGGCGGTGCCGGTGATCGTGCGCCGGGCCGAGGCGGGGGCGGCGCTGCCTTATGTGCTGGTGGCCGGTGAGCGCCGGTGCCGCGCGCTGCGCGAGCTGGGCCGCGAGCAAGTGCGGGCGGTGATCCGCACCATCAGCGACACCGACGCGGCGGCGATCCAAGCCGCCGAGAACATCCACCGCGAAAACCTTTCGCAGATGGATCAGGCGCGCATGGTGGCGCAGATGGCCGAGACGCTGGGCAGCGCCGAGGCCGCGGCGCGGCATTTCGGGAAATCGCCCGGCTGGGTATCGCAGCAAATGATGCTGCTGAACCTGCCGCCTGTTGCGCAAACGGTCGTGGACGACAACCTATCGTCTGACCTGGCCGTCATTGCCGCCGTTTCGACCGTCGAGCGCCAGAGCGGGGCGACTGCGGCCGCCGAGGTCGTGCGGCAACTCAAGGCCGCACCCAAAGGCAAGGCGCGCGAAGTCGCGCGCAGTGCGGCGCGCACGGCCAAGGACGCCAAGGGCCGGGAAGGCGCGCGCGCCGCACTGGTGAAGCCTGCCGGGGTTGACACGAGCGCAGGCCGGGCTGGTGCGGGGGATGAGAGCGGCGAGGTCGATCCGGTCATGGTGTTGCACGTTTATCTGCTGCGCATTGAGCGCGATCGGAGCCGTGAGGGCGTGAATGCGTGGCTGCGGTCTTTGCCGGAGGGACGCGCCGACGCCATCAGCGCGCACTTGCGCGCTTATTACGCGCAGGGCGAACACTGCTGCTTGAAGCCCGCTGAAACGCTGGTCAAGTTTGTGCGCGACGGGGTTTTTTCCGGCTGGGGAAAGCAAGGGGCGGCGATGGTGGCCTGGGTGAACGGCTTGGCCGGGCGACCGTTTGATGTCATCGACATCCTCTTGTCTGCAGGCGATGAGCAATGAGCGATCAAGCCAGAAGGCCGGTGCGCCGGGTCGTTCGGCGCATCAGCCCGGAGGTGTTCGAGCGGATCGTCAAGCCGCGCCTGCAGCGCCTCGATCCGGCGCGCATGGAGGCCGTGCGCTGCGTCATGGTTGACGGGATGCGCTGGGTCGAGGCGGCGGCAATGCCGGGCGTGGCGCTCAGTGCCTTGAGCAAAGCGGTTGCCAAAGGCTGGCGCGCGGTCGATGAATCCACGGGAGCGGCCCCCGATGCAAGCTCACCGAGCGCAAGCGTGCAGGTCGATACGCGGCACGGGTTGCCGCCCGGCTGGGTGTCGCTGCACCTGGTTGTTCCCGAATCCGTGCTGCCGGGGGTTCGGGCGCTGGTCGATGAGGCGGCAGAAACGATGCAGAGAGAACATGCCCGCCGACTGGCGGCGCTCAAAGGAGGGCAACGCGATGACCACGAGTGAAGTCGGGGCGGGCGACATCGAGCGGGCCTGGATGCGCTGCGCGCAGGCCAATCCCACTGCGCCGCCCGAATATGCGATGTGCCCCGATGCGGCGAAAATCGCCGATGTGTATGCCCGTGTCCTGGCGCTGAACCTGCAGACCGTCGATCTGCAAACCCTACGGGCCGAGACACGCGAGGCGCTGATGCGGTGGTGGCCTACGGAGCGTTCAAACCCATGAGCAAGAATCAGAAATCCGAAGATGTGGACAGCGGCGGGCCGACCGACGCCAAAAAGCCGGATGAAACGCCTATCGACCGCATGCGGCGCAATGCGTACCTGAACAGCAAGGGCATCACGCCCAGCGGGCAGTTCCAGCTTGATCTGATTTTTCCGAAAGAGATTGGTGTTCGTGAGGACTTGCGGCATATCCCGAACGAGTATGCGCGTTCGGCGATTTTCACCGCGCGCAACAAGAGAGAGCCGCGCCGAACCCTCATGCGCGAAAAGCTATTTCACTACAACGAGCATGTTTCCATCCTCTACACCGGCATCGAGCTGCGCGCCGAGGATGATGAACTTGTTTGGCTACAAATTCTGAATTATGGCAAAGGTATTGCGCTCGGAGAGCCGTTCGATTTCTCAATCAAAGACCTGGTGGCCGAGGTTGGCTGGCACAAAAACGGACGCAACTATGACCGCGCCCGAGAGTGCATTTCGAGGCTAAGGGCCAATGAAGTCCTGGCCCTGAACTCCAAAGCCTACGGGCGCAGCGGCTCTATATCGCTGATTCAAAAATACACCGCGCTTAACGATGAAGAAGGCAAGCCGACGCATTTCCGCGTGTGGATTGATCCCAACTTGATCGCCTTGTTCGCGGGCAATACCTTCACCAGCCATCGCTGGGAAGCCTACCGCAACCTTTCGCCGGTCGCGCGCCGACTGGCGGATTACATCGAAAGCCACAAATACCCGTTCCCTCTGACGTTGGAGCGGTTTCGGCAAATGTGCGGGTCAACAACGTCCGATGCAAGAAGCTGGAGGCAGACGGTCAAAAAGGCTTGCGCGGAGGTGCAAGCCGCCAAGATTGCCGCGATTGTCTCGCTCGACGGCAACGATCAAATCTGTTGCGCGAGCGATTAGGGCGCATGTCAAACGTCACGGCACAGCCGAAAACGGAGGGCTGGTGCGGGGTTGCCCCCTTGAAAGCGCACCTATCCACAGAAATGCAGGCATGGCGTGACGGATGACATGCAGCGCGTGACGGATGACATGCGCCACTCTTGCCGACTGCATGTCAAACGTCACGATTTTTGGCCTAACGTCGGCCTCGTCCCGGCGTTTCTGTGGATAACTTACCTCTAAACGCTAATTGTGTAACCTTGAGTATTCATTCCGTGACGTTTGACATGCAGTTTGTGGATAAAGCGTGACGGATGACATGCAGGGACACAAAAAATCACCCCATTGCGTGACGGATGACATGCAGAAGCGTGACGGATGACATGCAGAAGCGTGACGGATGACATACGCACAGGTTATCCATGTTCTTGATTTTTCTGCAGAAAATGGGATTTTTCGCGGGCGCTAACCGTCTTTTTAACCGTTTTTTAACCTAAAGAAAGGAAACGCACCGCTTCTTGGGGGCTACGCCCCCGCCAGCTCCTACGCGCCTACGGCGCTTCGCCCGCGCTTCGCGCTCCCCGCCCGGCACCCCCCAGGGGCTACGCCCCTCGGCCTACGGCCTTCACCCCTTTTCGAGCCCCCATGCCTGCGGCCTGGGGAGCAACGCCCTACGGGCTTGTGCGCCCCAGGGGGCGGGGGCTACCGCCCCCCCGTCCTCACTGCGCTTCGCTTCGTTCGCCCCCTCGCCCCCCCGTGGGCCTAGCGGCCCCCCGCCTACGGCGGCACCCCCCGCAACTCAAGACGGCTGGCAAACAACGGGGGGTATGCGGGAGGCGTCCGGGGTCGGGCACTTTAGCGCGCTAAAGTGGGCTTTGTTCGTTCGTGGCTTCGGAGGCGTCGCTGCGCGGTTGAAACCGCATCTGCTGCATTTGCACGCTGCGATATTGCCCGGTCAAGATGTGATCGGCCAAGGCTTGCCGCATGTTCGTGAGCGCCTGTTCACGCTGCGCCTGTTCAATGCCTTGCGCATCGAGCGCGGCTTTGTACGCGCCGAGCGTGGCGAGCGGCCCAGCCAGGGCCGGGTGTTCTTGCGCCGCTTCGCGCGGGCTCTTGCCGAGAAAGGCGCTGGCCGCGTCGGCGTTGCGTTTCTGCTCCGGGGTGAGCGTGGGAACTTTGCCCATGTCGAGCCCGCGCAGAATTTCCGTGGTCTTTGGGGTTCGGGGAGCAATGGAACAGCCAACCGACTTAAGCCCTGGCAAGGGAAAGCCGGAGGTGGTCAGTCACGCTCCAGCACGTCGATGATCGGGCACGGCCTTGTGCTGCCACCGGTATCGCATTGCTGGATCAGATCGCCCAGCGCTTGGTACATGGCCGTCAGGTCGGCCATCTTTCGCTCGATCAGTCCCTGCTTTCGGGCGGCCAGCGCCCGCGTGTCCGAGCAGCCACACGCCGAGTCCAGCGTCAGCAGCATGCCGACTTCATCCAGCGTGAAGCCCAGCGCCTGCGCCCGCTTGATGAAGCGCACCCGCTTGGCCTCCCCTGCCGGATAGCGCCGATGGCCGCCCAGCGGCTTGGCCGGTTCATCCAGCAGCCCGCGCCGCTGGTAATAGCGGATCGTCTCGATGTTCACTCCGGCAGCGTCCGCCAGCTTGCCGATGGTCAGGTCTGCGCCCATGCAAATTCCCCTTGATTCCGTACTTAGGTACGGAATGTAGAGTAGTACTTGGGCGCACAAGTTCAAGGAATCGGCATGGCATCACTCACCGGCAAAAGCTCATTGGTCGCAGGCATCCTCGCCGCCATCGGCGCATCGGTGTGCTGCGTCGGACCGCTCGTGCTGCTGGCCCTGGGCATCGGCGGCACCTGGGTCGGCAGCCTGACGGCAATGGAGCCGTACCGGCCGTTCTTCATTGGCTTGACGCTGCTGTTTCTCGGCCTGGCCTTCCGCAAGCTTTACCTGGTGCAGCAGGTCTGCACCCCAGGCACGCCCTGCGCCGATCCGCGCACGCGCCGCCGGCAACGGCTCACCTTCTGGATCGTTGCCATCCTGTTGCTCGCCCTGCTGGCCGTGCCGTGGCTGGCCCCGTTGTTCTACTGAAAGGAGTCCGCCATGCGCAAATTACTCATCGCTCTACTGGTTGCCTTGCCGTTCACGGTGCTGGCCGCGCCGTCGAAAACGGTCACACTGGCCGTCCAGAACATGACCTGTCCGCTGTGCCCGATCACGGTCAAGAAATCGCTGGAGAAGGTAGCTGGCGTCAGCGCAGTACAGGTCGATTTCGACAAAAAAACAGCCACCGTCACCTACGACCCGGACAAGGCCCAGCCGGAAGCGCTGACCAAGGCCACGACCAACGCGGGCTACCCGTCCGCCGTGCAGAAGTGATGCCGAGATGACCATCATTCTCGAATCTGTGCTGACCTGCCCGCACTGCGGGCACGCTTGGCAGAAGACCATGCCGACGGATGCCTGCCAGTTCTACGACGAGTGCCCGGCGTGCCACGCGCTGCTGCGCCCCAAGCCCGGCGACTGCTGCGTGTTCTGTTCGTTCGGCTCGGTGCCGTGCCCGCCTATCCAGCAGCAGCAAGGATGCTGCGGATAGGCTTGAAGCGGCTCAAACGTCGTCCTTCCTGCTCAGGGGTCGCAGCTCGCCACGGGCGACCGCCTCCGGCACCGAGAACGAGTAGCGTCCAAGCATGTTGATGTGCTCATGGCCGAACGGCGACAGCCGAGCCTCGTCCTCGGGCTTCACCCGGTAGCCCTCGCTGCGCAACTGCGCGAGCACCGCGTCCATGTACAGCGTGTTCCACAGCACGATCATGTTGACGACCAGGCCGAGCGCGCTCAACTGGTCCTCCTGCCCTTCGCGGTAACGCTGGAACAGCTCGCCGCGCTTGCCGTGGAAGACTTCGCGCGCCAGGCTGTGGCGGCCTTCGCCGAGATTCAATTGCAGCAACGTGGCGCGGCGGCGGGCCTCGTCGTCGATGAAGTTCAGCGTATGGATGGTCTTGTCGATGCGGCCGATTTCGGCGATGGCCTGCGCCAGGCTGGTGGGCCGCTCATCGACCTGCAAGGTGCGCATGATGCCCATCGCCGGCACCATGCCGAGTTTGAGCGAGCCGACCAGGCGCAGCACGTCATCCCAATGCGGCGTGATGCGGTCGAGGTTCACGCGCTGCCGTGCCAGTGTATTGAGGTCGCCATAGTCGGCCTCGGCGTCCACGCGCCAGAAGCGCGTTCCGCCAACGTCGGCCAGGCGTGGGCAGAAACGGTAGCCGGAGAGACGGAACAAACCAAACACCACGTCGCTGTACGCGCCGGTGTCGGTCATGATCTGCGTCGGCTGCAATTCGGTCTGCTGCTCCAACACAACCGCCAGCAAGACCAGGCTGTCGCGCAGCGTGCCGGGAACGGTGATGGCGTTCAGCCCGGTGCATTGATCGGACAGCAGGTTGTACCAGGTGACGCCGCGCCCGCGATTGAAGTATTTCGGGTTCGGCGCGGCGTGGATGGTGCGCACCGGCACCACGAAGCGCATGCCGTCCGCCGAGGCCACGTCGCCGCCGCCCCAGGCGCGGGCCAGCGCGATGCGGTTCTGCGCCGCCACCAGCACGGCGTTGCAGGCGATCAACGTGTCGTCGCGCACGTAGTTCTGATCGACCCACATCAGCCGGTCGCGCCTGAGCGCCGGGGAGTCCTGCCGCACGAGCGGTTCGGGGCCGGTGTTGCAGGCCTCGGCCATCAGCACCGCGCACAGGCTGGTGGTCAGATCGGCCGCGCGTGCGGTGCGCTCGGTCAGGTGCGTGAACGCCTCCATGCAGCCGGTGCGCGCGGCGACTTCCAATAGGATTTCCGGCAGATCGACACGCGGCATGCGCGCCTTGATCTCGTTGCGCAGCGCGATCAGCGAAGCCGGTTCTTCCAGCGCCTCCAAGGGGCTGAGCACCAGTTCGGTCTTGTCGCCGACTGTCTCGAAGCGCACTGCGTCGTTCTCGGGCAGGCGTGCGGCGACGCGCCGGTAGGTCTCGTCCAGTTCGCGCGTCAGCGCGGACAACGTAGCCTCGGGCTGCGCCGTCAGGCCCAGCGAGCGGCAGACGATGGGCCGCGCGGCCTCCCACTCGGCCCCGGCCAGCAGCCCGGCGCGTGGATCGGCGTAGCGCCAACTCGGGCTGATGAACACGTCGCGGCGGCGAATCGCGCTGCGCAGCTTGTCGAGCGCGCAGAACGAATAGGCCGTGGCATTGATGCGGCCGTCATCCTGCACGACATGGCGCTGCCACGCCTTGCCGACGATGGCCGTAGGCGGATCATGGTCGGGCTTCTCATGCAGCCATTGCAACGCCTGCGCCAAAGGCTGCGCGGCCGGATTGGCGTCGAAGCGGATGACGCGCAGCAACGTCGGCAGGAAACGCGAAACGGTGGCCTTGCGGGCCTCCAGCTCGGTATAGAACACATCGTTTGGCGGACGCACCAGGCCGCGAACCTCATTGAGCGCCTGGGCCAGTTCATCGCGGCCGATGGCGGCATAGACGCGCTCGCGCAGTTCGCCGTCCGGCAAGGCCGGATCGAGCAGCATCCGGCAAGCCTCGGCCAGCGTCGAGGCGGCCCGATCCAGATCCTTGAGCGAGCGCTGCCTGACCTTGCGGTCTTCCTTCTCGGCCTTGGTGAACAGTTCGCGTAGCAGCAGGTCGAGCACATCGAGGGCGTCGTCCTGCGCGCTGGCTTCCAGGCAATGCACGAAGGCCACCAGCGTGGCGATGCGCCGCGCTTCCGGCAGCCGGGCCACGGCGGACACCTTGACGGTGCTGGCGAAGCGGGCCAGTGCCGCGATGCGGCTCGGCGGCACATGGGTGCCAGGCAGCCTGATGCCCAGGCCGCGCACGGTCTCGATGCGCAGCAAGGCCAACACGAGCGCCGGAGCGCTGACGCGCACTGGCCCCTTGCGCAATCGATCCAGCCAGGACTGGCGGCTGCCTTCGGCGGGCTTGAGCAGATCATCGAGTCGCTGCCGCTGTGCAGCCGTCACGCCGCGCACGAGCAGACGCCACAGGCGCGACTCCATGCGCGAGCGCACTTCAGCGATGAAGCGTTCCAGCACCGTGACGCCGGGCAGCAGCACCTTGTGACCGACCAGCCAGCCGTTGGCGTAATCGAACAGCGCGCTCGGCCGGTCGGTGCCCGTCCAGCACAGCGCGCATAGCCACCGGCCAAGGCGGAACTGCACGCCGCCGTCGGCAAATTCACGATAGCCGTAGCGGGCACGAATCTCGGTCGTGTGCCGCCAGCGTTGCTCGCTCTCGCGGTAGGCCAGCACGCAGTCGGGGTCGGCGATGCCGAGCTGGGACGACAGCGTATGCAGTACCGCACCGGGCACGGCGGCCGGGTCTTCCAGGAAGGTGCCGAGAAAGCGAGCCGTGGTCAGTTGCAGCGCATAGCCCAGTCGGTGGCTGTCGCGCCGCTTGGTGGCGATCCACTCGCGGTCATCGTCGTCCAGGTGGAAGTAGCGCGCCAGTTCTTCGCTGGAAAGCGTCTCTGGATAGCGGCCGTAGCGTTCCCGTTGCGTGGTGGACAGGAAGCTGACCGGCATGGCTCAAAGCGCCTCGGCGCAGAAGGTGGCCGGCGTGACGATGCGCGTGCGCCCGATGCTGCCGCGTTGCAGCAGCCCGGCGCGGCGGTCGCCTGTCACCAGGTAGTCGGCCTCGCCGCCCAAGGCCATCGCCAGCAGGAACGCATCGTTCGGATCATTCGCCTCGATGCCATCCGGCAGTGGCGGCAGTTGCGCCAAAACGATGGCGCGCTGCATGTTGTTGACCATCGTGCCGACGCGGTGCGCGGGCAAGATGGTCTTGAGTTTGGGGTAGCGGCTCACTCGCCGCAACTCGTCGAGCTGTGCCGCCGATGTCACCAGCTCGAAACGCGCCGCGCGCCAGGCGCGATAGATCGCATCGGGTGGCCCATGGGGCGAAATCAGCGCACCGAGCAGCACGTTGGTGTCAAGGATGACGCGCATCAGTGCTCACGCGCCCATTGCACAGCCTCGTCGATGAGGTCGGTCAGTTCGGTTTCGCTCATGCTGGCCGCAGCCGTCTTGGCCTGATCGACGGCGCGCTCCAGCAGGTAGGCGCGCACAGCTTCCTCGATGAAGCGCGACAGGTCGCCCTTGCGGCCGCCGCCCTGCGCGGCGATGAACATGCGCACGGACTGATCTACGTCCGGCGACACGGCGATGTTCCAGCGAACGGTGTTCATAACGCCCTCCAGTACGGTGTTTGGGTGCATAGGTGTTTATACACCCTATAGCCGTCACTGGCAACGGTTCGATAAAACCTTCGTTTTACAAGACTCTGCCGCGCGACCTGACGGGCAAACGGTGAAGCACCGCAATTCGTCTAACTTTGTGGTTTGATGAATCAAAGTTCGATATTATTCTCTTTCAACGAGTAAAGCAGACTCTAAGCATGAAGATCGGCTACGCCCGCGTTTCCACGCGCGACCAGAAATCAGACTTGCAGGTGGACGCCCTCAAGGCGGCCGGTTGCGAGCGCGTCTACCAGGACGTGGCGAGCGGCGCGAAGACCGCGCGGCCGGCGCTCGACGAGTTGCTGGGTCAGTTGCGAGCCGGCGACGTGCTGGTGATCTGGAAGCTCGACCGCATGGGGCGTTCGCTCAAGCACCTGGTTGAACTGGTCGGCAGCCTGATGGAACGCAAGGTCGGGCTGCTGAGCCTGAACGACCCAATCGACACCACCAGCGCCCAGGGGCGGCTCGTGTTCAACCTGTTCGCCTCGCTCGCGGAGTTCGAGCGCGAGCTGATCCGCGAGCGCACGCAGGCCGGACTGACGGCGGCACGGGCGCGCGGACGGGTCGGTGGGCGGCCCAAAGGTTTGACGCCGCAGGCCGAGGCGACGGCGCTGGCCGCCGACACGCTGTACCGCGAGCGCAAGCTGTCGGTGGCTGCCATCGCGCAGAAGCTGCATGTGTCCAAGAGCACGCTGTACAGCTACCTACGGCATCGCGGCGTCGAGATCGGCCCCTACAAGAAACCGGCGCGGGGCCAGCCAGGCCCATCGACGAGTGCTGGCGAGGCTGATCCGCCGAAGGTCGCCACGATCCGGCTGACGCTGCGCATCGAAAACAACAGCAAGTTCGTGCGCGGCAAGAAGCGCGCCCGTGAGGACATCGAGCGCTACTGCTTGTCGGAGTACGACGGCCAGCGGCTACCCAGTGGCGAGTACGAACTGAAGGTGCCCTACAGCAGTGATGACGACCTCGACAAGCGCATGCACGAGCTGCTGGGTGACATCTCAAGCGAGGCGGACGACCGCAACTGCTTCTCGGAAAGCGATGCCCGCATGGATGGGACTGACCGCTACTGGTGATGCCGAGCGCTTAAGTCGGTTGGCTGTTCCATTGCTCCCCGAACCCCTCTTTTGCCGCATGAAATGATCGACGGCCTGCGGATTGGTCGGGTGTGCTAGGGCGAGCTGGGCGCGCTCGATGCGCAGCAGCATGAAGCTGTCGCGCAGTTCGGGATGGTGTTTCAACGCGGCATCACGCGGCAGGCTCTCAAAATCGACGGCCCTTTGTGGGCGCACCGCTTCCATGAATATCTGCTTGATCGGCTCCAGTTGGCCCGCCATGCTTTGGCTGGCCGCGTGGTTCCACCGATCTTTCACCGCATCAATCCGGCGCTGGTCGAGGCTATAGCCCGCACGGCGGGCGACCGATTCCATGAAAACCCGCGTGCTTCGCCCGTTTCCTTCTCGGAAGGGGTGCAGCGCGTTCCAGTCCGAATAGTGATCGGCCAGGCGTTCCACAAACGCCCGTTTATCCGGTGGCTGGTTGATGTCCTTATCTTCGGCGAGCGCGCGGCTTAGTTTTTTGCCTTCGCTCTCGATGTATTCGGGGCGGGCAAACTCGCTGTTTCCCTTCGCAATGCCCACCGATCGGATTTGTCCCGCCCATTCATAAACATCCTGAAAAATATGCTTGTGGATCGCCTTGAGGTGATCGAGGTCATAGTTCCCGGATACCGGGTTTTGTTCGATCTCTCGAAGGCGACGCTCCGTTATCTCATATTCTTCCGAGCGCAGCTCGGCGGCGTCTCGGATGCCGAGCTTGTTTTTGAGGGTCTGTGTGCCTGGGATAAAATACGATTCCCAGGTGTCGAATGGCGCTTCGCTATTTTCTGTTGCCATTGTTGGCATGGCGCTCTCTTATTCGCGCCTTGATTTCTTCAATGGCTTGTTCGGGTGTGATTTCGCCGCGAACGATGCGCTCGGATTGTTCGAGGAAACGCGCGCTCGGTTCAAATCCCTCTATCTTGCAATTCGCCGTGGCCTGCTCACCAGCCCAGCGGCGACGGGCCGTTGCTTCATCATCATTTTCCATTTTGTTCTCCTTGCATAACTCTGTTCATTGGTTTATATTTTAACTGACTTATCTCTTTAACGTGAGGATAACTATGTCGTCTTATGTGGATTTAATGAAGCAGATTGCGGATTTGCAGGCGCAGGCCGATGCAATGGCGCGAGAAGAAAAAATCGCTGCGGTATTGCGCGTGAAGGACATCATGCGCGAATATGGTGTGACGCTGAGTGATCTTGGCGGGCTGGCCCAGCCCCGCTCTGGCCGTAAGGGGGTCGCTGTACCGCCGAAGTATAGGCATCCCGCCTCCGGTGCGCTGTGGTCGGGGCGCGGTCAAAAGCCCCGGTGGTTGCGCGAGGAAATGGCGAAGGGCCGCACCGCCGATGACTTTCTGATTGAGCGGGTATCGTGATTGATTTGGCCCCGATGCTGTGGCGTCTGGTCGGGCTGGCCGCAGGGCTGGCTGTGCTGGCCTTGCTGGTGCGTGTTGTCCTGCATTCGCCGTTTCGACGCTGGCCGCTGCGGGGTAAGCGCGCTTTGATGTCTGCACCTGAGCGGCGCTTGTACCAGCTACTCGGGCGCGCTGCGCCCGGTCTGGTGGTGTTTACGCAAGTCTCTGTGTTGCAGATCATCGAGTTCGAGCAGCGCGGCACCCGGCTGTTCTGGACGTTGTTTCGCCGCCTGGGGCCGATGTCCGTTGATTTTGTGTTGTGTCGGCCTGATGGCTGCATCGTGGCCTGTATCGAGCTGGATGATTCCAGCCATGCACTGCCCCGTCGCATTGCCGCCGATCAGGTCAAAGATCGTGCGTTTAAGGATGCGGGGCTGGTGTTGTTGCGCATTCCTTTGTCGCATATGCCAAGCCTCGCCGAGCTGACTTCGGCGATCCAATTATTGATGGAGAAACCGATTGAACCCCTCCAAAATCATTGAGTATTCGGGCGCGGCTCTCGGTGTTGCGGGGGCTTTGTGGCTGGCACTGCGTTTGCCGAGTTCTGGTGATGCTTGGCTGGTGTGGATTGCGTCGAACGTGCTCTTGATCGCATGGGCTTGGCGGCACCGTGCTTGGGGCTTGGCTGCAATGTATTGCGTTTATCTTGGCACCTCGTTATTGGGCGCTCTGCGGTATCTTGGATAACTTTAGCATGCTAAATTCGCTGGCGTTTCTTCGATCTGTCCCTGTGCTCTGGATGGTTGTGGGTGCGGGCTTGATCGGCGTTCTGTCTTTCCTGCGCTTGTTCTATGGACTGATTCGCTGGGAGCTGCGTTTCGATCTTCGCATCCTTGAGTTTGGTTTTCATATGTTTTTGCTGGGCGCTGTCTCGATCATTGTTGTCCTGGCATGGCTGTTTCGGGCCTATCTTTAAGGAGTGAGTGATGTCACGTTATGATGCGCGCCTCGGTCGTCAGGTCTATGTCACAGATTTTGGGGAAACCGTTGATTTTTCTTTAGAGGATTCCGCCGAATCTATTATGACGGCGCTGGATTCCTTTTATGCCGTTCATATTCAAGATTATTATATTCGGTGCGATGATTCGGTCGATGGTGCGTTAGGCGGTAGCTATATGCTTTACCTTCAGAATGGTGGCGATTTTTTCGAATACGCTCCTGATTTGTATTCTGTTCATGCCATCCTTGAGGGCATTCGGGCGGGTTATTTCGATCCCAAGAAAATGAGCTGATCGGTTGTGGGCCAAATACCGCGTGAGCGGTCAATTTGTGCGTCACCCTTTCGGGCCGGGCTGTCGTGCTGCGCATCGAGCCGGTCTGCGCCCGTCTCGCCCCTTGCGGGCTTCCATCCCTGACGCCTGCGCGCCGTAGGCGCTGCGCGCTGCGCTTGCCTCCTGGGGGACGGCTTGCACCCTCCCCCGCCGCGCGTTGCTTGGCCTCCCCCTAACTCCCGGACAGGTTGCCCCTGACCGGGCAGGGCGCTTGCGCGCCCCACAGACCTGAGCTGGCCCGCGCTGCGGGCAGGGGCGGGCTGGCCTGCGGCCTGCCCGCGTGGGTGCGGTGTGGCGGGTTCCATCGCCTGCGGGTGAATCTGCTTTTTGGAGCCGCCCAGCCTGCGGGATGCTTGCGGGCTGTTCGGGGTCGCCTGCGCCCGGCTTCGCCCGGCTGGTCTTGCACGGGGTCACGCCAGGCCGCAAGCGGCCCGCCCGGTGCGCTGCGCGCACCCGGCTCTGTCATGCCCCCCTGCAGCCCCTCTCGACGCCCGCAGCCCTGCGGGCGCGCATCCCTACGGCTTCCTGTGAGGCGGCTCCAAAAAGCAGATTTTTTCCCACCCACAGGAGGTCACACCATGAACCCACTCAACACCGCACCCACTCACGATACGGGCGTTCCCCCCGTACCCCCCGAGGGCTCACCAAAAAGCAGCGGGCAGGATGGAACGGACAGCACGGAGGCACGGCGGGCGCAGTTTGCCAGCAAGGCCGAGGCGCGCAAGGCGCGTTATGAGGCTAGGGCGGCAAAGATGGCCGCTTACTCCGATGCGATGATGCGCGAATCAAACCGCATTGTCGAAAACATCCCGTTCGGCCAGCCCATCCTAGTAGGGCATCACTCCGAGCGCGGGCACCGGGCGCAGATCGCCCGCAGTCACCGGGCGATGGATCGGAGCTGCAAGGCGGCAAAGCTGGCCGAGTATTACCAGCGCAAGGCCGAGGGGGTCGGCGGGGCAGGCATATCGTCGGATGACCCGGACGCCATCGAGCAACTACGCGACAAGGCGCGCGGGCTGCAAGAGTGGCAAGACCGCGCCAAGAAGATCAATGCGCTGGTGCGAAAGAACGACCGGGCGGGCATGGTTGCGCTGGGCCTGACTGATGCGCAGATTGCCGAAGTGTTCACGCCCGATTACATGGGCCGCGTCGGCATCCCCGCCTATTCGCTGCAGAACAACCTTGCGAACATCAAGCGCATCGAGCAACGCATCCATGAAATAGAGAAACGCCAGCAGCGCGCGGACGTGGAGCAGGCGGGGGCGGGTTATGTCTATTTCGAGGACGTGGATGACAACCGCCTGGGGCTGCGCTTTCCCGGCAAACCCGACGCGCCCACGCGCGATCTGTTGAAGCGCCATGCGTTCAAGTGGAGCCCGACCCGTAACGCCTGGGTGCGGCACCTGAACAACGCCGGAATCTATGCGGCGCAGCAGGTACGCAAGGCGCTGGATGCGCAAGCCGGGGCTTGATTGTGGGCGTGCGCTCTGGACAGGGTTTCGGGGCGCGCAAGCCTGCACGCGGGCTTTGCCCGCAGTGCGGGCGGCGCGGACTGACACAGTGGCGGGCGACGGCTACGGGCATGCTGCGCTGGTGTCAATACTGCCAGCACACCGAAGGGCCGGGCGCTTGGGACTTGTATTGCGCGGCCAAGGCCGCGAAGAAAACGGGACATAAAACATGAAAGCGATTGATCTGTTTTCGGGCGCTGGCGGGTTCACCGAAGGCGCGCGGCAGGCCGGGGTTGAAGTCTGCTGGGCGGCGAACCACTGGCCCGCCGCCGTGGCGTGCCACAGCGCGAACCACCCCGAGGCCGTGCATGCCTGCCAGGACTTAGAACAAGCCGACTGGCGGGCGGTTCCGGCGCATGATGTGCTTATGGCGTCACCCGCCTGTCAGGGCCACAGCCCGGCACGAGGCAAAGAGCGCCCCCACCATGACGCGCTGCGCAGTACCGCATGGGCGGTCGTGGCCTGCGCCGAATACCACCGCAGCCCCGTTGTCATCGTTGAAAACGTCCCGGCCTTCACGGCATGGGCGCTTTACCCGGCTTGGTGCGACGCCATGTTTCGGCTGGGTTATGCCGTGGCCCCGCATCTGATCGACTCGGCAGATCATGGCGTGCCGCAACACCGCGAGCGCCTGTTTCTAATCTGTAGCTTGTCCAAGCATCCCCTGGAGCTGGACTTGCCGCGCCGGGCCTATGTCCCGGCCCGCGACATCATCGAATGGGACTTGCACCCGTGGGCCGAGATTGACGAACCGGGGCGCAGCGCGCACACGCTGCGCCGCATCGAGGCCGGACGACGCGCCTATGGCGCGCGGTTTCTGGCCCCGTACTACGGCAGCGGCAGCGGATTGACCGGGCGCAGCATCGACCGGCCTATCGGCACTCTCACCACCCGCGACCGCTGGGCCGTGATCGACGGGCCGCGCATGCGTATGTTGCAAGTCTCCGAGGCGCGCAAGGCAATGGGCTTTCGAGCCGACTACAAGCTACCGGCCCGCAAAAAAGAGGCCATGCACCTGCTTGGCAATGCCGTATGCCCGCCCGTGGCCGCTGATTTGCTGGCCGCGATTCGCGCGGCGGCTTGAGGGGCGCGTCATGGTGTACGACATCACCCAGCAACGCTACATCGACGGCAACGGCCAACCCATCGACCCGCCGGCATTGAGCCTGAACGTGGGCATTGAACCAAGCTGGTTCGTGCGTGATTTCGAGGGCTTCTTTCAATCGAGCGAGAGCCAAGCCGGGCCGTGGCGCTTCTATCTGGCCGGGTTTGCGGGCGACAGCGCCCGTGCGCTGCGCTACGACCGCACCTATGAGTATGTGCCCATCGACAGCCGGGATCGGGTTTTGATCGGCGGGCGCTGGTGGAGCCGGGCGCACTGGTGCCATTGACCGGGCGGGCAGGGGGCGGCAAGCGGCCCCCTGCCGATCCAGGCGCTTCGCGCGGGTTGGCCGTGGGCGCGAAGCGCGCCAGTCTTTGGGGTGGAGGCTCAATAGGGGCAGCAGGCCCGCCGTGCGCTGCTCGGCCTCGCTTAGCTCGGCGCTGCGCTGCTCCTATGGGCCTGCACCCCCTAGCCGCATGGCTTACCCCAAAGCCCTGCCCGGACAGGTTGCCCCTGACCGGGCAGGGCGCTTGCGCGCCCCACAGACCTGAGCTGGCCCGCGGCCTGCCCGCGTGGGTGCGGTGTGGCGGGTTCCATCGCCTGCGGGTGAATCTGCTTTTTGGAGCCGCCCATGCCCGACGACTGAACCCCCGCATTGCCCATCCAACCGACGCCGGAACGCAAACGGCCCGCAGCTTGGGGCTGCGGGCCGTTTGCGGGAGAGAATCCAAATCTGGAAGCGGGAACTTCTGCTTTGGATTCTCCGATCCGACGGATCGCCTGTCAAGGCCTGTCAAGCGCGACAGGGCACCGCCTCGTGTCAGCGCCCGCGTCAGGAATGGCGGCGCGCGTGCCGCCGAACGCCTATGGTCATCCAGGCGCTTCGCGCGGGTTGACCGTGGGCGCGAAGCGCGCCAGTCTTTGGGGTGGAGGCTCAATAGGGGCAGCAGGCCCGCCGTGCGCTGCTCGGCCTCGCTTTGCTCGGCGCTGCGCTGCTCCTATGGGCCTGCACCCCCTAGCCGCATGGCTTACCCCCAATGGCCCCGCTGCTGCGCAGCCGGGCAGGGCGCTTGCGCGCCCCACAGACCTGAGCTGGCCCGCGCTGCGGGCAGGGGCGGGCTGGCCTGCGGCCTGCCCGCGTGGGTGCGGTGTGGCGGGTTCCATCGCCTGCGGGTGAATCTGCTTTTTGGAGCCGCCCAGCCTGCGGGATGCTTGCGGGCTGTTCGGGGTCGCCTGCGCCCGGCTTCGCCCGGCTGGTCTTGCACGGGGTCACGCCAGGCCGCAAGCGGCCCGCCCGGTGCGCTGCGCGCACCCGGCTCTGTCATGCCCCCCTGCAGCCCCTCTCGACGCCCGCAGCCCTGCGGGCGCGCATCCCTACGGCTTCCTGTGAGGCGGCTCCAAAAAGCAGATTTTTTCCCACCCACAGGAGGTCACACCATGAACCCACTCAACACCGCACCCACTCACGATACGGGCGTTCCCCCCGTACCCCCCGAGGACTCACCAAAAAGCAGCGGGCACTGAAAGGAGGATCACCACCACGACACCGAGCGAGTTTTTCAGACCACAACAAACAACCCACTATTGAACTGAAAGGAATCACCATGTTGGCATCCCGTTTTTCTGGCTTTTCCCCGTCTGTGCGCTCACAAACCGCACTCACCGACGACCAAATCCGCCGCGTCGCCCCGTCGATCTTCGCCGAGGCCGCGCACGAATCGCGCTCGCAGCGTTACACCTACATTCCCACCATCACCGTGCTGGACGGACTGCGCAAAGAGGGCTTTGAGCCGTTCTATGCCTGCCAGACCCGCGTGCGGGTGGACGACCGCCGCGAAACCACCAAGCACATGATGCGCCTGCGCCGAGCGGGTGAGCAGGGCGCGCGGCAGGCCAACGAGGTGATTTTGCTGAACTCCCACGACGGCACGAGCAGCTATCAGATGCTCGCCGGAGTGTTCCGCTTTGTCTGCAGCAATGGCATGGTGTGCGGCGATGTCGTTGACGAAATCCGCGTGCCGCATAAGGGCAACGTGGTGCAGGAGGTCATCGAGGGCGCTTTTCGCGTGGTCGATGGCTTCGCCCAGGTGGACAGTGCGCGCGAAGGCATGCAAGCCATCGGCTTGTCCCGTGATGCGCAGCATGCGCTCGCAGAATCCGCCCTTGTGCTGCGCTATGACGAGGCCAACGGCCCGGCCCCCGTGACGCCCGCGCAGGTGTTGGAGGCCCGGCGCTTCGATGATCGCGCCGATGATCTGTGGACGACTTTTAACCGGGTGCAAGAAAACCTAGTGCGGGGCGGGCAAGCTGGACGCAACCGCGCCGGACGCCGCGCCACGACCCGCGAAGTCACCGGCATCGACCAGGGGGTGAAACTCAATCGGGCGCTTTGGGTTCTGGCCGAGCGCATGCGCGAAATTCTCGGATGACGCGCCGAGCGGGGTCGTTCTGGCCCCGCTCTACATTCGCGCCGCAGGCTTTAGCAGGCTAAAGCCTGCGGCAAACCCTGCGGCCCTCCCGCTGGTCGGGTCGCTTCGTGCGGCTTCGCCGTGTTCTGGATCGCCCTGCGCTTGCGCTTCGGGCTGGTTTGCGCCTTCTCGATAACGATCATTTTTGAGAAGTGCCGGGCTCGGCCCGGTCGATGACCATAAAACAACAACCTGCAATTCTCGATTGCCGTTCTTGATTGATCTTCTCGAATTCCCTATACTGGATTTATTTCGAGAAGGTTTTGCATGTTGATCGGTTATGCGCGGGTTTCTACGGTGGATCAACGTCTGGATCTGCAGCGCGCCGCTTTGTCGGCGGCGGGCTGTGAGCGGATATTCGAGGATCAGGCCGGTGGCGCTTGCGCGAACCGGCCCGGTTTGGCCCTGGCGCTCGATGTGCTGCGCGAGGGGGATGTGCTGGTGGTCTGGAAGCTGGATCGGCTGGGGCGTAGTGTGGCGCAGCTCGTTGATTTCGTCGAACGCCTGCAGGGCAGGGGGGTGCAGTTCCGCAGCCTGACCGATGCCATCGACACGACGACTGCAGCGGGGCGGTTCTTTTTTCATGTCATGGCGAGCTTGGCGCAGATGGAGCGGGAGTTAATCGCCGAGCGCACGCGCGCCGGTTTAGAAGCGGCCCGCTTACGCGGGCGGGTCGGCGGTAGGCGTCGGTCGATGACCCCGGCCAAGATCGAGGCCGCGCGCAAGCTGCTGGCCGCTGGCACGGCTCCCCGCGAGGTCGCCGCCAGCTTGGGGGTGTCGGTGCCGACACTGTATCGCTGGGTGCCGGGCGGCATTGGATCGACTGGAGGTGTGACATGAAGCGCGTTTTGCTTTTTCTGTTGTGGTTGGTGTTGCAGATCGGCTGGGGCCTGTTCATGCTGCTGCGCTGGGCGCTGCTGCCTTTAATGGCCCTTGTGGGGGGATTTGTTTATGTGATCTGTGGCCTAGGGGCGATCATCAGCTTGATCGGGACGCTGATTGTTGCCGTGGTCTTGCACGGCCCCGATCCCTGGGCCTGGGTGGGGCCGCTGCTGCTGACCTGCGGGTTTCTGTTCGGTATGGTGGCTTATCTCGGTGTTTGTTTTGTGGTCGATCCGTCGATGTCGGGCTGGCTGGTGCCGCGCTTCTATGCGGATGTCCCTTTTCGCCGTCATCGGACTGATCCTTCGGAGTATTTGCAATGAACGTGTCCTTTCCTGTGGAACTGACCGATAGCCAGGCGCTGGCCTTGGCTCAGTTCGTCAAGCGCGTGGGCTGGCAAGAATTCCGGGCCTGCGCTGTGGATGATGATGAGGCTTACGCCATCCGTTCCGCTGTTGACCAGGTGCGGCGTGCGCTGGCTGAACAGGGCTACTCACCCCGCTGATCGGGCCTTGAGCTATGCTTGTAAGGCTGAGCTTCGGCTTGGCTTTTCAATAGTGGGGAGAAATCCCTTTAGATGCCGCTCCGTATTCCGGGGCGGCTTTTTTTTGTCTGTTCGGCTGATCTGTTTTTATTATTCTGTGAATGATGCGGCTGTTTTAATGGGGTCGCATTATCGTTTTTAATTGAATCATGCGGCAGCTTTTCAAACCCTGAAACGCTTGGGCGTGTCCCCTACGGGGCCGGGCTTTCGTGCTGCGCATCGAGCCAAACATAAAGCCGTTTGTCTCGACCCTTCGGGCTTCAATCCCTCACGCTCTAGGCGCTACGCGCAGGGCTAGACGGCAACGACAAACAAGAGCAGGCGCAAGGGTATCGCACTAACAAGCGGCCCTCTCCAATCGTTGCGGTGAGCGCGCTCGACTGGCATCCAGGTATTCCCCCTTCAATTCGCTGGCCGCGCGGCCAGACGTTACACGGCCTTGTCTCGCTGCGCGAGCCATCCCCTGCGATTACTCGGGGCACGGCCTTGCGGTATTCCACCTTTTACTGCGGGCTTTGTAATAGGGTGGTTTGCAAGGAGCGTGCCATTATCAATATAGGGCGGTTTGCGTGGTTACATACTATTGCACATTATGCGAGTTTAGGGGTTGTTTTATACCCCCATTCAATTATAATTATTCCATGTCGCAAGGATATGCGGCATCAACCAAAAACCCACTATTGAAAGGACTTTATCATGGCTTCCCTCAACCGCGTTGATTTGATCGGCAACATCGGCCAAGACATCGAGCTGCGCTATATGCCCGATGGTTCCGCCGTCGCCAATATCTCCCTTGCCACCACTGCCAAATGGAAAGGCAATAACGGGCAGTTGCAGGAGCGCACGGAATGGCACCGCCTTGTGTGCTACGGCAAGACCGCCGAGCTGGCCGCCGAGTATCTGCAAAAAGGTTCACAGGTCTTTTTCAGCGGACGCCTGCAAACGCGCAAATGGGAAAAGGAAGGCGAAGCCCACTATTCGACCGAGATTGTCGTGCAGGAAATGCAATTCCTCGGCGCGAACCGCAAAGGCGCAGCCGCACAAGCACCCGAAGCGACACCCGAAGCGACACCGCCCGCAGCCGCCAAAAACGCACGCAGGGCCAAACCCGCACCGAAGCAGAGCGCCGATATTCCCGAAAGTGACGTGCCCTATTAATTGACCCAGGCCGGGGCAACCCGGCCCGCCAACCCCCATAAGGAGCCGCCATGTTTCACACCCTCAAATATCGCGCCGGTTTTTTGCACCTGAGTTATCCGGCACATGCTGCGCCGATCTACAAAGCACAGCATGATTTTTCACTGCGCGAATTCAAGAGCCTGCGCGCTGCAAAAATCTGGCTTTCGATCAAGAGCCGTCAACCTGGCCCGCTACGCGCCCGCTGAACCAACGACTTGAAAGGCATCAACATGCACACCTTGCCCCCCTGGCGTGTTTTTTCCACGCATGACGGATATATCAAGATCGTGAGCGCCTGCGGTGCGGAAATCGCCACGATAGACCGCTGCGCAAAACCCACGACCGGAAGCCAAGAGAAGAACGCCGGCTTGATTCTGGCCGCGCCTATTCTTTATCTAGCCCTGAATGCGCTGCAGGCCAATCCTAACGATCCGGCTGCGCATCGCATGGCGCTGGATGCTTTGCGCAGTGCTAATATCCCCATCACCCACAACTGAAAGGCTATCCCGATGATTACCGTACACAAAGCAAAAAGCGCCATGCAATGCGATTGCCCGATTCGTGGCGATGGTAAGGAACCCTGTATTGCTTCGCGCTGCATGGCGTGGCGCTGGTTTGGCGACGCACCCGAGCCCCGAACCGTTCCAGCAGTCCCGCCCACCGCCGCAAATATCAACGAAGTGACCCAACCGGCCCCCGATGGTATTTGGATATTTACCCCGGCCCTGCCCGCTGAAATGAACGATGGCGAAGCCGTCGCCGCGTATTGGATGGAGGGCATGGATTCCACCGATGCGCGCCGCCTGGGCTTTTGTGGTCTGGCAGGCCGTGCCGAAAACTAACCCCTGAAAGGTGCATTCATGTCATCCCGTCGCCGCTTGCCCTATTTTGCCACCGCCCTGTGCAATAGCGTATGCCCCGAAACGAACACCGAGATTCGCAAAGGAGACAGCATTGTTTACAACCCAACGTATCGCATCGCCTATGCGTTGACCTCAAAAACCGCCGACCAGGTAAGAGCCCGCCAGTTCGCCGAGACGTTCAACATGACCGATCAGAATTACTAGCCACGGACTTTTCCAACGACCCGCCAGAGAGCGGGTTTTTTTTCGTCCCGATTTATCGACCGGCTTTAGCGTGCTAAAGCATTCCCATACAGCCCCATAGCGCCGCCCGTATTCCTGCGAATAGGGTAGGCGCAGCCCCGTTGCGTTCGCCTGTCCTGTGCCCATCTGGTGAGCCGAAGGGGGTATAGCGTGACTTGAACCGGCACGCTCTCGTGATGCCTGCGGCATGGGACAACTGCCAACGGGTGAGAGACTAGAAGAAAGAAAGAAGGGAAGAAATTGAGGGCAGGATACGCATAACGGGTGCCAAACATGGGCCGCATACCGATAACAGGTGTCAAACATGGTTGAGGCGTTGCCTAACGGGTGTCCAGAAGGGGCCATGTCTATTGTTAACGAGTGTCGGAACGGTGCGATTCCATCGCTAACAGGTGTCCGACAGGGTGCGTTTTCTTCCTTAACGGGTGTAAACTTTGCCCTGTCTGTCGTTGCCGCTCCTGCGGCACGAACTACCCAGCGCATTGCAGCGGCGTGGGGGTAGGGCGGGAATTTATAACTCGGAGAGATTTAATATGGCAGCTAAAAAAATCGTTAAGACCTTTGTGTCGTTGGAGCATGCGACAGCGTTGAATGCCATCGCCGAAGCGTCTCGGATCAGCGTTAGCGGATTGATTTCTCATATCATTGCCGAGCGTCTTGAGGGCGGGGATGTCGAGAATTTCGGGGGAAGCACTGAGAGCATTAGCCCCTCTGAATTTAATGTTAAGGACGTAGTTCGCTATACAGTTGCATTGCCCCTATCTCTCATGTCTGTTATTGATGAGCGTGCTAAGAAGCAGGGCATGACGCGAAAGCGTTATGTTGCTTCGCTACTGACCAGTCATGCGAGCTGCGAGCCGATCTATGATCGTGCGGCACAAATCACTATCCAAAAAACGCTCGATAAAGTGCATGCAATGGCAATCAACCTGAATATGCTCCGCGTGACGATGGAAAGCCGGGGTGAGATTCCAAGAAATCTTGAAGCGGAGCTATTGACTGCAACGGCACTCTGTGAGAATCTATTGTCCGAGGTCAACCAAATGCGGTTAGCCAATGTTGAGCGATGGAGGTCAACGTGAGCGAATCATTCGATGAGGAAATGGATGTTTTAGTCGGGCGCGAAAAAGGTAAGGCCAGCAAAAAAGGAAAAATCGGCGGGGGCGGAGGGCAACGCCCGCGACGGTATCTTGCCGGTGCGCCCGAGGTCATGGTCAAAATCACGGGCTGGGGGCACTCGATAGGCGGTCTTGAGGGTGCGAAGGGAAACAAGGTGCGCTCTATTGAAGGACATTTGAAATACATCACCCGGCACAGCAAACTTGAGGCAGAAACAAGCGACGGCATGACGATCTCTGATGCGTCCGGCTTGAAAGACTACATGGAGCGTATTTACCGCAAAGAGGATCAAGCGCCTGCGAAAAACCGTGAATCGCTGCATGTTGTGCTTTCGATGCCAGCGGGTACTGAGGCCGAGGCCGTAAGGGCGGGTGCGCGCGAGTTTTTGATGAACCGATTTGGAGACAATCATCGTTTCCTCTTTGTATTGCACACGGATACGGATAACCCGCACGTTCATGCGGTCGTGCAGAATAGGGGGTTCGATGGCCGGAAACTGCACTATGAGAAAGGCGAACTGCAGAAGATGCGGCAAGAGTTTGCCGATAGCATGAATGCGCAGGGTGTATTCGCCGACGCCACGCCGCGATCTGTGCGCGGCGTTGTGGAGAAATCGGCGATTCAATCCTGGCTGCATATGCTGAAAGGCGACGACAAGCGCACGCCGAGAATGCCGAAGAAGCTCGGCATGCAGATTGCCGATGCGGTGAATAACCCGGATCGACCTAAACCGTGGCTGGCCGCAATCTATACACGGCAAGAGGAAATCCGGGGCGGCTTGGCGAGCGAAATCGAGGCGCTGCGGGTTAGCGGGGAAAAAGGCGGATTGCGCAAGGCCGACCTCATCGAAAAATTCTTAAAGGCCATGCCGCCGATCCGCACGCAGGAAGATCGCATACGCGAGAAGCAGGCAAACCGTAAGGTGGATGAGTTAGATCAACAACAGCTCCTTTAAGGGATACGCGCCATGTCCGAATATCTTTTCCCGACAGGTGAAATTCTTGAAACGGCCACGCCGGAGTTTCAAGGCGCTCTCGCGGATGCTTACGGCGACACAAGTAACCGGGTTCGGTGTCTCTGCAAAACAGGCGGTTTGCCGATGTATATAGCCAAGCGTGGCGAGCTATACATCCTCAAGCGTATGCCCAACACCGCCGAGGAACACGCAGCCGGGTGTGATTCCTACGAACCACCCGCCGCGCTATCGGGCCGGTCGGAGGTCTTGGGCGGGGCCATCAAACACGACGACGAGAGCGGACGCGACAAGCTGCGGTTTGACTTCTCGCTGTCTCGCAGCCAGCGGCCACAGATGTCGGATAGCGCACAGGCTAGTGGGGATAGCGTTCGCGCTGAACCCAATAAACTGAGTTTTCTCGGCTTGGTGCATTACTTATGGGATCAGTCGGGTTTGGTACGCTGGAAACCTTTTGGCGCGGTGATCCGCTGGGAACAGGTGCGCGAGCGGGTCTTGCGCGCGGCGAGCGGTGCCGAGGCAAAAAGTCGCGGGTTATCGGACATTCTTTATATGCCGGAACAATTCGATAAAGACCGGCACGATGCGCAAGAGGCGCGGAGAATCGGGTTTTTCAAACGATTCGAGCAAAAGGCGTCGAGCGGTTATTTACTGTGCATCGGGGAGTTGAAAGAATTTTCGGAAAGCAGGGGGGCGCACAAGCTGACCATCAAGCACGCGCCGGGCGTGGCCTTTCTGATGGATAAGGTCACTGCGGGCCGTTTTGGTCGCCGCTTCAAAGCAGAGATGGCGAGCTGGGCCGCTGACGAGAAAACACGGCTGATCGCGGCCATGACCTGCGCCATTGAAGGCGGAATTGCGCATGTCGTTGAAATTACCCTGATGCCTGTCACGCACGACTGGATACCGTTTGACGGGGCAATGGAAAAGCAACTGCTCGATGTGCTGATGCGGCAAGAGCGCGAGTTCATCAAATCCTTGCGGTACAACCTGGCCGCAGGTTCGCCAGTGGCCAGCGCAATCTTGACCGATGCAGGAGAGCAGGGCGTCGCGCTGTTTCTGCCCCCTGAAGAACCCGAGGCGCGGATTGCCTGGGCCGAGCGGATCGAGGGCTATAGCGGGCCGACTTGGGAATGGTTGGGGGGTGACATGCCCGCATTGCCTATGCGGGCGTCTGAGGCCGAATAACGGGCTTGCAGCGCCGGTGACGGTCGGCGCTTTTGTATCCTGTGGGCGTGCTAAAACACGGAGTGGAGAAATGGCCGAATACAGCTTTGAGATTGTTTCGCGCAACGTCGATCTAGGCGGCGGCTGGGCGCTGCGCCTTTTGGAAGATGGCGAGGAAATGGGCGGGGGCGTGTACCCGCTTGCGGCCTACAACGGGGCGACCGCGAAAGAGGCGGGAAAGATGGCGCTGGCCGATGCGCTGGCCGAGGCTGAAAGCTGGATCGACTCTCGGCGCGGCGGCGGTGAGCTGCGCGCCGACGCGCCCTAGCTCAGTGACGCAAGAACAGAAGGGCAACGACCGCAGCAAGTGCCACGATCACCACAATTCCACCACCAATAGAGAAGCCGAGCAGTGCGGACATTTTTAGCTCACGAGATTATCGGAAATGAACGCCAGAGCTTGGATCAGCGCCCAAAAGATCGGCACCACTATCACAATGCCGATTTCACCTGTTCTAGCATAGACGACACCACCAAAACCGGCAACGCCCCATGATGCTCGTCGCAATTCTTTTGCGAGCGCATGCGCCGATTCGGGTCTGAATTGGAACTTCACGGATCAACCCGTTCTGAGGCGCGGAAACATCATCTGCGCGAACCACAGGGCATAGAGCAGGGCGGGGTAATAGCCGTAAAACGCCCACCGAATGCGTGGGATGCGCAACTTCACATGCGGGGCCAGCAGCATCAGCGGGAAGCTGGCGAGCGCCCATTGATCCAGATTGACCGCGCCGAGGAAGAAGGCCGCGAACAGGGCGGCAACAAACCACCGGAAATGCCCGCTTTTGATCCAGGCAATGAGAGCCAAGTTCATCAGGATTGCGGGCCACCAAAACTCAACGGAGCTGCCGCCGACGATGAGCAAGGCGATTCCGAGCATCTTGCTTTGCCATCCTGAACGCTCAAAGATCAAATAGGCGCTGGCCGTTGTGACCAGCAGGGTGAACAGGATGTTGAGCGGCCACCAGCCATACAGCAATCCGCCCAGGCCAAGAAACGCGGGCGTGCTGATGAGCCCGAAGATGAGCAGGCGCTTCATCACCCGGACATGCAGGCCTGCGGCCGCAGCGCCGGGACGCGCCAGGTTATAGGCCAGCACGAAGCCAAACAGCGGCATGACCATGCGCCCGAAGTCGAACAGCACCGAGGACGTTCCGCCGAGCGCGTACTTATTGACATGATCGCCCGTCATCCAAAGGAGTGCGAGCCACTTGATCGCCTCAAGTGTCCCGTTCTCGACGTGGACGCGGCTGGCGGTTCGAGCTGGCGCCCTGCTGATCGGCGCAATAACTGGCTGGGCTTTGCTGGACATGGTTTAGCGCGCTAAAGAATCGAAGGCTTTACGCTAGTTCTTCAATCGTTACCGGGGTGCCAATATAGAACAGATATAAAAAGGTGCCGTTGTTGAAATGTTGAGTGGAGGTCGATAATTGAACGCCAATAATCGCATTTGCCCCCTCTGGCGCAGACCCCGCGAGGGCATCGCGTGCTTCCTGGTATGGGTCTGTCCCACTTGAAGTCAAACGCTCTAACAAGCCTATATGGCTGATTTTAATTTGCCGAACTATTTGAATCATCGGAAAAATACGAGTGCATTTGAATCCTTCCGGGAGTGTTTGAAGTGTGTATAGGTGTGTTTGCATTATTTATCCCATTCGTTCGTATTTTCTGTAATTCGCTTACATCGCGCTCAATGTTTCCGCTGCAGTTTGCTCTCGGATTTGGGTGCGCTGCTCCTGTGCGTCTCGCTGGGGAAATCGCACTTGCTGCGTCTTGACCGCATCGTAGTGCCCCCTTTCTATGCGTTGTGCCAAGGTATTGCGCATGACAGCCAGCGCCGATTTGCGCGCTTGTTCGTCATGCCCCTGATCCTTGAGCTTCGCGTTATAGGCTCCCAGTACGGCATACGGCCCGGCCAGCTTGGGATGCTCTTTGACCGCCACGGAGGCTTTGACCTTTTCCGAGGCGAATCGCGTAGCGGCCTCGCGGTTCACCCGCTCCATTTCATCCATCGCCACCTGCACCTTTTGCGCGGTTTCCTCGCGCCTGATGGCCGATAGCTGTTCGGCTTTCAGGGCGGTGGCTTGGCCGTCTGCCCGCATGTCGCGTTCCAGTTCCTTGAATTCCGCTGCAACAACGTGGGTACGGATACCGTTGTTCAGGCTGGTCTGACCTATGGTGCGCGCTACATCCTCCTTGCTTTCGACCAGATGCGGCGCTTCCTTGGCGTCGGTGTTGAGGAATGCGCGCATGGCATCTTCGGCCTTGTCGAACACGCGGCGCTCATTGGCCTGCGCCGAGGCGGTACTGAGGGTGTAGATCGTGGCCGCTTCTGCCGCAGCTTCGGCAGTCTTGGCGCTGCTCTGGCGGGTCGTTTCGGGGGTTGCCTTTCTTTCCCCTGGCTTGTCCTGTTCGGCGGCTTCCTGGGCCTGTTTTATGGCCGTCTGTTCCGGGGTCTTATCCGCGACCGCATTCTCGATCTGCTCTTTTGTTTCTGTGGGCGATGCGGCTCTTTTGTGGGCAAGCTCGGCCTCATCGCGTTCGCTTGGTTCGTAGCCTGTGACCGTCATTCCGGCCAGGCTCGCTTTCATCCAGGCTTCGCGTCGAAATTCCTTGGTGCCCGTGACCTCAATCGCTTTCCACTCGCGCGCCTTTGCGATGTCCACGGCAATCTGCGCCGTGCGCTCGGCGGGGTGTGCTCGGTTTGCGATGATGCGATTGCCGCGATCCTCGAAATAATGCTGGCCGCTATTGTTCTGGCTGCTGTAATACCGTTTTCCTGTTTTGAAATACTGTTTTTCAATATAGTCTGGAAGCAGGTTTTTTCTTTGGCTCTCCTGCTCCGGCGTGCGATTAAGAACGCTGTCCTCTTTATCAGCCTGATCGGCTTGCGAGGGCTTGGAGAAGCTGGCGCGCGGCGCTTTTGCCTTGCCGTCTGCGGCGAACTCGGCGATGGATTCCCCGCGCGCGCCCAGCACCTCAATTTCAATCTTTTGCGCGCCCGTCGATTCCGGGCCTGCGGCTTGGGCGCTGGCCGTGGATGTCGGCCCGCTACCTGCTGCCGGGCCTGCGCTGCTGCTCGATGTCGCCATGTCAATTACTCCTGTGTGTGATGCTTGCTGAAAAAGACTTTGCCGGGTTGCTGGAAAATTCTGCTGGCGGCGCTCGCCCAAGTGCATGCCCCACGAAACCGCCCGAACGATGGTCATAGCCTCCACCAGTGTCAGCTTGGCCGTTGGGTCTGACTTCAAACGCTCAACGGTGGACAAACCTTTTTGCGCATGTCCTGCGTGAGTTGGCGCGGGCGGCTTTTCGTGTTCGGCTATGAGCGCAAACACTTCCTCGGCCTGCTGTTCCAGCGTTTCGCCGCTGTAGTACTTGCGGACTTCTCCCCATAACGCGCCTAGTCCCGGATCATCCTGTGCGCGAATCAGTCCGTTGAGGATGGCCCGCTTTTCAGCTCGTTGGAATGTATTGATTCCATGATGGCCGATAACTTCATGCGCGAGGCTTCGTCGGAAATCGGCATCGTCCACCGCGTGGGCAAGGGCAACGCCAACAACTCCTTTCTCGTCAGGATGCGTCCCTGGGAGATAGGTTGCTCTGGCGCTGTGGGCGGGGTGTTGCGGGTCTTGGAATCCATACGCATCTCCTATCGTGGTCGGGGCGGCAAAAAAATCGAGCGCGGCGGCGGATCGGTATTCGCTCTGAAATTCTCTCCAAAGCGATTCCGCGCGGGCTTGCGATATTTCCATGTTGCGCCTAAGCGACCTGCATCACCATGTTCTGCGCCTGCAGATCGTGTGTGAACCGCTCAATGAAGTCCATCACGCCAGCTACATCGGTTCGCGCCACATAGTCTTGCAGATCGACCCCGAATTTTTCTAGCCCCGCGTCGAGGATGCTTTCAACCTCTTGCGGGTCAGGATCAGCAAAGAACACTTCCGGCGCGTAGCTGGTTGCCGCTTGATGTTCAACGGCCACCAGGCGCGGGATCGCGGGCGGTTTCGCATATTGCTCGCTACGCTCACGAAACAGCTTTTCCGCGTAGTAGCGAATCTTGCGGCCATGAATCGGCGGGCAGTTCTCCACGATGATGATGTTGCGGCGCTCACCAATGTCGGCAATCTCCTGCGGCAAGAGCAGCGCACGGCGCTGCTCTTGCTCGGAGAGGCTGTGCTTGGCCTTCTCGAACAGATTGTTCGTGCGGGTTCGGTTCACGCCCGTCTCGGTGTTGTAGCCCAACCATTCCGACATATCGCGCAGGATTTGGGTTTCGGTTCGCTTGGGTGCGTGCGCCACCTGCACGCCAAAGTTCGCCAGAAAGGTCGATGCCGCATCCTTGCCGTAAATCTCGGCGATTTGGGCCGGGCTTTGCAGGATCGCAACGATCCGCAGGCCGTAGCCTGCGACGAAGGCGATCCCTTTCGCCAGGCTCTCGATCTTGCCGATGGCCGCGAACTCATCGAGCAGCAGCATGCACTTGTATTTCAGGGCTGCATCGAATTGCGGCAGGGTCACGGTGTTGACATCGACGCACAACTGGAAGAACAGCAGCATCAGCGAATGCAGACGGGCCAGATCGCGGGGAGCGCACACAAAATAAACCGACATGCGCTTGCGGCGCAGATCGCGCAAATCAAAGTCCGAGCGCGATGTGGCCGCATCAATCGACGGACTTTGCCAAAGCTCCAGCGCCGAGCGAAACCCTGTGATGATGCCTGCGCGGGTTTCCTTGGCGGCGATGTCGAGGTATGCGCCCAGCGAGCGCACGCAGGCGTCACTGAGCGGCTGGCGCGACTTGATGCGATCCTTGATGATCTTGTCAAACGTCGTGTAAGGGTCGCCGTCCATGCCTGAGCGCAGCACTGCGCCGATGCTCAAGGGCTGGCCGGATTCCATGAGGTACATCGCGATGCCGATGAACAGAAAGCGGGGGGTGCGTGTCCAGATCGGTTGCACGCCCGGCGTGTCCGGGAACAAGATGTTTGCAATGCGCTGTAAATCCTCAATCGCCTTGCCGGGTTCGCGCGACACCAGATCAAGCGGGTTCCAGCAGTGGCTTGTCCCATCTTCTGCGGCGGGATCGAACCGGAAACACGCTTGGCCGTGCGCTGCACGAAAGCCCGCCGTCGCGTTCCAGTTCTCGCGTTTCATGTCGAGCACCACGACCGAATCGCCCCAGGTCAACAAGTTTGGAATGACGACCGAAACCCCCTTGCCGGAGCGGGTCGGGGCGGCAACGAGCACATGCGAATCGCCCGAGTAGTGCAGCAAGCGGCGACCAAATCGCCCCAGCAAAACGCCCTTGTGCTTGAGCAGGCCGGCCTTGTTGATGTCATTCAAGGTGGCGAATTTAGAAACCCCATGCAGCGGACGGCGGGGGCGCAGTTTGACGATCAACGCGGCCACGGCAACCAGCGGCACCAAACCGATCAGCGCGGCTATAGAAAGCTCGGATTGCACCGCGCGGACGTGGCCGTAGTAATAGGCGTATTCGACAAACACCCAGGGCGAGAGCAAGGACAGGGGTTGACGCACCAGCAGCAGCAGCACCGCGCCCGAAACCATTGCCCAGCCATAGAGCGCCACGCCGACACCGACGACGATAACGGCGGTGCGCCAGTGCTCCCCAATCGCGCGCAGGGTGTCGCCGATGCTGCGCATTGACGCGGCGATACCGGAAGGCCCGGCGCGCATCCTCTCAGACGTTGACATGGCGGCTTTCCGGGTCATAAAACACCTCAACCACTTTGCGGTTGTGCATGAAGATGACCACATCAATCGTGGCGAACAACCGCTTTTGAATGTAGTCGGCGGGCAGGTGCGCGCCGGTCGGAGAATCCTTGATGAAGGCCGTCATCTGCTCGAAGGATTCATACGCGCCGTTAGCGTGCAGCGAAGTGATCGACCCCGGATGTCCAGTGTTCACCGCCTTGACATATTCCCAGGCTTCATCACCGCGCAGCTCGGCCAGCAAAATCCGGTCGGGCTTCATGCGCAGGCAGGACGCAAGCGCGTCTTTCGCTGACAACACGCTATGCGTTTCGACCTCCCGGCTGTAGAACAGATGCACATGGTTGGGATGGTTCGGCAGCGGCAGCTCGTGGACATCCTCCAGCGTAATCAGCCGCGCGGTCGGCTGGATGCGGTCAATCAAGCTCTTGGTGAGTGTGGTCTTGCCCGAACCTGTTTTGCCTGCGATGACGATGTTGCGCTTGCTAACCACCGCCAGGTGCAAAAACTCCCGGTAGCGGCGCTGGGCCAGCAGATCGAGCAATTCCCGCTCGAAGTCTTGCAGGGTGTCGCGCTTGACCACCACATCCGAAAAGGTGCCGTCATCCTCCAACTGCTCCAGGCTTCTGCTGATGCGCGAGGCTTTGCGGATTGTGATGCTCACTGCGCCGGGCTCGCAGCCGGGCGGAATCACCGCCTGCACCCGCTCACCGCTGGGCAGCGACGCCGAAAGAACCGGCCTGTCTTTCAAGCTCTTGCCGTTATAGCCCGCGATCAGATTCACCAGATGCTTGCACGCATCGAACGTCAACGCGGGCTGCGCGTGCCGCTCCCAGCCGCGCGTGCCTTCTGTCCAGATCGAGCCCGGTTGATTGATGCACACCTCATCCACCGCATCATCGGCCAAATACGCGCGAAACGGCGTCAGGAACTCATGCAGCATCGGCGCGTGCGCCGATGACGAACGCCTGAGTTCCACCACTTCATGCGGGCTAGTGTGCATCGCGGGTCTTGAGCTGATAGACATTTGCAAAACTTAGGTCACGGGCAACCATCACCTGAATATGCGCGCCCTGATTGATGCGGATTGTGGGCGGTATATCCACGGAGCTTTTGAGCATGCTCTTGACGACTTCCTGACCCGAGTTGACCGTGTTTGTGTAAGCGAACGTCGAGGCCGCTGCCGCGCCCGCGTTGTTGCTCGCCGTTTCGCGGTTCACCAGCGCCGCTGTCGTGTCGCTGATGAAGGACATCAAGATTGCTGCGCCGAACCGCTGCCAGAAATGGTTATCCACATAGCCGGTATTGCCCCCGCGGCCCAGGCGATCCGCGCCCGGCGAAGTGATGTTGATAACCACCCCCTCGGGGGTTTCGACGCGATCCCACAGCACGAACACCCGCGCCTGGCCCTGCTGCACGCCAGAACGGAACTCGCCCACGAGCTTTGAGCCCCGATCCAGCAAGATCACGTTGCCATTGTCTGAATACACATTGCGCGTGAGCGTGCAGGTTGTGAGGCTGGGCAAGGTGGTATCAATCGCGGTATCGAGCGCACATTCCAGCGAGGTTCCCTTTGTGATGATGAAATTCCGGTTCGGCAACACGCGCGCCGAAGCCAGAGCAAGGCGGGTCGGTTTGAGGTTGCCGCCCAGGCTATCCGGGTTGTTCGATTGCGGGCCGGGGGCGGGTGCTGCGCCGCTGCTGCCTGCACCCCCGACGCTCGCCTGATTGAACGAAGTCGGCGCAGGCATCGGAGCAACATAGGGCTGCGGCGCTGCCGCGTAAGCCGGACGCGCGGGCGCTTGTTGCGACGGCATGGCATTCGCGCCCGGCTGCTGGCCGACCGCGTTCGTATCCTGACCCGACATCATCAGGGGATCAAACTGGCGGCGCTGCGCCAAAGTGATTTGAGGCGGGCCTTGACGGTGATCGAACGCCCCGAGCCCGCCAGTGGCCGGGGCTGGCGGCTTGCTCAACAAAATGGGCGCTGCAGGTGTCGCCGATGCCGGTGCAGCCGGTGCGGGGGGAATCTGCAAAGGCGGCAAACCCATCGCCATTTCTTCCCCTTGCGCGCCTTTTTTCTTGGGCGCGGTCAGGAAGGCATTGATTTCATGCTTGAGGAAGAACACCCCCACAATGATGATGGCAAACACGACGCCGTAAGTGACCAATGTACCTTTGCTCGTGCGCCGCTTCGTGCTCGGGATTTCGCCAACGTCATCTTCTGGCCGGGTTGCGCCTGGGGCGTCAGCGGAGCCACGGAATTCCCGTGGGTCATACTCTGCTTCGGCAATTCGCGCACGCTCTTGCTGCTCTTTGATTTGGTCTTTGAGGTCACTCATCGTTGTTCCCCTTGACGATGACGCGCTGCACGGCGGGGCTGATGGTGCCCGTCTGCGGGACAGCGCCCGCTGTTGAATAGCCCCGGTTCTCGATGCACACGACCCGTTTGCCGAAACGCAGCACAAGCCGGTGCGCTAGGCGCTGAACCACCATCGTGTTGCCCTCCACGTTGGTATTGAGCAGAGATTCCCGGTCATCGCGGCTCAGGTCATAGACCGAGGGCATGGGCGAATGCGGGCCAAAGGTCAAGTAAGTGAACTGGCCGTTGTCATACGCCCGAATCGGGGTGATCGAGGCGTTGCCTGCGGCCCAATAATCCGTGTTCAGCACGCCCTTTTTGACGCCCTTGAGTTCGTCCTTGATCTTCTGCGCGTGGGCCTGCCGTTCCTTCTCGGCTTGGTCGCGCGCTGCCGATTGCGCTTGTGCCGCCAGAAGCGCGTTTTGCTCGCGTACCGTATCGTTCGGATAAAGGAAGGACAGGCTATAGATCAGATGCTTGTCGCGCCAGGCGCTCGTGCTGTTCGCGGGGAAGGGCAGCACGATCAATTCAAAGTTATAGCTACGCCGATTTGTGATGATCGTCAGGTTCGTATCGGCATGCTGGGCGCGCGGCTTGAGGAACAGATTGTTTCCCCGTGCCACGATGTCCCAGGCGGCACTATCCCCGCAGGCGATGTCTTGCACCTGTTCGCCCTTATCCAATGCAATATGGGTCGAAACGCCATAGAACGTATGCAGCTCGGTCACGTTCATTTTCTGATACGGCACCACCCGCACGCGCGGATCTTCGTTGCCGAGAGGCGGCGTGATTGCGGCATGGGCTGCGCTGATGCCCAGCGCAATCAAACCCAACCCGGTCATAAGAGAGCGCAGATTTTTCATGGCCGTTCTCCCGAGGCTGCAACAGGAGGCGGGGGATAGATCGCCAACGGTGCCGCCTTCGTCGCAGGCTTCGCGTTCGTGTAGTCATCGAGCTGCACGGGCGCACCCATGATGGCTGTGCTGTAGTGCGTCACCACGAAATCCAGCGGATTGATGAGACGCTGCGCATGCGTAAGTTTCCGGTTCTCATATTTGAATTCGACCGTCGCGGTTTCTTGTTGTGTCGTCGGCGTCTGCTCTCCGGCCTTTTCAGAAAGGCGCTGAAACTGCACATAGGCCACATTCGGCTTGATGAAATTCACGCTGATGATCTTGATATGGACATACCCTTTTTGTCCATACACGTTGAGCGGGCTTGTTGGATTCGCGGGGCTAAACCCGTTCATGTAATCGCGCGCCACAGCGGAATCACTCATCAATCCCACTTGTTCATACCGGGGGCTGGCAATGTCTCGGTCGTAGGATTCGCGCGCCGTCACATACGACTGCACGAAATAGCGGTTCATCGCTTCTGTGGGTGTCGCCGCCCGCGTGAGGGGTTGAGGGACATCCACCAGGCCGGTTGAGCTATCGACCCGGATCACATACGGCTGTACCGTCTTGAGCGGGGTAAGGCCCGCAACGGCCAGCGCCTCGATGCCCGCGATGAACAGCGCGGCACCTGCCACGATCCAGGCCGTGCGGCGGGACTTGAGCAAGGATTGCTCGCGGCTGGTTTCCCAGGACAAGGCTTCCCGCATGTAGGCCGATTCAAGCGCCTTATCGCTCGGCTCTTTGGGTTTTTTCGTGCCGATCATGGTGTGGCCCCCGAAGTGCTGGGCATCGGGGCCGAGGCCGCAGGCGGGTTGATCGGATGGAAGGGCTGACCCTTCCAACTTGGGGGCGCTTCGCTTGCGCACCCGGCAAGGGCGACAAGCAGCAAGGCGGTGAGGATGGTTTTCATAGTGGGTTTTATCTTCTCGTTTAGGTTCTCAAAATCTTTAGCGTGCTAAAGATGTTCACACTTTCTTGATGGTGTTCGGGTTGATCTTTGATGCAACGGCGCGAGCTGCTGCACCTAGTTTGCGTTCTGGATACAAGCCCGGTGCAAGGCGCGTCAAACGCCGCGTGTCCGCCTTAAACCGTGCCGCATTGCGGCGTGCCATGACAGTTCCCATCGCGCCGCGCTTGAGGAAGCTCGCCGTCGCGGCAAACATGCCCATCGTGGCGAGGGCTACGCCGCCAGAGAGGGCGGCGGCTTTGGTTTGGACTTGCATCAGGATCAGGGCGCCGACTAGGGAAATGATGACGATAGGTAAAGCCGTTGAAGTGAAATTCACAGAGCCCATTACGGCTGCATTCGCCTTAGTTGTATACGCATTCACCACATTAAGGATGATTCCCAGCACTGCGGCGGTAAGCATGACGACAAAGATATAATGAAATAGCATGCCTATCCACTTTTCAAAGAATGGCTTGCTTGCATCAAAAAAGAGTGCAATTATAAAGATAGGCCCAATCGCCAACAGAACCGCTAATGCCACTAAAGAAAGTATATAAAGAAATGCGCCATAAAGCACCATGATAGATCCGACCACCAAAATCACAAAGGCAAATATTTCTTCTCCAATATCTGGCACTCCTAATGTTGAATCTTTCCCCGCTTGTATTGTTTCCTTTTGATAGGCCATGTCCACTTGATCTTCCGCGTTGTCGAGAAAGTTCATTTCTGATGATGGAGTTGCGCTTGGCCCGCCTGAAATCAACGCCGCAGCATCGCCGGGTGCGTTGAAAACCCAACTCGATATTTGAGTTTGATACGTTCCAACTGACATCGCAAAGCCCCAAATCAAGCTAATTTTTATGATGCGCTGCAAACCATCGCGCAGGGGCTCGTTGATGGTTCCGCGAATCATCATCCAACCCCATAACGCGACATAAATCGCCAACAGCGTCGTTGCCGTGCCATTAAAGGAACCGATGATGCTGGCCGAGGTCGAAGAAACGTACCCCGATAGAACGCTATCGATTTTCGTGAAAAAATCGCTGTAAAACGTGTAATTGGGGCTTGTTACAACTGCCGTAGCCATTCAGTTCACCTATTCCTTTACCATTTAAGCGGTTTTCCAACATTCGTGATGCTTTTCTGCACGAGAACACTCTGCACTGCTCCGCAAATAGGATCAGTGAAGGTTTCCGGCTTGCTGCAGTATTTCGCCTTGAATGCCTCTGGCGTCATGGCTTTGCCGTCAACCACCGGAGCCGAGGCACTTGCTATTTTCGGTACTCCGTTGGCATCGACATCGGGTTTAGAGCAAGCGCCCAAAATCAGCGCAGAAAGTACCGTAGATATTACATAAATATATTTCATTGTTATCTCCTTTACCAAGAAAGTGGTGGCCCCGGTGTTGTAACGCTCTGAATAAATCTTTCTTTATCCTGTTCCTGCTCTGTCGCCGCCTGCGCCTGCTGGGTGAGCTGCAGGGCTTTGAGCTGGTTTGTGCTGTTGGCGATCAGGGCGTTTTGCGCCTGGATGCGCGCCTGCAGATTCATGGTCTGTTTGGCGCTGGGCGAGTTCGCCACTTGCGTTATCAGCGATTGAATGTTTGTCATTCCCGAGGTGATGTTTTTATAGGCTTCTTGTGCAGCGGCCAGGTTCGTCGCATTCTGTTCCTGCACCCCTTGCATATGCTGCGCGGCTGGCGTTCCTGCGCCGAATGTCGCATTCGGATCAAGGATATTGTTCTGCTTCATAAAATTCTGAATGGATGCCTGCAACTGTCCGTATTGTCCGTTCGGGTTGTTGATGGCGTTCAATAGATCATTCACACTTTGCGGCAACATGCCTTGCGCCGTTTGCATGCCAGCGGCGCTCAGGCTGGACATGCCAAAATTCCCCTCCATGTTCTTGATCGCAGCGATTTGGTTTTGCAGACTATTCACCATCTGCCCATATTGCTGCCCCCAGGCGACCACCTGCTGAACTGCTTGCGCCAGGTTGGCCGCGTCAATAACGGGTATGCCCGCATGCGCGGCCTGCGTCATGGCGAACAGAAAAGGAATGAGGATAAATCGAAGGTATTTCATGGTCATACTCCTTGACGGATGCGGTGAAACTCGGGAAGCCAGATTTCCGGGTTATTGCCATGTTCTTTGACAAGGCGTTCAACCAGGTGTGAGGTTTCTGTATTGCCGGAGAGCACAGCGATTTCATCGTGCATCCCGGCCAGATTCATTTCAGCGACAACCGAACCATCCCCTTGTTTAATGAGGAACTGGCGGGACTTCTCGCCCAAATTCTTGATGAGGCTGTATTCTTTTTCGGACAGCTTGAAATCCTCGATGTAGCTCTTGCGATCCGCCTGCGGATTCGGCAGAAAAATCTTGGTCGAGGTCTGCCCGACCAGCGCATACGCAATCGGGCTGCGCATCAGTTGCTCCGGGCTTTGTGAGAACATCACCAGAAAACCATCTTGCTTTCGGATCGTCACCAGCTTGTTTTCGATCAGGTCGCGGAATGCCTCATCGCCGAGCACCTTCGGAAACTCGTCAATGAAAATCGGGATGCGCCGCCCGTCGATCAGGCTTTCAATACGGTGGAACAGGTAGAGAATCGTCGGGGTGCGAATCTCGGGCTCGTCCAGAAACTCGGTGACATCGAAGCCAATGATCGGCGTGTTATCGACATCAATGGTGTCCTCATCGTTGTCGAACAGCCAGGCCAGGGTGCCCGTGCCGCACCAACGCTGCAGGCGGGGGCGGATACCGTTCGGGTCGGTCGGATCGAGAAATTCCATCATCGCGCCCAGCCGCCGCAAGGGCTTGGGCGCTGACATCACCCCGCGAATTGCATTGCTGATTTCGCTTTCCTGAACCGTGGTGAAGGGGTGCGCCTCGCTGCGCACCAACACCTTGACCAGCTTTTCCAGAAACATCTGCGTGGCTTGCGTGGCCGGGAGCTGAAAGGGGTTGAATCCCGAGGGTTCACCGCGCTTGATCGGGTAGTAACGCCCGCCCATCGCGCGGGTCGCCACCGACATCCCGAGGTCTTTGTCGAACACCACCGCAGTAAACCGCTTGCCAGGCACGTTGAACTTGCTCACCATCGCCAGAAGCATCCCCGCCAGCACGGTTTTGCCCGTGCCGGTCTTACCCATCACAACGGTGTTCGCCGGTTCCCGGTGGTTCGGATCGGCGACGGCCTGCGTCGGATCAACCGCGTGAAAATTGAAGTAATACGGTGCGCCCGAGGTGGTCTTGAAGGCCATCACCGCATCCCCCCACTGCGCGCCCTTGATGCGTCCAATCGGGAAATTGTGGTTTGAGGCAAAGCCCGCAAAATTCAGGCTGGTGATGTCCGCCAGACGGGGGCGATATTTGTAGTTGCCGGGCAGTTGCGAGAAATACGCGGCGGGGGTCGCAATGTCCTCTCGCGCCCACTTCATACCCACATCGGCCAGCGCCGTGCCAGCGAGGGCCACAGCGGTATCCACGCCCTTGCGCGTGGGCGATTTGACCAACAGCGTGAGGCTGTGGGTGCCCATCACAAACGCATTGGACATGAGCTGATCCAGGGCGTCACCGATTTCGTCAACTTGGCTCTGCGCCAGATCACCCGCATTGACCATGCGGCCATGCTGGCGGCTCATGCGCTGTACCGCCGTTTGTTTTTCGATGAAGGTGAAAGATTGGCTCAGAACCAGCTCGAAAGGCATGCCTAACAATTCGTTGAGCAGGCCCGGCGCGGTAGGCCGTGGATATTCCCGGATGGTGATGGCAGCGGCCATCTGCGTTTTGATCGGCCCCTTGAGGGCAATCAGACCGCCTGCGCCGAATAGCGGGCGCGTGATGCCGAACACCTCATTGATGTCGGCACGCGGCACCGGGAAGGGGTGATGCTCACCATCGAACAGATAGGCATAAAACTCAAGCTGCTCGCTGAACAGAACGCCGTTTTTCTCATAGACCTTGAGCAATTCCGGGCCATAGTTATAGAGCGAAGTGCCGACCGTGCGGATCAGTTCTTCTACCGTGCCCAAATCGTCTTTGATTTCCGCATCGGTGCGGGGCTTTCTCATCAGGCCATCGAATAGCCCTTTGGCATCCAGTCGCTGGGGCTTAAAAAGCACGGTGATGTAAAGCTCGTTGACGAACTTCTCATCTTGCTGAAACCGCTGGCGGTATTTCGCGTTGAGGTCGATGCCGAAACCATTGGTCGGCTCGCCGTCCGGGTATGCGTTGTATTTGATGCGTACTGTATGCGTCCACACAGCGATGTGGGTGTCGGCAATGTTGCGCAGCAGTTGCGCAAATTGCCGGTGCCATCCATTGATCGTGCTCGTGTCGGCGCTTTCATGCGCCGCCCCCGCCATCTTGAACGTGAAGCAGTATTCGCCGCTTTGCAGCCGAACAATGGCGGGCGTCAGTTGCGTGCGATAGGGGATGAACCCCGCCAGCTCGCTTTCGGACTTGGTTTTTTCAATCAGTGTTGCCGTGGTGGACATGGTTTAGCACGCTAAAGTGGGTTGCATCATTGCTGCGGGTTATCGGTCTTGCGAAAATACCCCTTCGCGGCCAATCCCCAACCCACCGACATCACTCCTAAAAGCAAATTCCCGATCAATACGGCATAGGCCCCCTTGGACAAATCGGGCAAATACGATGCCAAGCCCGCGAGGGCCATCCAGATCAATCCAAAAATCATTCTTCCGTTCATGGTTTCGTTCCTTTCGTTCTTTAGCGCGCTAAAGTGGGTTCAACCGGCAGGCGTGACTTGCACGTTCACGCGCAGGGTCGGGCCGGGCTCATAAGGCAGCACGGCGCTGAATACGCGCCCCTCATAGCGATAGCTCACGCGGTAGCCCTGTGTCTGCGGTTCGTCCTGATAGACCGTCTGGCAGCTCTGTATCGGTGTCTGCGGGGCGGCGCTGGCTTGCTGCATGCTCTGGCCTGCCAAGGCGCCCGTGGCCGCGCCTACGGCAGCGGCGGCAATCTTGCCGTTGCCTTGACCGACCTGCGCGCCCAGGAGCGCGCCCGCGATGCCGCCGATGACCGTACCGGCCCCGACTTGCGTATTCGGGGCGGGTGCTGGGGGCGGCATCATCGTTGTGCATTGCTGATGCGGCACTTGCATATAGACGACATTGGGGCTTGCGCCCACCACTTGCGCCGTGGCCTGAAAGTCGCCCGCCCAGGCCGGTGAGGCGCAGAGCGCAGCGAGCGTGATTGTTGCGATTGACTTCAAAGCAGTTTCCTCGGTTTCCGCTGTTTCACGGGGGAAAAACTCGCGGCCCCCTCCCATACGCTGCGGTTCTGCACCGGCGCATTGGTTTGCGCCGCGAGCATGAGTTCATGGAAGATGCCCCCATCCTTTGCACTGAGCGCGTAAAGCGCGCCGTGCAAAGGAATGGCGAGCAGGAAGGTGAAAATGTTTTTCGAGGCGAGGAACGCCACAATCACAATCAGCGCCTCGATGACAAACGCAGTGAGCGGCACGCCCGCCACGGTCGCCGGGCGCGTGAGCCCCGCAAACAGCGGGTCGGTGTGCAGTTCCTCGTCCTGCATCACGCCGCCCCTTGGATCAGGTTCACGATGTCCGTGCCGCCAAAGATCAGGATGATCCCGCCGATGATCGAACCCGCCCAGCCCCACGACATCTTGCCAAACAAGGCCATGACACCCAACACGATCACGGCAATGATGGCCACCGTGGTCATAAACGGGCCGGTGAGGGTCGTTTTGATCGTTGTCGCTTCGTTATCCCAGGCGGCGGCGTGGGCGGTGCCCGCCATGAGATAGAGCGCAAACAGGCCCAGGATGCTGAGGGCCTGCAGCCAGAACACCAGCTTTTGATCGTTATCCATGCTTTGATACATGGCGATGCGCTGCTGGGCAAAACGGGGTAATGCGATTGTGTTCATCGTTCAATCCTTATCGGTAAAGGTTCCGGTTCAATGGACTTGATATAGCTCATCAGGGTATCGAGGCGTTTCCAGGTTCTCGCTTTGTTTCGTGCCGCCTCAAGCACGACTTCGAGATTTTCATATCGGTGTTTTGCGCTCAACTCATAGGCGTCATTCCTTTGTCGAATGATGAAAGTGGATAGGGCGTTTGTTTTAACTAGCAATTCAAATTCGCGCCTTTTGATGTGGCTCGGCTCGGTGGATTCCATTGATTGTGTGGGTTCAGGTTTACTCCATATTATGTTCTAGTAAACCTTTATGTGAGCGGGCTGCGATGCTTTGTAAACATCGTAGGGGTCATACGGAGCTTGCTGCTTCTGTTTTTGTCTTTCATCTTTAGGTGTCTGTTTCTGTTTTTCCTTTCCTGTTAGTGGGATGATATTCGGGTTGCTGGTCGCCGTATCCACGATTTTACGAACATAGCCGTTCGCAAATCCCTGGGTGCGCGAGCCGGTGTTATACATCGAAATTGCATCCAGAATCGCGCGCTGCGGGTCTTGCGTTATCCCGTAGGCTTGTCTGTAGTTCTGGTCGAAAATGATTGCAGCCGCCTTGATATTCGTGCATGGATCGAATACCGTCTTTGCGTCTAGGTTCAGTCGTTTGAAATTCGCGCTATTGATCTGCGCAATTCCTGCATCAAACGAATAGCCGTGCTGGTATAGCCATGCAGCGGTTGCTTGCGCCTGCGCGATATTCTCGGGTGGATGTGCGAGCGCCTGACCTCCATTGACGTTGATCGCCAAAGGGTTGCCCCCGCTCTCATTCTGGATGATGGCTTTCATCCATCCAGCAGGGACTTGCTGGGTGCATTGCGCAATCATCGCGGGGAGGTCGGGCAGGGCGTGCATGGCGGCTCAATATCCGGCGCAGTCTTTGGCTCAGTAATGCACCACGTTATGCAAGGCGTTGTTGATGAATACATCAATCGCCCGGCCATTCATGCCCGGCTGGATCGTCGTCACTTGGTTGTAAACGGGAATCGCGGGCGGTTTCTGTCCGTACCACGACCACATGGAATTACTGTCTTTCGGCGTGATGGTGCCCACTTGCTGCCCGACGCAAGTCATGGGCTGCAGGGGGGTGTAGTTGCCATCACGCCCGCCATAGTCGGGCGTCAGTCCCTCGCCGTCGCCTATGCCGGTCGAGACGCCGGTGAGCTGCATCGAATAGCCATCATCGCCGTCACGCACCCAGCTATAAGTGACGGGCTGGCCCTGCAGGGCCGCTTGCGCGCCTGCGGCCAGCGGGGTTGTGCCTGCGGGGCATGCGTTGTAGTAGTTGACGGCCTGCGTGGCGTAGTTCTTGTTGCCCGGCGTCGAGGCCATCGGGCAAACCGGGATTTGGCCGGGCGGGGTTTCGCTCAGAATGTGCCAAAGCGTTTGAATCGGCTGGATGCACTGCGTCACCGCTTCCGGGCCGTTGGGGTTCGCCAGACATAGAAGAATTTTGCATCCCAGCGCCGCATCGCCGGTAAAAGGCGGCTGGGCCGCGAGGATTTTGTTCACGAGGTCTTGCGCCTGCTGGCTGACTTGCGGTGCGGCGGCGGTCTGCGCCATCGCTTGCATCGGCAAGACGCTGATGCTCAAGATCGCTGCAACGGTGAGGGGGTGGAACTTCATCGGTTGCTCTCCTATGCGATGTGCGGGTTACTTCGTACTGGTGCGGGGGAAATATGACAATCGCGCTTGTTTTACATTGCAAACACGCCGATTTGTTGCATCAACTCTACTTGAGAAAAGTTCCGTTGTGTGCATTAGTTCACAGAAAGCTGTAACAAAACGTCATTCGTTCCTATAAACAAGGGGTAATGTGAGGGGAATGAAGTTTTCGCCCCAATCTTGTGCGTCACCCTTTCGGGCCGGGCTGTCGTGCTGCGCATCGAGCCGGTCTGCGCCCGTCTCGCCCCTTGCGGGCTTCCATCGCTGACGCCTGCGCGCCGTAGGCGCTGCGCGCTGCGCTTGCCTCCTGGGGGACGGCTTGCACCCTCCCCCGCCGCGCGTTGCTTGGCCTCCCCCTAACTCCCGGACAGGCTGCCCCTGACCGGGCAGGGCGCTTGCGCGCCCCACAGACCTGAGCTGGCCCGCGCTGCGGGCAGGAGCGGGCTGGCCTGCGGCCTGCCCGCGTGGGTGCGGTGTGGCGGGTTCCATCGCCTGCGGGTGAATCTGCTTTTTGGAGCCGCCCAGCCTGCGGGATGCTTGCGGGCTGTTCGGGGTCGCCTGCGCCCGGCTTCGCCCGGCTGGTCTTGCACGGGGTCACGCCAGGCCGCAAGCGGCCCGCCCGGTGCGCTGCGCGCACCCGGCTCTGTCATGCCCCCCTGCAGCCCCTCTCGACGCCCGCAGCCCTGCGGGCGCGCATCCCTACGGCTTCCTGTGAGGCGGCTCCAAAAAGCAGATTTTTTCCCACCCACAGGAGGTCACACCATGAACCCACTCAACACCGCACCCACTCACGATACGGGCGTTCCCCCCGTACCCCCCGAGGACTCACCAAAAAGCAGCGGGCAGGATGTCAAGGCGAAGCGAGAGGATTTCGCGCGGCGCTGTGGCCTGCGGGTCATGGTGCAGGATGAGGCGTGCGGGTTCGTGGCCTATACGGACGGCGCGCGACTTCTGGCCGTGTTTACCGGGCGAAGGACGAAGCGCGATTTTTACGAGCGTCATCGGGACATGGCGGGCGTGCAAGCGCGCTGCGATGCGGCTTTGAAGGTTTGCCGCGAGCTGGCCGAGGAGCGGCGGGCGGCAAAGCAGGGGCAGCGCGGTGTGAGCGTGGGGGATGTGCTGGTGTGCTCCTGGGGCTACGAGCAGACCAATATCGACTTTTACGAGGTCGTGGCCTTGAACGGCGCGCAGTCGGCGACCCTGCGCAAGATCGCCGCCGAAAGCAACGAGTGCGCGCCGACCGATATGCAGGGTGCCGCAACGCCGCAGCCGGGGGCTTTTGTCGGCTCGCCGTTCCTGGTGCGAATGCGCGATGAGAGCTGCTTGATCGGCGGATCAATGTACGCAAAAAAGCTGCACCCTTTGCGCGTGGTTGATGGCCTGCGCGAATGGCCGCTGCAGCGTTGGACAGCTTACGCCTGATTTTCCAACAGGCCGGGCCGCTAGGCCCGGCCATTCCCCCCCCCAACGTATTGAGAGGAATCCCCATGCAAACGCCTTTTTCTGCCAAATACCCGAGCAATCGCCTCAGTGCGGTGCATCAACGAAGTCACGCCGACAGCCTGCGCTTGGCGCGGCATTTTCGCGCGCTGGGCATGGGTGCGGAATGGGCGCGCATGATGGCGTGCGCCGCCAGCGCGCGTTTCTACTTTTCGAGGATGCGACGCCTGGGCGAATAGGCTATTGCAGGGCAGCGCAACCCTTTACATCGCGGATCGGCGGCAATCGGCCCGCGCCAACTGGCTAGGTCATCAACGATGCACACGCAGCGACACCGCCCACCAACGACTTTAGCGCGCTAAAGTCTCCGTTTATCATTATACTTTTGTATAACCTTTGGAGGATGCTATGCACACCACGACTTTGCGGCGGGTCGGCGGCTCGGTCATGCTGACCGTGCCCCCCGTCATGCTTGATCTGCTGCATCTGCAGGCGGGCGCCAATGTCGGCCTGCAGGTGGAGGCCGGTCGGCTTGTCGTGCAGCCTGCGCCTGCACGCCGATATACCCTTGATGCGCTTCTGGCGCAATGCGACCCCTCTGCGCCACTGAGCGCGGCAGCACGGGAATGGCTGGATGCGCCTGCCGTGGGCGATGAGGTCATCTGATGGAACGGGGCGACATCTATCTGGTTTCGCTCGATCCCACTTCGGGGCACGAACAGCAGGGCATGCGCCCTGTGCTGATCGTGTCGCCGGGCAAATTCAACCGGGTGATGAAAACGCCGGTCATCGTGCCGATCACCAACGGCGGCAACTTTGCCCGCTCGGCGGGTTTCACCGTCTCGCTTTCGGGCGCTGGCACCCAAACCACCGGGGTTGTCCTGTGTTCGCAGCCGCGCGCCCTCGATGTGCTGTCTCGCGGTGGCCGCAAGATCGAGAGCCTGCCCGCTGACCTCATGGATGAGGTTCGCGCCAAGCTGCTCGCCATCCTCGATTGAGCCTATGGCCGCGCCCCAAAACTTTAGCGCGCTAAGAAAAAGCACTTGCGCACTCCGCGCATTGAGCGCATTCAACAACCCGTGGCGGAAACCACGACCGGCGCCTCGCGGATCGGGGGCAGGAGAAATGAAATGCCTAAAGCTCTGACGATGCGCAGCAAAATCACTGTCCGTTGGACAACTAACCCGGCCGACATGGGATACGACGGTCGCCCGAGCGACTGGAAAGAAAGCGGCGGCGAAGTCTTGTCGATCCGCCAAGCCTCCACGTTTGCTTACAAGCTAGGTCGGAAAATTGGCGAGGGGACGAACAAACTAATCTATTACACCAACGGGGGGCGCGAGGTATCCCTTGGCGAAATCAACGAAGTAATCAATGCCTGGGAGTGCGCAGCACGGGAGAACCGCCGTTATGGCTAACCATCCCAGCCGCAGCCGCTGCGCTGGGTTCTGATCGTGTCGCCGGGCAAATTCAACCGGGTGATGAAAACGCCGGTCATCGTGCCGATCACCAACGGCGGCAGCTTTGCCCGCTCGGCGGGTTTCACCGTCTCGCTTTCGGGCGCTGGCATCCAAACCACCGGGGTTGTCCTGTGTTCGCAGCCGCGCGCCCTCGATGTGCTGTCTCGCGGTGGCCGCAAGATCGAGAGCCTGCCCGCTGACCTCATGGATGAGGTTCGCGCCAAGCTGCTCGCCATCCTCGACTAAAGCACCGAGCCGCGCCGAAACTTTAGCGCGCTAAAGTTTCTCAAAGGGTTTATTGATACACCTTGTTTTATATTTCTCTTTAAGGGGTTGTGTTATACCGCTTTTCCTGTTAGACTGTTTTCCGTGACCGATGCAATCGGCGCAGCGCGGCAACGACCGCACCACTATTGAAAGGATCAACCATGAAGATCAATGATGCGGTGTGCATCGCGGGCGATGTCATCCGGCGCTGTGGACACAGTGCGCAGCTTGCGCGCAAGCGCGGGCATGTGGTGAACATCGAAGGGCGGGTGGCGGAAGTTGCCTGGGATGATGAACAGCGCACGCGCTTGATTCCGCTGGCCAGCTTGGCCGTCATCAGCAAAGCGCAGGGGGTCATCGAACCCCGCGCGCGGGTTTGAGGAA
>NC_014145.1:3350000-3556095 GCF_000253115.1 Thiomonas arsenitoxydans
AAGGTACGCCGTCACCCCGTAGGGCTCCGACTTTTTGTATGCATACGGTTTCAGGATCTATTTCACTCCCCTCCCGGGGTTCTTTTCACCTTTCCCTCACGGTACTTGTTCACTATCGGTCGACTACGAGTATTTAGCCTTGGAGGATGGTCCCCCCATGTTCAGACAGGATTACACGTGTCCCGCCCTACTTTTCGCATACTTAGTTCTACATAAGGCATTTTACATACAGGGCTATCACCTTCTGTGGCCGACCTTTCCATGTCGTTTTGCTATACCAAATGCTAAATTATGCAGGCTGTTCCGATTTCGCTCGCCACTACTATCGGAATCTCGGTTGATTTCTTTTCCTCGAGTTACTGAGATGTTTCAGTTCGCCCGGTTCGCTTCAATGACCTATGTATTCAGTCAAAGATACCCTTGCGGGTGGGTTTCCCCATTCGGAAATCTGCGGGTCAAAGCTTGTTTGCCAGCTCACCGCAGCTTATCGCAGGCTACAACGTCCTTCATCGCCTGTAGTCGCCAAGGCATCCACCGTATGCACTTAGTCGCTTGATCCTATAATTTTGACCACTGGTCAAATAGGATTGAACTCATATTTGCGATGCAATCGCAATGTATGACTTTCATCATACAAATATCAGCTTTTGAATTGTTAAAGAACACAACGATGGTTTCATCAAAAGAAAATTGATTTTCTTTTGGAGACTGGTGGAGGTGAACGGGATCGAACCGATGACCCCCTGCTTGCAAAGCAGGTGCTCTCCCAGCTGAGCTACACCCCCAGGGTAAACTCCAGTTCTGGTGGGTCTGGTTGGATTCGAACCAACGACCCCCGCCTTATCAAGACGGTGCTCTAACCGACTGAGCTACAGACCCGCTTGGGCCACGAAGTTCGGTATCGCAACCACCATCAACGTTGACAACCGATAAGTGTGAGCGCTCGACTTGATGCGTCTCTAGAAAGGAGGTGATCCAGCCGCACCTTCCGATACGGCTACCTTGTTACGACTTCACCCCAGTCATGAAGCCTACCGTGGTAATCGCCCCCCTTGCGGTTAAGCTAACTACTTCTGGTAAACCCCACTTCCATGGTGTGACGGGCGGTGTGTACAAGACCCGGGAACGTATTCACCGCGGCAAGCTGATCCGCGATTACTAGCGATTCCGACTTCATGCAGTCGAGTTGCAGACTACAATCCGGACTACGAGCGGTTTTAAGGGATTGGCTCCCCCTCGCGGGTTGGCAACCCTCTGTACCGCCCATTGTATGACGTGTGTAGCCCTACCCATAAGGGCCATGAGGACTTGACGTCATCCCCACCTTCCTCCGGTTTGTCACCGGCGGTCTCATTAGAGTGCTCTTGCGTAGCAACTAATGACAAGGGTTGCGCTCGTTGCGGGACTTAACCCAACATCTCACGACACGAGCTGACGACAGCCATGCAGCACCTGTGTCCAGGCTCTCTTTCGAGCACCAAACCATCTCTGGTAAGTTCCTGGCATGTCAAGGGTAGGTAAGGTTTTTCGCGTTGCATCGAATTAAACCACATCATCCACCGCTTGTGCGGGTCCCCGTCAATTCCTTTGAGTTTTAACCTTGCGGCCGTACTCCCCAGGCGGTCGACTTCACGCGTTAGCTTCGTTACTGAACAGTAACCCGTCCAACAACTAGTCGACATCGTTTAGGGCGTGGACTACCAGGGTATCTAATCCTGTTTGCTCCCCACGCTTTCGTGCATGAGCGTCAGTGCAGGCCCAGGGAGTTGCCTTCGCCATCGGTGTTCCTCCGCATATCTACGCATTTCACTGCTACACGCGGAATTCCACTCCCCTCTGCCGCACTCTAGTCAGGCAGTCACAAATGCAGTTCCCAGGTTGAGCCCGGGAATTTCACATCTGTCTTACCTAACCGCCTGCGCACGCTTTACGCCCAGTAATTCCGATTAACGCTTGCACCCTACGTATTACCGCGGCTGCTGGCACGTAGTTAGCCGGTGCTTATTCTGCGGGTACCGTCATCACCGAATGGTATTAGCACTCGATATTTCGCCCCCGCCAAAAGTGGTTTACAACCCGAAGGCCTTCATCCCACACGCGGCATTGCTGGATCAGGGTTGCCCCCATTGTCCAAGATTCCCCACTGCTGCCTCCCGTAGGAGTCTGGGCCGTGTCTCAGTCCCAGTGTGGCTGGTCGTCCTCTCAGACCAGCTACGGATCGTTGCCTTGGTAAGCCTTTACCTCACCAACTAGCTAATCCGCCATCGGCCGCTCCTATGACGTGAGGTCTTGCGATCCCCCACTTTCACCCGTAGGTCGTATGCGGTATTAGCTACGCTTTCGCGTAGTTATCCCCCATCACAGGGCACGTTCCGATGTATTACTCACCCGTTCGCCACTCGCCGCCAGGTTACCCCGCGCTGCCGTTCGACTTGCATGTGTAAAGCATGCCGCTAGCGTTCAATCTGAGCCAGGATCAAACTCTATAGTTCGATCATTTTTGCATTGCGAACAATGCACACTCAAGGAATTACGGAAAATTTCCGTACTTCATATGAGCGTTTGGTATATTTGCATCAAGCCAAACGCCCACGCTTATCGGTTGATTTCTTAATGAGCCCGCCTATTTAGGCGTTTGCTGCGTTTGCAGCGAAGACATCAATTATTGCACTACTTTTAATCCCGAGTCAAGCGAAAGGTTTTATTCTTTTCTTTGCTTCGGTCGCTGCTTTTTTGCAGCGAAGACATCAATTATTGCACTATTTTTAATTCCCTGTCAAGCAGAAGGTTATTCTGTATTCTGCTTGACTGCTTGGCGCGGTTAGCGCCGAGAGATGAGATTGTGCATGGGGCGAAACGGCCTGTCAAGCACTTTCGTGGCAGCCCGGTGAAAGTCCCTCATTGCCAGGGAGTTTGAACGCTGACTACGGCTAATGAGACTGGCTTTTCTTGGCTTCTTGGTAGGCACTGTAGAGTGCGGTCGCCACTGGCCCGGGCTTGCCTTGGCCCACTGCCTTGCCATCCAGTGTCGCGACGGAGAGCACCTCTTTTGTTGCGGAGGTGAGCAAAATTTCGTCGGCGCAGCGCAGCTCCCACTCGGAGATGGGGCGAAATTCGAGTTTGACTCCAATTTCGCCGCACAGCTCTTGCAGTAATCCGACACGGATGCCTTCCAGCTTGTCGTGATCCCGAAGGGGGGCCGCCAGTCGGCCGTTGCGCACCAACCAGACATTTGAAGCCGAGGCTTCGGTCAACAGCCCGTCTCTGATGAGAACGGTTTCAGTGGCGTCACTCTCAACAGAGAGTTGCCGGGCCAAGACGTTGCCGAGAAGCGAGATCGATTTGATATGCGCGTTTCTCCAGCGTAGATCGGGCGCCGTGATGCAGGCCACACCTTGGGCGCGCTTTTGTTCGGGCACGTGCGGAAACGGAAAGCTCATCATGAACACGGTCGGCTCGACACCTTGGGGAAACGCATGATCGCGCTTGGCCACGCCACGGGTGACTTGTATATAGATGCACTGATCGTCCGGGGCGTTGCGCGCGATAAGCTCCCGTACCAGCGCCAGCCAGTCGTTGGCCTGACTGGGATTCTTGATACCCACAGCGTCTAGGCTGCGTGACAGTCTTGCCAGGTGATCATCGGCCCGGAAAACCCGCCTGCCATAAACGGGAATCACCTCATAGACCCCGTCCCCAAAGATGAAACCACGATCAAGTACGGATACCTGGCATTGAGCAAGCGGCTGAAAAACGCCATTCAGATAGCACTCGGACTGATCGGTCGACATCGGGTTGAACGACATAGCGAATTTCCAGGAAAGAGCGAAGAGCCAAAGGGAGCAGGATTCAGCGCACCAAACCGCGCCGCACAGCCTCCAGAGCAGCTTCAGCGCGCGAAGAGATGTTGAGCTTGCGGTAGATCTGTTTGACGTAGTCGGCCACAGTATGTCTGGACAGGCCGAGCTGAACAGCAATTTCTGGCAGGGTGTAACCCTTACCCACCAGTTGCAGCACCTCGCTCTCGCGCTCGGTGAGCGCAATGTGTTCTTCTTGCGGCAGATTGGAAGAAGGAGCCGACATCGTGCGGTGCAGATGGGTGAAATGCTGCACCATGCGACGGGCAATACTGGGCGACAAGGGTGGCTCGCCATCCTGGATACGTCGAAGTTGGGCACGCAACTCGATTTTTGGGCGATCTTTGAGCAAATAACCGAAGGCGCCCGCTTGCAGCGCGGGGAAGAGATGGTCGTCGTCGTCGAAGATGGTGACCACGACAGAGCGGGCCTGGGGGCGGGTTTCCGTGAGGGTGCGGATCAATTCCAGGCCGCTGGCATCGGGCAGGCCCAGATCGACCAGCAGCAGGTCGACGGGCTCGCGCTGCAGAATCTGCATGGCGTCGGCCATGCGGCCCGCCTCGAAAATGCGCACGCCGGGATAGTTTTCGCGCAGCAATTCAACAAACCCGGCCCGCACAGCGGGAAGGTCATCGACGACCAAAGCGCATTGCATGGTGCTCATCGGCTTCCGTTTCTGATTCTTGCGCCGAGCAGACAATGTCGGCATCAGCCCGATACTATCAACTCACGCCCCTGAATGCGGGGATTTGTGCAGCCATCGGCTGTGCAACCTTATTCGTCCCCATGCCCAACTCGCCCGTGCAACTTCGACACACTTTTTCCCCGCCCGACAATGCCCGCCTTGCCCAGCTCTGCGGCCCGCTGGATGAAAACCTCAGGCAGATCGAGGTCGCGTTCGACGTCCGCCTGTCGCGTCGTGCCGACACCGTGAGCATCGAGGGCGAAAGCGCCGCCGCCGGGCGCGCACTCGATCTGCTGCAAACGCTGTGGGTACGGGCCGACGCGCGCTTCAGCCTGGAAGACATCCAGCTCGAACTGGTGCAAGCCGCACAAGGGCAGCGCCCCAAACTCACCGCGGCCGACGACGAGCCGGTGCTCTACACCCGCCGGGAAAGTCTGCACGGCCGCACGCCTAATCAGGTTCAGTACATCCGCAACATTCTTCAGCACGACATCACCTTTGGCATAGGCCCGGCGGGCACGGGCAAAACCTTTCTCGCGGTGGCCTGCGCCGTCGATGCGCTGGAGCGTCACGCCATCACCCGCCTAGTGCTGACGCGCCCCGCGGTCGAAGCTGGGGAGCGGCTCGGTTTCTTGCCCGGCGATCTGGCCCAGAAGATCGACCCGTATCTGCGACCTTTGTACGACGCGTTGTACGACCTGCTCGGCATGGAAAAGACGCAAAAGTTATTCGAACGCGGCGCCATCGAGATCGCGCCGCTGGCTTTCATGCGCGGGCGCACCCTCAACCAGTCGTTCATTATTCTGGATGAGGCGCAGAACACCACGCCTGAGCAGATGAAAATGTTCCTCACCCGCATCGGCTTCGGTTCGCGCGCCGTCATCACCGGCGACGTCAGCCAGGTGGACTTGCCGCGCGGAACGCAAAGCGGTCTGGCGCAAGCCCAGAAGGTGTTGGCCGAGGTGCGCGGCATCGCCTTCAACTCGTTCACCAGCCAGGACGTGGTTCGGCACCCGCTGGTGGCGCGCATCGTTGATGCCTACGATGCGCATGACGTCGCGCTGAAAGGCGAGCCGCCGTCCGGCGCGAGCGCAGGCGATTTGATCAGCGCCACCTCATCCCGTCGACGGCCGCCGCGCTCCGCATGACTCGCGCTGCACGCCCCACGAAACCTGCGTTGCGGCTTTCGGTGCAGTTCGCCGATACGACGCACCGCGATCAGTTGCCGCGCGCCCTGCTGCTGCGCTGGGTTCGCGCCGCCTTGCGCGTGGGCCCTGAGAGTCTCGATGCTCTACCACAGGCCGGGGCGCTGTCTGAGGCGCATCAGATCACCTTGCGTTTTGTGGCTGCTGACGAAGGCAGGGCGCTCAACCGGGCCTATCGCGGCAAGGATTACCCCACCAATGTGCTGACCTTCGATTACAACCACTGGCCGGTTCAGGCCGACATCGTGCTGTGCTGCCCCGTGGTCGCTGGCGAAGCGCTGGCGCAGCACAAGCCGCTCGGGGCGCACTACGCCCATCTGGTCATACACGGTCTGCTGCACGCGCAGGGCTGGGATCATCAGACCGAGCGAGAGGCACAAAAGATGGAACGTCAGGAGGTGACAGTGTTGCAACGCTTCGGTATTTCCGACCCCTACGCCGACGGCAGCGAAATGCCCGCAGGATAAAGTGCGGGCGCTGCCCACTCCGCCCTTTCAGGCTTCTCACCCCCTTATGTCCGAACGTCCCGCCAAACGCGATACCCAGAGCGCAACCGCCAGCGCCCTGCCGCGCGGTCTGCTGCGCCAATTCACTCAACCCCGGTGCGCGCCGTTTGTCTCCATCGTGCTGGGCGTGTTGCTCGCCCAGACCTTCGGGCGGCCGCAGCTCGGCGGATGGTCAATCGTCATTCTGGCCGCCTGGATCAGCCTGCTGTGGGCCGATACGCAGACCCTCCCGAAAGACCGGGCCAAGCGCGGCGCCTTGCTCGGCTTCAGTCTCGGGCTAGGCTGGTTCACGGGCGGACTGTGGTGGCTTTATATCAGTATGGCGGTGTATGGCGGCATGGCGCCACCGATTGCGGGCGGCGCCTTGCTGTTGTTCTGTGCCTATCTCGCCCTCTACCCCACGCTGGCCGCTGCACTTGCAGCCGCACTCGCCCCCGCGGCAGGACGCGAGCCCTGGAAGCTGGCCCGCGCCATCGGCGCCGCGCTGGCGTTGGCCGGAGGGTGGACGCTGGCGGAATGGTTGCGCGGCACGCTGTTCACCGGATTTCCGTGGCTGGCCCTGGGCTATGCCCAGGTCGGCAACCCGCTCTCGGGCTACGCTCCGGTGATCGGCCAGTACGGCGTGAACTTCGCCGCCGCATTGGCCGCCGCGCTGTTGGCGCTGCTCTCGCAAGTGAGTCTGCGGGGTGCGCTGGTCAGTCTGGGTCTGCTGGTGGCGCTTTTTCTCGGCGGCTTGCAATTGCAGCAGGTGCGCTGGACGCATGCGGTGGGCCCGACGCTCAAAGTCGCCTTGCTCCAGGGCGATGTCGCCCAGTCGGAAAAATTCAAGCCTGAAACACTGGGGCCCACGCTGCAGCTCTACGGCGACTGGCTGAGTTCACTCAAAGCCAATCTCATCGTCACGCCGGAAACCGCCGTGCCCGTGCTGCCCGAAGATCTCGACCCCGGCTATCTGCGGCAGATCGAGCGGGCGCTACGCGAGCACCACACCGCCGCGTTGCTGGGCATTCCGCTCACCCGCGGCGCCGATCAATACACCAATAGCGTGCTGGGACTGGGGGGCGCTGCGCCCTATCGCTATGACAAATCGCATCTGGTGCCGTTTGGCGAATTCGTGCCCTACGGTTTTCACTGGTTTGTCAAACTGATGGACATGCCGCTGGGCAGCTTTGCGCGCGGTGGGCTCGATCAGCCGCCCTTTGTGGTGCGGGGCGTGAAAGTGGCGCCGAACATTTGCTACGAAGATCTTTTCGGCGCGCAGATGGCGCAGCGCTTTCGCAACCCCGCGCACGCGCCGAATGTGTTCGCCAACCTGACCAATCTTGGCTGGTTCGGCAACACCATCATCATCCCGCAGCATCTGGAAATCGCGCGCATGCGTTCGCTGGAATTCCAGATCCCCGGCATTCGCGCCACCAATACGGGCGCCACTGCCATCATCAACGCCCACGGCCAGGTCGCCGCCGAGTTGCCGCCCTACACCGTCGGGGTACTGACCGGCTCGGTGCAGGGGCACGCGGGACTGACGCCCTTCGCCCGGCTGGCCTCACGCTACGGCGACTGGCCCGAGGTGCTGCTGGCGGCGTTCGCCTTGCTGCTGGGCTGGGCCCTGACCCGCCTGCAGCGCGGCGGCACCCACCACCACAGCGCCAGGGTGTAGGCCCCCACGGCCAGATAGATGACGGTGAACACCGCCAGGGGCAGATTCCAGAAAATCAAATGATCGATCCAGGTCTGGATCAGGCCTGCGGTATAGCCGCGCTGTCCGGCGTCTTGCATCAGCGCGCTTTGCCACAAGGTGAGAAAGCAGGCACGCCCCAGCGCTGCCTGCGCCGCCACCACCGCCATCGACAGCAGATGCGCTGCGCGCCAGACGCAGCCGCGCACCCAGCGCCAGCGCCGCCATGCGCCCAGCGGCACGACGATCAGACCGGCCACGTTGAACACAATCACGCCCAGATGCACCGCGAGAACGAGGTGCGCCAGTTGCAGATCGAATAAGGCGGGCATGGCGTAAGCGGGTCAGCAAAGATGCCACCATACGCCGAACAGGCACTACAACCCGTTACGTCGCCCTAAGCGTGGCCCGGCTATGTTGTCATCGTTCGCCACGCCCGCGCCGTCTGCGTGATGACGTCGGGATGTCGGCGTCAGCCGCCGCCGATGGCGTGGTCATTTCATTTGTTGGAGCCGTTTCATGCAGTCTCTTACCGTTTTTTTGCGCCGCGCCAGCGCAGCAATCGTGTTCTGCGCCGCTTGCGCGCCCACTTCCTGGGCGGCGGGATTCACCTTTACCCCCTACCCCACAGCGCACAAGTTGCCGCTGTCTCAGGTCACTTTCGAAAACGCGCAGGGCAAACACATGACCTTGGCGGATTTCAAGGGCAAGGTCGTGCTGCTCAATATCTGGGCGACTTGGTGCCCGCCCTGCGTCCACGAAATGCCCACGCTGGACAAACTGCAAAAGCTGCTCGGCGGCAAAAACTTCGCCGTCGTGCCGCTGTCGGTGGACAAGGGCGGCATCTACACCGTGAAAAGCTTTTACGACGACAACTTCATCAGTCATCTGCCGATCTACGTCGACCCCACCACCCAGGTGCTCGACACCCTGAGCATTCTGGGCACGCCGACGACCATCCTGATCAACAAGCAGGGCGAAGAGATCGCCCGCACCATGGGGCCGGAAGATTGGGACAAGCCGGCTGTGATTGCCCAGATCAAGCATTACATGGCCGCCCCCGCAGGCTCGGCGGCCAAGCCGCCGCAACAGGCGCGCACCGTGGAAATTCGCGACACCCGCGTGGCGACGGCCGCAACCACAACAGGTGCTGCGCCGGAATAAGCGCAGCGGGAAAATGCAGACTGCAGCGCCCGAAGCGTTCACCCAGCGGCCCGGTGACGCGTTCAACCACAAGCGCAGCGCCTGGGCGCAGATTTCTCCAGCGGCGCGGCGCATCATCCTCGCCCGCACTGCGCGGAGCATCGGTCAGGGCGCGCTGGTCGCCGCCTTCACCCTGTACCTGCACACGCTGAACTGGAACGCGCCGCAGATCGGCGCGGTGCTCAGCGGCGGGCTGTTCATCGGCGCGGCACTCACGCTGTGGATCGGACCGTTGAGCGACCGGCTCGGGCGACGCCAGTTCCTGTTGGGATACGAGCTGGTTCTCGTCGTTTGCGCGGCGGTGGCCCTGCTCGCAGCCACACCCTGGCTGCTGGTGCCCGCGGCCTTGCTGGGCGGATTTGGCCGCGGCGCCAATGGAGCCGCCGGTCCGTTCGGGCCGCTGGAGCAATCGTGGCTGGCCCACGGCACGCCGCCCGCGCTGCGCTCACAGATTTTCAGCCTGAACTCCACACTGGGCATGCTCGGCATGGCGCTGGGCGCTGTGTTGGGCGCTGCACCCCATTGGCTCAGCGCCCTCATGCCGACGGATTGGGCTTACCGCAGCCTATTCATCCTGCCGCTGCTGGGCTCGGCGATAGGGTTTTTTCTGCTGCTGAAAGCCGAAGACGCCCCCACAGCGGCAAACCCTGAAGCTCGTCCGCTGGCCCTGGCAACGGTTCCCGAAGACCAAGATCAGGCGGATCGCCAAGCCCGTCACCTGCGCGAAAACGCCTTGCTCTGGCGGCTCGGATTGGTGAACGCGCTCAACGGCCTGGGCATCGGCATGGTCGCCCCGCTGATGGCCTATTGGTATCTGGTGCGCTACGGGCACGGGCCGGCCAGCATTGGGCCGGCCATGGCGGTGAGCTTTGTTTTCGCCGCTTTCGGCGCGCAGATCGCAAGCCGCCTGGCGCAGCGCTTCGGCGCGGTGCGGGCCGTCGTCGGCATGCGCACGATGGGGCTGATCATGCTGGTGCTCACGCCTTTGTCGCCGGTGTTCTCGATCGCAGCCGGTTTTTACGCCCTGCGCGCCACCGCGAATCAAGGCACTATGGGCGTGCGTCAGGCACTGACGGTGAGCCTGACGGGCGCGGATCGGCGCGGTCTGGCCGCAACGGTCAACAATGTGTCCATCCAGATTCCGCGCGCCATTGGGCCTTTGATTGCCGGGGTTATGCTGCACCTGGGCTGGCTGATCGCGCCGTTTTTTGTGGCGGCCACGTTTCAGGCCGCCTATCTGGTTTTGTATCAGCGGTTTTTCAAAAACATCGAGCCGCGCGACGCAGCCCCCTGAAAGCGCAACGCCCCGCAGAAGCAGGGCGTCGTCACGGACATCAGGCGGAGCTCGACGATCACTCAGCGATGAATCCGCTGAACAATCAGCGAGGTTTGGGCGCCCCGATGTCGCCCAGCAGCTTGCCGTTGACCTTGGTGCCGTACAGGCTGAACTTGCTGTCGTGGAACTTGGCACGGGTGGCCGCCACGCTGCCCTGCCAACGCGGGTCTTGCGGGCGCTCGTGCGCGTCCATGAAATAGGCGACGTCCCAGGCCTCCTGCGGGCTCAGGCTATAGCTCATGCCGTAGGGCATATTGGCGTAAATAAACTTGGCCGCGTTTTTGTAGCTGCCCATGCCCGCGCCCCAGTTGAACGACTTGGGCCCCCACAGCGGCGGAAACACGGTTTCGCCGTTGACGTACTGCCCCTCTCCATTGGCGGCGTGACACAAAATGCACTTGGCCTCGTACACCTTCTGACCCCGCACATAGTCGGGCGCCTGCTGCGGCTCGGGCAGGTTCGGGTAACCGCGCCCCGCCACTTTTTCATCGACCGGCAGCCCCTTGGAAAGCCAGTAGGAATAGCTCTCCAGCGCCACCAGGGTTTTGCTGCCCAAGGGGGGCGCCTTGCCGTTTTGGCTGAACTTGAAGCAGCCTTGCAGGCGCTCCTCGAAGGTGTTGACCTTTTTGTTCTTGCCGCGATAAGCGGGATAGCTGACATACGCCGCCCATAGCGGCGCTGAGCCCGCCATGCGGCCGGCGTCGGTATGGCAGTTCACACAGCTCAGGGTGTTGCCGACAAAGTCTTTCGCGTATTTGGGCGTGTCGAGCATGATGTCACGCCCGAGCTTGACCATTTTGCCGAAATCATCATCGGGAATGGCCGACTCTGGCGGCGGGGTGAATTGGGCGCCTGTGCCCACCGCCGCATTGATTTCCGACTTCGGAGGCGCCATCGGCGCATCGGCCGCCAAGGCCGAAGCCGCAGAAGCGGCAAATAGACCAAGCGCGCACAGCGCCAGCGTCATAGGGGTTTGTTTGCGTGTCATGGTGCGCTCCGATCAATGTTTTGCCGAGGCGGACTTGGCAGCCGATTGGGCAGGACTCAGGGGCTGCGCCGCGAGCCATTGCGCCACGGCCTGCGTTTGCGCATCGGTCATGCGCAAGGCGACGGTGTGCATCAGGCCCAGCGGATCGCCGCTGCGGCTGCCATCCTTCCAGGCCTTGATCTGCGCCTCGATATAGGCGGCGCTCTGGCCGACCAGAGCGGGGAAGTTCTCACCCACGCCAACCGCTCCCGGGCCATGGCAGCGGATACAGGCGGGAATGCCTTTTTCCCAATCGCCGCGCAGCGCCAGCCGCTCACCCTCGGCCGCCGCCGCTCCGGTTGGCATGGGCGCGGGTTTGCCGCTGGGCTTGAGCTTGGAGTAATAAGTCGCCAGTGCGGTGACCTGCGCTGCACTCAGCGGTTTGGCCATGCCGGACATGATGGCGTTGTTGCGCGTGCCGTCGGCGAAATAGCGCAGTTGATCGGCTAGATATTGCTCGGGCAGACCCGCCAGACGCGGATAGCCCGCAGCCGCATTGCCCATGCCATCGGCGCCGTGACAGGCGATGCAGGACGCCGCTTCAGGCGGGGCGGCAGCCCAGCTCGCAGGCGCGGCCCAAAACAAGGCGCCGAGCGTGGCCACGGCCAGCACTCGGCGCATCGGGATGAATTGACGCATGGGGAGACTCCTCTCAAGTCGGTGCAGGGTTTCATATTGCGCGGCAAATGACGATTGCCGTTGCGGGAAAACCCTGTCAGGGTTGAGGAGAAGTCTAAAGGCGGTTGGCGGAATGAACAAACGCCTTCTGTCGATATCGATCAGAAATGCGATTGCTGGTCTGATCGAATCTGCGTCAAAACATTACCGGGGCTTCAACCCAGCAGCTTGCCCAGCATCTGCTGCGCGGTCGCCATCAGATCGCCCTCGGCCGGCAACTGGCCACCCGGCGTGAGTTTGTCCACCACATCGGGCAGCGCCTGCGACAACTCCCCTGCGGCCTGTTCCGGCTGAATGCCAAGTTTGCTGGCAATATCGCCCAGTGCGCCGCTGCCCAGCACCTGCTGAATCTGCTCGGCCGAAATCGGCAGATTCGAGCCCGTGCCCACCCACGACTGCACCAGATCGCCCAGGCCGCCCTGCTGGAACTTATCCAGCAGACCACTCAGACCGCCGCTGTTGTTCATCAGCCCCATGACCACCTGCAGCATCGGGTTGTCCCCCGCTGCGCCCTGGGCCTGCTGGCCTCCCAGCATCTGCCCCAAACCCCCAGCCACGCTATCGAACAGTCCCATGATTCACTCCTTGGTCGATAATTCAGTTCAGCAAGTTCAGCCCCCTTAGCGCACAATTGCATCTCGCTTGGGCGACCTGAATAGCTTATTAGGATTGCATGACCTTGAGTATCGTTTGTCGGCCCGAATTTTGAAACTTCTGCTTTATTTACAGTTTCATGGACGCTTCTTCTGAACAGATTCACACCCTGATGGCCGACCTCGGAGCTCGTGCTCGCGCCGCCTCGCGCGACATGGCCCGGGCATCAACCGCGGCGAAAGATCGTGCGCTGGTCGCGCTGGCTGCGGCCATCCGGGCGCATCGCCCCGCCCTGCAGGACGCCAATCTGCGCGACCTGCACGCAGCGCGCGAAGCCGGGCTGGAAGCGGCGTTCGTCGATCGTCTCACCCTGAGCGATAAGGTGGTCGAGCAGATGGCGCAAAGCTGCGAGCAGGTCGCCGCGCTGGCCGACCCGATCGGCGGCATTGACGGCGTGCGCCGCCGACCCAGCGGTATCAGCGTGGGGCAGATGCGGGTGCCGCTGGGCGTGTTCGGCATGATTTACGAGAGTCGGCCCAATGTCACCATCGAGGCCGCGTCGCTCGCCATCAAGAGCGGCAACGCGGTCATTCTGCGCGGCGGCTCAGAAGCCATACACAGCAACCGCGCGCTGGCCGATCTGGTGGCGCAGGCGTTGCGGACTGCGGGTCTGCCCGCCGACGCGGTGCAACTAGTGCCGACCACCGACCGTGCCGCCGTGGGGGCGCTCATCACCATGCCGCAATTCGTCGACGTCATCATTCCGCGCGGCGGCAAGGGGCTGATTGAGCGCATCAGCGCCGAAGCGCGGGTGCCGGTCATCAAGCATCTCGATGGCAACTGCCATGTGTATGTGGACAGCGGCGCCGATCTCGACATGGCCGTTCGCGTGACAGAAAACGCCAAGACCCAGCGCTACAGCCCGTGCAACGCAGCCGAGTCCTTGCTGGTCGCCCGCGATATGGCCGCTGATTTCCTGCCGCGCATCGGCGCCGCGTTCGTGCGCAAGGGCGTGGAAATGCGCTGCTGCCCGGCCAGCCGCGCCCTGCTCGCTGCCGTGCCTGGCGCCGCACCGCTGCTGCGTGATGCCACCGAGGCCGACTGGAGCGCCGAGTACCTCGCGCCCATCATCTCCATCAAATTGGTGAAGGGGGTGGATGAAGCCATCGCCCACATCAACCGCTACGGCTCGCAGCACACCGACGCCATTCTCACCCGCGATCACCCCCGCGCCATGCAGTTTTTGCGCGAGGTCGATTCGGCCAGCGTCATGGTGAACGCCTCGACGCGGTTCGCTGACGGGTTCGAATATGGCCTGGGCGCGGAAATCGGCATTTCCACCGACAAGTTTCACGCCCGCGGCCCAGTGGGCCTGGAAGGCCTGACCAGCGTGAAGTGGGTGGTGCTGGGCGACGGCGAAGTGCGCAACTGATTTTTTCTCCATCACTCATGACTTCCCCCCAGATCGAAACCGCCGTTCTCACCCTGCCCACCCTGCTGCGCATCAATGCCGCCATTGGCGCGGGTTTCGGCGTGCTCAGCGCCTTGCTCACCGCGGTGGTGAAATGGCGCGACTTCAACGGCTTCGAGCTGCTGGCCATCCTGCCCGGAGCGGTGTTTTTCAATACTCTGGCGCTGGTGTTCGTCACCCTGGTGGGGTATTGGCTGTACCGCTGGCTGGCTGAGCGCCAGCACTGGAGCCTGCATCATCTGCACACGCGGCGCACCCATCCGCACACGTCAGCCTGACCCAAAAATCGAGGAGACCTCCATGAATCCACGCGACCGCATCAGACTGCTCGGCGCAGGCCTCATTGGCCTGGGTGGCGCCCAGCTCGCGCAGGCGCAGACGCAAGGGCCGGTGGCAGCGCAGCAGATTTCCAGCGAGCCGTGGAAAGTGGCGTTTCAAATCAGCGACAGCCTGGAGCAGGCCTATGAGGGGCTGATCAATATCCAGAACGTGCTGGAACTCGACCCCAAGATGCAGTTCATCGTGGTGGGTTACGGCAAGGCCATTCACTTTCTGCTCAACGGCGCCAAAACGCCGCAAGGCGCGCTGTTCTCCGGGATGATCGGCGATTTAGCCAATCAGGGCGTGCAGTTCAAGGCCTGCAACAACACCCTGACCTTTCTCAAAATTCCGCAAAGCGAACTGGTCCTCGAAGCGACGGTGGTTCCGGCCGGGGTTTATGAGCTGGTCAAGCTGCAGTCCGAGGGCTGGTACTACATCAAGCCCTGAGTCGATCCACGAGACGGCTTCAGCGGCAGGTTGCCACCTCTCGGCTGGCAGCGCCCGCTCGAATTGTGTGACCCGGATCACACAGCCGCTCGCCTACGCACCCTGGTATTGACAGCGCTCAAGCGTGGCAAATTCCTGCTGGTTCACCCGAATGTATCCATTTGCTACATTTCGCTACCTTTTGCTTTAGATCAAAGACTTTTGATGTCTTCTGGTCTGCAGCTAAACCCCCATCAAGGAGGCATCGAATGTTGCGCAAACTGTTGTTGACGACGTCCCTGCTCTGCGCCACGGGCGCGGTGCAAGCGGCCGATCTGGTCACGCCGAGCCAGGCGCTGGCCGCCACCTGCTTCAACTGCCACGGGCCGCATGGCGTGTCCACCGCAGCCATTCCCTCACTGGCCGGGCGCACCTCGGCGTCGATCGTGGAGACCATGGCGGAATACAAGACGGGCAAACGCACCGGCACCATCATGCCGCAGATCGCAAAGGGCTATACCGACGAGCAGATCGCGCTCATCGCCACCTATTTCTCGCAGCAAAAACAGTAAGGACGCACACGCCATGCAATCCCGTCGCAAATTCCTGGCAGGCGCCGCCACTGTGGGCGCCATCGGTCTCGCACCCGCGCTGTCGGGCTGCGCCAGCACCACCCGCAGCGCCGCGGGCAAAGGCAAGGTCGTCATCGTCGGCGCCGGTTATGGCGGCTCGACTGCGGCCAAATACATCCGTGACTGGTCGGGCAACGCCATCGAGGTGACGGTGGTCGATCCGGGCGATGCCTTCATCTCCTGCCCTGTTTCCAATCTGGTCATCGCCGGCGCCAAGTCGATGCAGGACATCACCACCTCCTACGACGCCCTGCGCACGCGGCATGGCGTGAAATGGGTCAAGAGCATGGTGGAAAGCATCGATCCTGCCGCCCACACCGTGAAGCTCGCCAACGGCGATACGTTGAAGTACGACAAGCTCGTGGTCTCGCCCGGCATCGATCTGATGTTCGATACGGTCAAGGGACTGAAAGCCGCGAATGAAGCGGGCAAGCTGCTCATTTCCATGAAGGCCGGCCCCGAGACCGTGGCGCTGCGCCAGCAGATCGAGTCCATGCCCGACGGCGGCGTGTTCGCCCTGTCGGTGCCCAAAGCCCCGTTCCGCTGCCCGCCCGGCCCTTATGAGCGCGCCACGCTGGTGGCCGCCTACTTCAAAAAGCACAAGCCCAAGTCCAAGGTCATCATTTTCGACGCCAACGACAAGGTGCAATCGAAGGAGCCGCTGTTCAAAAAAGCCTGGGCCGAGATGTATGCGGGCATGGTGGAGTACGTGCCCGACCGCAACGTGGTGGGGGTGAACGCGCAGACGATGGAAGTCGAGTTCGAAGTGGACAACCCGGTCAAGGCCGACGTGCTCAACGTCATTCCGCAGCAGCGCGCGGGGGTCATCGCGCAGCAAACCGGCCTGGCCAATATGAACGGCCGCTGGTGCGCGGTGGACTATAAAACTTTCGAATCGTCGGTACACAAAGACATCCACGTGCTCGGCGACTCCATCCAGATCTCGCCGCTGATGCCCAAGTCGGGCCACATGGCCAACCAGCACGCCAAGGTCGCCGCGGCGGCCATTGTGTCCATGCTTTACGACCAGCCGGTCAACAACCATCCGGTGGTGATGAACACCTGCTACAGCATGGTGAGCTTCGACCGGGCGATTCACGTCGCCACGGTGCACCAGTACAACGAGAAGGAAAAGACCTATCTCACCGTTCCCGGTTCAGGCGGCATCTCGGCAGGGCTGTCCGACGTCGAGTCGCACTACGCCGAGGCGTGGGCCACCAATATCTGGCGCGACACCTTGTCCTGATCACACACCCACGCGCCGCAGGGTCTGTGCTTGCCCGGATTGTGCGGTGCGTGGTTCACAGGCATCATGACAAAGCCGATTTGAAGTCGGCCCTATCTTTTTTCGCGGCAACGCCATCAGAGCGCAACGCGACAACCATCCCAAGGAGGAGACAAATGGAGAACACCCCCAATCGCCGCAAGGCACTGGCTGCGGCAACCGTTGGCGCCGCGGCACTCATGGTCAGCACCACCGCTCGCGCGCAAGGCCGCGCAGACAAGGAAGGACCCGTGAAAGTCGTCTATCACGTCACACAGGGCGACGCACAAGGCTCGCGCTGCCTGGGCAATGTACGCAACCATCTGGCGGCAGACCCCACGGCGAAAATCGTGGTCGTCGGCAATGGGGCCGGGATTGATTTCATGCTCAATGGCGCGGTCGATGGCAAAGGCGCCGAGTTCGCCGGGTTAATCGGCGGCCTCGCGGCGCAGGGCGTGTCGTTCCGCGTGTGCAACAACACCCTGACCTCGCGCAAAATCCCTAAAGATCGCGTGCTGCTCGATGCCACCATCGTGCCTTCCGGCGTGGCCGAGGCCGCCAATCTGCAATACCGTGAGGGCTACGCCTACATCTGCCCTTGAGCCTTCGCCGTTCAAACGGCTCATCCAGCGGGAGGCTGCACCGATAATGTGCCGGTGACCTCCCCTTCTCAACCCACCGTTCCGTCCGCCCAGCGCCCCTTGTGGCGCGATCTGATCGCTTGCGCGCAATTGATTGGCGCGGTAAAGGCGGGCGCTTCACTTTCCACCGCCTTGCCCCAGGCCGCAACACGCGGCAAGTGGGATGCCAGCCAGCGCGGCGCCGCGCAGGCGCTGAGCTTTGCCGTCTTGCGCCATCTCGGCACAGCGCGGGCCTTGCTGGCCGATCTGCAGCCCAAGCCGATCCACCCGCCCCTGCTGCGCGATGTCTTGCAGACCGCGTTGGCGCTGCTGCTGCCGGATGCCCCCGCGCACTACGCCGCACACACCGTGGTCAATCAGGCTGTCGAAGCATGCAAGCGCACGCCTTCGCTGCGCCATGCCCAAGGGTTTGCCAACGCCTTGCTGCGGCGCTTTGTGAGCCGGACAGCCGACATCGAAGCGGTGCGAATGAGCACCCTGGAGGCGAGATGGAATCATCCGGACTGGTGGGTGCAGGCCCTGCAGTCGGCCTATCCCGCCGACTGGCAAAGCGTGCTCGAGGTCGCGCAGCGACAGCCTGCCATGACCCTGCGGGTGAACCCCCGTCTTCAGTCGCGCACCGCCTATCAGGCCGCGCTCGCTGCGTGCGGGCTGCCGTGCACGGCGCCTGACGACCCCCTGCTCGACCAAGCGCTCATTCTGAAGCAGGCGGTGGCGGTTGAGCGCCTGCCCGGCTTCGAGCGCGGCTGGGTGAGCGTGCAAGACGCCGCCGCGCAATACGCCGCCGCGCTGCTCGACGTCCAGCCGGGCCAGCGCGTGCTCGACGCCTGCGCCGCGCCGGGCGGCAAGACCGCGCATCTGCTCGAACGCTGCGATTGCGACCTGCTCGCCCTCGACAAAGACGCTCAGCGTTTGCGTCGGGTGGAAGACACCCTAGACCGCCTCGGCCTGCAGGCGCGCACCCTCGCCGCCGACGCCGCCCATCCAGCCACCTGGTGGGACGGACAGCCCTTCGACCGCATTCTGCTCGACGCGCCCTGCAGCGCCTCGGGCATCGCCCGCCGCCACCCCGACATCCGCTGGCTGCGCCGTGCCGCCGACATCCCCGCGCTCGCGGCCACGCAAGCCGCGCTGCTCGACGCGCTCTGGCCGCTGCTGCGGCCTGGCGGAAAACTGCTTTATGTCACCTGCTCGGTGTTCCCGCAGGAGGGGGTGGAGCAGGCCCGGGCCTTCCTCGCCCGCTATGCCGATGCGATAGCATCGCCCGCGCCGGGGCAGTTGTTGCCGCAGGAACCCGCGCCCGATCAGACCGGGGATGAACCCGGCCCTGGCGCTGCGATTCATTCGCAAGACGGGTTCTTCTACGCCCTGTTCACCAAAGCATCGTGAAAACCCGCCCCGCCTCCCCCGACCCCATGCGCCGCAAGCTGCTGCGCAACGGCTTGGCGCTGGCCGCAGGTGTCAGCCTGATCTCGCGAGCCCGGGCCACCACGGTCGATACCGAACCGCTCATGCTGACCATGAGCCCGGAGGGCTTGTTTGTCACCACGGCCGCCGTGTTCGCCTTGCCGCGCAGCCTTGAAGACGTGCTTCACCGCGGCATTGCGCTTTATTTCGAGACCGTGGTCACGGTGGTGCGCCCGCGTTGGTACTGGTTCAACGAGGACATCGCTCAGGCCCGGCGTGAAGTGCGGCTGGCCTATCAGCCGCTGCTACAACGCTACCGCGTCTCCGTGGGCGGTCTGCAGCAGAACTATGACAGTCTCGACGAGGCGCTGGGCGTGGTGCAGCGCACCCGGCACCTGCGCGTGGCCGAACCCTCACAGCTCACGGCCGGTCAGACCTACCAACTCGATGCGCGGTTCAAGCTCGATCTGTCGCAGTTGCCACGGCCGTTTCAGCTCAATGTCTCTTCTCAGTCGGACTGGAAAATCGAAGCGACCTTTCCGCCGCAACCGTTCGTGTGGACGCCATGACCCGGCCGAGCAGCAATGCCTGGGACAGTCGCACCTCGCGCTGGGCCACGCGCATGGCGCTGGCGCTGGGCCTGCCGCTGGCGGTGTTCCTGGTTTTTCTGCTGGCGGTATCAACCGACAACACGGGGCAGCCCAGCCCATTCTTTGCCTGGCTGTACTGGATCAATTTTGTCGTGGCGGGGGTGTTGCTGCTGGTCGTGCTGGCACTCGGTCTGCGGCTGGGCTGGCGCCTGCACAAACGGCGCTTCGGCAGCCGTCTGCTGTTCAAACTCGCCGCGGTGTTCGCCTTGGTCGGCGTGCTGCCCGGGGTGGTGATCTACACCGTGTCTTACCAATTCGTCGCCCGCAGTATCGAAACCTGGTTCGACGTCAAGGTGGAGGGCGCGCTCAGTGCGGGCCTGAACCTGGGGCGTACCACGCTCAATGTGCTGCAGAACGATCTGCAGTCCAAGGCCCGCAACCTGTCGGTACAGATCGCCGACGACCCGACCCTGCTGTCTCCGCTCTCGATGGAGCAGCTTCGGCAGCAACTCGGGCTGCAACAGATCACCGTGTTCGATGGCAATGGCACGGTGCTCGTCACCGCGGGCGGAAACCCGTTCTCGCTGGTGCCCGATCTGCCCGGCCCAAACAGCATGCGGCAACTGCGCACCATGGGCTCCATTGCCGACATCGAAGGCGGCGACGACGGCGCTAGTCAGACCCCACAAACGCTGAAGCTGCGGGTGGTGGTCAGCCTGCCCACGCGCCATTTCGTCCTGCCCGGGCATGGGCGCTATCTGCAACTCATCCAGAACGTGCCGCAAGCCATCTCCAGCAGCGCCCTCGAAGTGCAGCGCGCGTATGGCGAATATCAGGAGCGCGCGCTGGGTCGTGAAGGCCTGAAGCGCATGTACATCTCCACCCTCACACTCACGCTGTTCCTCGCCGTGTTCCTGGCGGTGCTGCTGGCTGTGGTGCTGGGCAACCAGTTGGCCAAGCCGCTGCTGCTGCTGGCCGACGGCATGAAGGCCGTGGCCGAAGGGGACCTGCGGCAGAAGCCCAACTTCCAGCGCAATGACGAGCTCGGCGTGCTGGTGCGCTCGTTCAACGCCATGACCAACCAGCTCGCCGAAGCCCGGGCGCAGGTGCAGTTCAATCACGACGCACTAGAAGCGTCGCGCGCTTATCTGCAAAGCGTGCTCGACAACCTCAGCACGGGCGTGCTCGTCCTGGGCAGCGATCAGCGGCTAGCCCTGGCCAACCCCAGCGCCACCCGGCTGCTGCGCGCGCCGCTGCAAGGCCTGATCGGCCAGCCGCTGAATCAGCACCCCAGCCTGCAGGCCCTGGCGCAGACCATCGCCGATGCCTTTACTTCGCTCGACGAACAAGAGGATGCCGGACCCAGCCCGCACTGGCTGCAGCAGATCGAGTACCCGCTGCCGGGCAGCGACGCCACCATCACCTTGCTGGCCCGGGGCGCCCGGCTGGCCTTGCCCGGACAGCCCGCATCGGTCGTTGTGTTCGACGACATCTCCGAGGTCATCTCCGCACAGCGCTCGCTCGCCTGGGCCGAAGTCGCCAGGCGACTGGCGCACGAAATCAAGAACCCGCTCACGCCCATCCAGCTCTCGGCCGAGCGCCTGCAGATGAAGCTGGCCGCCAAACTCGAAGGCGCCGATCGCGACATGCTCCAACGCAGCACCACCACGATCGTCAACCAGGTTCAGGCCATGCAGCACATGGTCAACGACTTCCGCGACTACGCGCGTCTGCCGGCCGGCAAACCCGAGGCCATGAACCTCAACGCACTCATCCAAGACGTGCTCAATCTCTACACCAGCCTGCCCGCACACGATGGCGCCAGCCCCGAAGAAAAGCCGCAGGTAAGGGCCGACCTGGCTGCCGATCTGCCCCACATTCTCGGCAACGCCACGCAGCTGCGGCAGGTCATTCACAACCTGCTGCAAAACGCCATTGATGCGGTCGCCGCACAGCCCGAGCGCAAGGTGCGCATCCGCACCGAGGCCCTGCCGACACCGTCTGGCGCCGCCCTGCGCGTGCGTCTGAGCGTGAGCGACAACGGCCCAGGGTTCAGCGACAAAATCCTCAACCGCGCCTTCGAGCCCTATGTCACCAGCAAGCCGCGTGGCACCGGTCTGGGTCTGGCCGTGGTGAAAAAAATCGCAGAGGAACACCACGCCCGCATCGAGATTCAGAACCTGCAGTCAGAGGGGTCGGTTTGCGGTGCACGCGTTTCCCTTATATTCCCCGGGCTGGCGCAACAACATTCTGTGGATGCGCCCCAGCGGCAAGCATGAGAGTGAGTCGGTATGGCAAGTATTTTGGTAGTTGACGATGAGATGGGAATTCGGGAGCTGCTCTCGGAAATTCTCAATGACGAAGGGCACACCGTATCGCTGGCCGAAAACGCCGCGCAGGCCCGACAGCTGCGCGCCCAGGCCCGGCCCGACCTCGTGCTGCTCGATATCTGGATGCCCGATACCGACGGCGTCACCCTGCTCAAAGAATGGTCCAGCAGCGGACAGCTCACCATGCCGGTCATCATGATGTCCGGTCACGGCACCATCGACCACGCCGTAGAAGCCACGCGCATCGGCGCCATGGCCTTTCTCGAAAAGCCCATTGCCCTGCAGAAGCTCCTGCAATCCGTCTCGCAAGCGCTCACCAAACCTGTGGCCCGCAGCGCCAGCGGCGTCAACCCCGCATCACCGCTCGCGGTCATGCCCGGCGTCAGCGCCGTGCAGGCGCAGCAACCCGTGGCCCTGCCCGCAGAACGCGCCTTCCTGCTCGACCGCCCCTTGCGCGAAGCGCGCGATGAATTCGAACGCGCCTATTTCGAATTTCACCTCACACGCGAAAACGGCAGCATGACCCGCGTGGCCGAAAAAACCGGGCTCGAACGCACGCACCTCTATCGCAAGATCAAACAACTCGGAGTCGATCTCGGCCGCGGTTCTCGCAACAGAAATGAACCCTCGTCCGTCCAGGACGACGAGGCCACTGCGCATCTGGACCCCTCCGCCGAATAAGCCGCCGCGAGCCGGACATTGCGAGTGCCCTGAAAAATTTTGCTAGGATATTCGTTTTTCGAAAATGCTGCGCTCCGAAAAATCGCTTTTGCGCTGGCAGCTTCTGAAATTTTGGCCAGGTAGCTCAGTTGGTAGAGCAGCGGATTGAAAATCCGCGTGTCGACGGTTCGATTCCGCCCCTGGCCACCAACACAATCAACAACTTAGCCCCGCCCAAACCGCGGGGCTTTGTTTTTTGTGCCAAATTTTGTGCCACTGGCCTCGGAAATCGGCTGCGCGGACCTGCGGATGATTGCGCCTTAAAGCGTCTTCGTGCGGTTTAAGGAAACCCGGTCCTAGACATCACTCCACCACAGGAGTTGATGATGAACCGCAGTGTTTTTCCCAATGATTTGAACCCTCCCGTAGCGACCCTAGGGGAGGTGCGACATGGCTAAGCCCTTCAAGCGCGGCAGTCGTTGGTCGGTCCGTGTGCGCATCCAAGACGAGGACATTTTTCTCAGCGGCTACCCGACGGCAGAAGCCGCCAAGCGCGCCGCCCAAGAGCACACGACAGCCATCCAGAAGTCCGGAGCGCCCGCGAAGTTCGGCCCCCAGCGCACCAGCTTGGCGGCCGCGCTCCTCGACTATGCGCGCGAAAAATTGCCGCGCCTCAAAGGCGCCGAGCAAGATGCGCGGCGGATTAACCGGTACCTGCGGGCAGCCGGGCTGCCCCGCATCGTCTTGCGCAAACCGGCGCAGCCGACCGACGGTCAGCAGTGGCTAGTCCATATTGACGAGGCGCAACAGCCGGTGATTCCAAACAGCCTCAAAGCCCATCGCGCAACCCAGGCGCAAGCCTCGGCGCGGTCAGACGCGGTGAGGCGCAAGCTCGCCTGCAAGACCTTCTCGAAAATCACTCGAGCTGACGTCCAGTACCTCGCCAACGCCATGGAAAAAGACGGCAAAGGCGGCGACGATGTGCGCCTCGAAATCGCCCAACTGAGTCGGCTTTTCAATTACGCAAAAAAATATTGGAACTGGGCCGAACCGGTCACAAATCCAGCATCGGGCATCGACCGGGCGAAAACTGAGTCGGCGCGCAATCGCGTCCTGACGCAGGGCGAGTGGAACGCGATGCTGCGGGCGCTCGCGTCTTACGACAATCGGCATGCCCTGCCGGCCTTCGCGTTGCTCCTCGAATCCTCGATGCGTTCGTCCGAACCGTTGTTGCACGCGACTTGGGGCAATCTCAACTGGCAACGCTGCATATTGCATCTCAAGGACAGCAAGGTTGGCCCGCGCGACGTTCCCCTGTCTCCGGGAGCAATGCAGATTTTGCGCCAGCTCTATGAACAAGATGGCTATCCCGACGCGGACCGCCCCCTTCTTCCCACAACGTATGAAGCGCTGAAGAAGGCGTGGGCAACGGCGCGTAAAGCCGCCGCCATTGAGGATGCGCGCGGTCACGACCTACGTCATACCGCGGCGACCCGCTACGCCCTCGAGCTGGACGGAAACGTACCAATCTTGAAACTGATTACCGGACACAAGACGGACTCGCAGCTGATGCGCTACGTCAATCTGCGCCCGGACGACGCCGTCACCAAATTGCACGGTCGACCGATGAACCCGGAGGCGATGCCGGCTCGATATCTCGCTGCAGAGATGCCGCCCGCGCCGGTCACTGCTGCCTCCAAGACCGCGAACGTGATTGCTGTGAACTCCGGCAGGAGGGCTGCATGATGCCGCGTCGCCCGCCGAAATTGCCATCTATCGAAGCGCAGACCATCGCGTTCATCGACTCTTGCAAGCGCGGCAGCTCCATTGACCGGGCGTCGCTGAGCTATGGGGGCTTCTACGCCTACCTTCGCTACGACACGCGTCTTGAAATCGCACCAAGGCGGATATTGAACGACATGCTCACCGTCGCCAATGTTGAAATCCCGCTCAAGCTACAGCGGCGCAGGTGGTTTTGGCGTTATCTGCAACTGTGCGCTGCCCTCAACGACGGGCGCATTCTCGTCGAGAGTGTGGTCAACCCGGGTCTGCGCATGGCATTGCAGCGCCACGCCGGATTTGAGGCGGTGGATTTTCATGGACCGTCGTTTTTATTGCGGCAAAGCGCGTCCATATATGGGCCGGCGTGGATGCACGTGTGGCCGGGTGGGCCCCAGGACCATCGGTCGATGCCGATTTTGCAGATTGAGGCGTCGACAGCATCGGCGGATTGAGCGCTAGCGACGCCGCGCGGCCGCACGACAAACCGGATACCAAGCAAGACCTGTCGTGCGGCTGCCTATTGTCCTTACTCAGCGCCCGGAGCCGGGCGTCTTCAGCAAATCTTGCACGTGCTCTTCATAGCGCGAAAAACTCATATCGCGCTTCAGGTGCGCGTAGTTCGCCAGCACAGTCTCCAACTTGTCGTTGAGCAGCTCAGCAACGGTCAGGTAGTCATTGGGGTGCTGCTGCAGCCAGTTTGTCGCGACGAGGTGCCGGTACGCGTGCGGACCAAATCCAGGGCTTCCAGGAATGTATCTGGCTGACATTTTTGCCAGATGCCGTTGCATGCCTCCCCACATGCCAGGACCGCCGGACGACACAAAGAGATAGGGACTCTCGCGTCCCTGGAGAAGCGTACCCCGGTACTCCTCGAGATAGGCTTCCAGCCGCGGTTGAATCCATTTTGCGAGGCGAACGGAATAGTCTTTCCCGCCCTTGGAGGCGCCGTTTTTGAGGTGCGTCGGCTGCAAATGGATGCGCCAGCCCGCAGTACTCGAGCCGCGAAGCACACCCGTTCCATCAGATTTCCAAGTCATCGTGATGAACGCCCGGACGCGAAGCGGATTGGACAGCAACATGCTGATGAGCAGCGCATCCCGCCGCAGTCGCGCCTCCGTCAATCCCCCAGGCGGCGCTGCGGCTGCGGCTTGCTCGATGCGTTCGATGGCATCAAGAAGAGGCTTCAGCGGCTGTTCCTGGGCGAGCAGATTCGCAATCGGCGCCTTGGGGTCGCGACTCAAATCGGTCGAAGTGCGTTTGTAATCCGTGAGCAGCCGCTCACTTCGCTCGCACATGCGCTGCCAGCCTTCTGCATCGACGGGCTGCAGTGCAACCGGCAAGCGCAGTCTGTAATCGGGCTGCTGCCACAGAAACCCGGTCTTCGGACGCAGCAATGCAGCGACAAAGGTACAAAAGGTGCGATGGCCATTGTGGCGCAGCCCTGCTGAGCGCCGCGTCAGATAGTCAAGGTACGCCGAGAGCGCGAGGGGATGGGCGCACCAAGCAAGAGTTTGCGTACGCTCGCATTCCGTAGGCAAACCCCCATCCCGATGAGGCAATCGACTCAACACCCCGAAAAACGACCGGAGCCGTTCGAATGCGATATCGGCCGTAGGGGAGACCATGCCGCCGCGAACACTGAACTCTCCCGCAGGCCTATGGTGTGCCACCGGAATACAGCGCCAGACTCCGCGTGGATGCCGCTCAAGACTAGGCATCGCGCAAGTCTTGTATTCATACAGAGACCACCACTCTTCGAGGTAGCGCGCTGAGAGCTCGGACACCGAAATGGTCAGCGCGGTCTGCCGCAAGTGGCGCGCGCGCTCTCGGTATTCAATGGGCGGTACGGCCACGTCATCTGTCCCCCCCCCTTCCTTGGGCAGCATGGCGACCAAGTGGTCCCGCTGCAGCCCCAATCGGGCCTCCAGCCGACGCAGCGTGGGAATGCCGCGACGATTTGGCAAAGCGCCGCGCAGCCAGCGCTGCAGGGCGGAGGGGCTCACACCGACTTGGCGAGATAGCGCCTTGGGGGCCATCCCCGTTTTGCTGATTTCGGCACGCAGCGCGAGACTGAGCGAGGTCGGCGACGATGCTGGCCGCGAGGTTTGCATCGCCTCTTGGTACACACGCAGGATGAGCCGAAGATGGCTCCGTCGGTCCCGTCGTGTGCGCGGAGAAACCGATAGCTGAGCGGTATAGGCGCGCACAGCTGCGTCGAAACCACTGCCAAGCTCGGTGCCGACGCGTCCATCCAACGTCTTGCCCACGGATGCCAAAAAAGCGTGCAGGGTGGAGAGATGATTGCGGTACTGCTGCGTCGCGGATTTTTGGTCGGCGCAGGCCGCGTCAATGCCAAAATGCTGTTGAAGTCTAAGGTTGAGTTGTTCGTAAGTCGGATTCATAGTGAGCTCCCAGGTCGAGCTCGCGTGCGGAATGAAAGAGGTGACCTGGGTGACGACGTTACGAACTGGCGTTATGTCATAACGACAGTTTTCTATATGCTTGAAATAAAAAGATATTTTCTTCACGGCTTGACCTCCTACTCCCAAAGCAGGAGGTCAAGCCAGCGTTATCACGAGCTCTGATGTTGTTGTGTAGCGGCGCGGTTTTATCCGTGGCCGGGATAGCGGTCGGATGAACGAAGGACTGTGGCGCCCTGCAAGGAAGCCACTACAAGAAATAGAAATGAGACCCAGGTTGCTCGACCCCCGACTCGCTGCATGACCTGCCACCCAAGCAGCGGCGTGCCCTTGCATTCGTCCGACGTGTACTGTCCCGAGGTCAGGGTGCCCAGTTTTCTTGGGCTCCAAAACACCGGGCGCGCCATCGGTCAATGGCCTTGGCCGACCAATAATTGAACCGACCAACGCGCACTGGCGGGGGAAACCGGGCTTCCTTCACCATATATTCGAGGCAGCGTGCCGAGATGTTGAGAAGTTCACAAACATCTGATTTTTTGAGCAATTCCATCGGTGCATTCATCACGATTCCTTTCAATTGACTATGGGCTCCCTTGACGTGCCGCGAGCCTGTCCTGGCTGATGCGCGTCAATCTGAACCGTGTAGGAAGTGCTTTGCCTTAAATTCGCGACGGCGCTTTTAAGAAAGATGGGGTGCTCTACCCACATACGATGGCGGCCCTCGAAGTGACATGAAAACAAGGCTATCGTGTCTGCGAACGCTTGGTTTACCCAGTGCTCCGTGTCACTCGGACCAAGCCGTCTATGGCCGGGTGCCTACCGTGGTCACACCTTGTTTAAACAAAGCCCAGGCTGTTCACCGCGCTGGGCTTTTTTACGTCGGCTTCGCCCGTCACGTTCCGAAGCGCATCGCGGCCCTTTCCCTAGCTACCATTGCGCGTCAAACAAAGACAAGCAAGGACGCACATGCTCACCGGGGAACTCCGCAGCCAAATCGACGCCATCTGGAACGCCTTCTGGTCCGGCGGCATCTCCAATCCCCTGGAGGTGATGGAGCAAATTACTTACCTGCTGTTCATCCGCCGCCTGGACGAAACCCACACCCTGGAAGAAGGCCGCGCCCTCGTCCTGAAGCTCCCGATGGAGAACCGCGTCTTCCCGACGGGCAAAGACGCTAGGGGTCGCCCCTACGACGACCTGCGGTGGTCGCGCTTCAAGAACTTCGCACCGGCCGAGATGTTCACCGTCGTGGGCGAACACGTCTTTCCCTTCCTGCGCACCATGGGCGGCGATGGCTCGACCTACAGCCACCACATGAAGGATGCCCGCTTCACCATTCCCACGCCGGGCCTGCTGGCCAAAGTGGTGGACATGCTCGACCACGTCGCCATGGACGACCGGGACACAAAGGGCGACATCTACGAGTACATGCTGGGCAAGATTGCCAGCGCCGGGCAGAACGGCCAGTTCCGCACCCCGCGGCACATCATCAAGCTGATGGTGGAACTCACCGCGCCCACCGCAAGGGATGTGATTTGCGACCCGGCCAGCGGCACCTGTGGCTTCCTGGTCGCTGCCGGGGAATATCTGCGTGAGAAACACCCGGAGGTCCTGAGCGACGCCAACGCCCGCTGGCACTTCCACCATGCCATGTTCCACGGCTACGACTTCGACCACACCATGCTGCGCATCGGCAGCATGAACATGGCGCTGCACGGCGTCGAGAACCCGGACATCCGCTAAAAGGATTCGCTCGCGCAGGACCACGCGAGCGACGAAGAAAAGTACAGCCTCATCCTCGCCAATCCCCCCTTCGCCGGTAGCTTGGACTACGAGAACACCGCCAAAGACTTGCTGGCCCTGGTCAAGACCAAGAAGACCGAGCTGTTGTTTCTCGCCCTGTTCCTGCGTCTGCTCAAACCGGGCGGTCGCGCCGCCGTCATCGTGCCCGACGGCGTGTTGTTTGGTTCCAGCAAAGCGCACAAGGAGCTGCGCCGGATGATTGTTGAGGACCAGAAGCTCGACGGGGTCATCTCCTTGCCGTCCGGGGCTTTCAAGCCCTATGCCGGCGTCTCTACCGCCATCCTGCTGTTCACCAAGACCAACTCGGGAGGCACCGACCAGGTCTGGTTCTATGACCTGCAAGCCGATGGCTGGAGCCTGGATGACAAGCGTCAGCCCTTGCTGGACGAGGACAAGCTGGGCGTGAGTCCGGCAAAGACCTTGTCAGACGCCGAGCACGCCAAGAACAACCTGCCGGATGCCCTAGCCCGATGGAAGCAACGCGACGGCAGTGAGCGCCAACGCCCCCGCACCGCACAGAGTTTCTGCGTAAGCAAGGCGGACATCGCGGCGCAGGGCTACGACCTGTCCATTAACCGCTACAAGGAAGTGGTGCACGAGGCGGTGGAGCATGAGCACCCGCTGGAGATTCTGCAAAAGCTGAAGCAGTTGGAGGCGGAGATTCAAGAGGGGATGGCGGAGCTTGAGGGAATGATTAGTCAATGAGCGGCTTCCCATCACTCCCTCTTCGTGAGGTTGCGCTTCTGAATCCTCGATTGGGCGAAAAGCTGGACGCCAATGCCTTTGTATCTTTCGTTCCGATGGCATCGCTATCGGCAGAAGATGCAAAGGTGACATCTGTCGAGCAAAGGCCCTACGCCGAGGTCAGCAAGGGCTACACGCCATTTAAATCCGGTGATGTATTGGTGGCAAAAATCACGCCATGTTTCGAAAACGGAAAAATCTCACAGGTTCTTTTACCGGAAACATACGGGTTTGGCTCTACAGAATTCCATGTTGTTAGACCGTTACCGAATAAATCCGACGCTCGATATCTACATCACTTCCTTCGTCTAGGCACCATTCGTATTGAAGGTGAGCGCAGAATGACCGGTAGTGGGGGGCAGCGCCGCGTTCCCGAAAATTTTTTGGCGGAACTCAGTATTCCTCTCCCACCCGTCCCCGAACAACGCCGCATCGCCGCCATCCTCGACCAAGCTGACGCCCTCCGCGCCAAGCGCCGGGAAGCCTTGGCGCAACTCGACAAGCTCACCCAGGCGATTTTTGTGGAGATGTTTGGGGACCTAGAATCAAATGTTAATGGCCTCCCTGTTACAAATCTCGAAGATTTATGCGTACGCGTTACTGACGGAACACACCAATCACCGAAATGGGAGCCTGACGGTATTCCATTTTTGTTTATTAGCAACATTCTCAATGGTGAAATTTCCTACAGCACGGAAAAATTCATCTCCCGCGAAACCTATCATGAATTGACCAGACGATGCGCAATCGATGCAGGAGATATTCTTTTTACAACGGTCGGGTCATATGGGAATACGGCTGTTGTTTCTGGTGAGCGTGAGTTCTGCTTTCAGCGGCATATTGCTCATATCAAGCCAAACGCCGAGAAGCTCGATTCATCATTTTGTGCCGCAATGCTTGAATCAGCTAGTGTTCGGCGGCAAATAGATAAAGTTGCTCGTGGAGTAGCCCAAAAAACAATTAATCTCGCTGATTTAAAAGCATTGCGTGTATTTTACCCTCCTATAGAAAAGCAAAAGAGTTTTACGACCAAGCAAGGACTCGTGAAATCAATTAAGGCAATTCAGGCCCAATCATTGCGCGAGTTTGACGACCTTTTCGTCACCCTCCAACACCGCGCCTTCCGTGGAGAACTCTGAGTGAGCAACTTCGCCTTCCTCCAGCCCGAATGGCCTTTGTTTTTCGAAGCGGCCAGCAAGGCCGAAGGATTGGCGAATACCGATGCCCGTGCCGCCTGCTTCTACGCCCGTCGCACCCTGGAGTTGGCCGTATCGTGGATGTACGCCAATGACAAATCCCTACGCCAGCCTTACCAGGACAACCTGAGCGCCTTCATCCACGAGCCCACCTTCAAGGCCACTGTGGGCGAGGCCTTGTTCACCAAGGCCCGGCTTATCAAAGACCTGGGCAATATGGCGGTGCATGGGGCCAAGAAGATGGCCCCGGCAGATGCGGTCAATGCCACCCGCGAGCTGTTCCACCTCTGCTATTGGCTGGCCCGTACCTATGGCCGCACGCATCGCCCGTCTCCTGGCCAGACCTTCTCCCTCGCCCAGCTGCCCAAGGCGTCCACCGAAGCGCCGCAATCCGCCGAGCAACTGCTCCAGCTCGAAGCCCGGCTCAAGGAGCGTGACACCGCACTGGCCGCAGCCCAGCAGCACAACGCTGCGCTGGATGCCGAACTGCAAACCCTGCGCGAGGCCGTGGCCGCCGCGAAGAAGGCCAACACCGCCGAGCCGGACACCCACGACTACTCCGAAGCCGACACTCGCAAGGCCTTCATCGACGTGCTGCTCAAAGAAGCAGGCTGGACCCTCGACCCGGCGGTGAGCCACGAGGTGGAAGTCACCGGCATGCCCAATAACGCAGGCCTCGGCTATGTGGACTATGTGCTGTGGGGCGACGACAGCAAGCCGCTGGCGCTCATCGAGGCCAAGCGCACCACCAGGAACCCGCAGGAAGGCCAGCAACAGGCCAAGCTCTATGCAGACTGCCTAGAGCAGCAGTATGGCCAACGCCCGGTCATCTTCTATTCCAACGGCTACGAACACTGGATTTGGGATGATGCGTCCTACCCGTCGCGTCCGGTGCAGGGGTTCTACAAGAAGGACGAGCTGGAACTGCTGATACAGCGGCGCAGCAGCCGCAAGCCCATGGCCGAGGCCGTCATCAACCCCGCCATCGTGGCGCGTTACTACCAAACCCGCGCCGTACGCCGGGTAAGCCAGTCCTTCGAGGGGGACCACCAGCGCAAGGCCCTGCTGGTCATGGCCACCGGCTCAGGCAAGACCCGCACCGTCATCGCCCTGGCCGATGTGCTCATGCGCTGCAACTGGGCCAAGCGCGTCCTGTTCCTGGCCGACCGCGTGGCCCTGGTCAACCAGGCGGTCAAGGCGTTCAAGACGCACTTGCCCGATGCGGCCCCCGTCAACCTGGTGACCGAGAAGAACACCGATGGCCGGGTGTACGTCTGCACCTACCCGACCATGATGGGTTTGATAGACGAGGTGTCGAATGCCCAGCGCCGCTTTGGCGTGGGCCACTTCGACCTCATCGTCATCGACGAAGCGCACCGCTCCGTCTACCAAAAGTACCGGGCCATCTTCGACTACTTCGACGCCTTCCTGGTGGGCCTGACGGCCACGCCCAAAGACGAGATTGACCACAACACCTACGGCCTGTTCGGACTGGAAGACGGGGTACCCACCGACGCCTACGGCCTGGACGAAGCGGTAGCAGACGGTCACCTGGTGCCGCCAGTGGCCATCTCGGTGCCGCTGAAGTTCCAGCGCGAGGGCATCAAGTACGACGACCTCACGGAAGAGGAGAAGGCGCGCTGGGACGAATTGGAGTGGGATGAAGACGGCAACACCCCGGACGAGGTGAATGCCGAGGCCATGAACAAATGGCTGTTCAATCAAGACACCATCGACAAGGTGCTGGCCACCCTGATGACCAAGGGACAGAAGGTGGCCGGCGGCGACCGCCTGGGCAAGACCATCATCTTCGCCAAGAACAACGACCATGCCGATTTCATCGGCAAGCGCTTCGACGCCAACTATCCGCACTACAAGGGTCACTTCGCCCGGGTGGTGACCTACAAGACCGAGTACGCGCAGAGCCTCATCGATGACTTCTCCAACAAGGAGAAGATGCCGCATATCGCCATCTCGGTGGACATGCTCGACACCGGCATTGACGTGCCCGAGGTGGTGAACCTGGTGTTCTTCAAGGTGGTGCGTTCCAAGACCAAATTCTGGCAGATGGTGGGACGCGGCACGCGGCTGTGCCCCGGCCTGTTTGGCCCCGGTGACGACAAACAAAACTTCTACATCTTCGACTATTGCCAGAACCTCGAATTCTTCAGTCAGAACCCGGACTTCAAAGAAGGCACCGCCGCCGAACCCTTGAGCAAGCGGCTGTTCAAGGCGCGCCTGGAGATGATTGGCGAACTCGACGCCAAGGCAGAGACCCAGCCGTATGTCGGCGAGGGAACGACGCCGTATGGTGGGTACCCCACGCCGGCCGAACTGCGCGCTGATACGGCCAGCCTGCTCCATGAGATTGTTGCGGCGATGAAGCTGGACAACTTCGTGGTGCGGCCGCAGCGCCAATATGTGGAGAAGTTCGCCAAGACCGACGCCTGGCACAAGCTCGGCCCGGAAGAAATGCATGAGCTGACGACCAAGGTTGCAGGGCTGCCGACGGAACTGACTGATGAAGACGAGGACGCCAAGCGCTTCGACCTGCTGGTGCTACGCACGCAACTGGCCATCCTGCAAGCCAAGCCCGATTTCGCGAGCTTGAAGGCCAAGATTCAAGCCATCGCCAGCGCCCTGGAAGACGAGATGGCCATCCCCGCCATCAAAGCCGAGGCGGTACTCATTCAATCGGTGGCGAGCGACGAGTGGTGGGAAGACGTGACGGTGCCGATGTTGGAGACCGTGCGCAGGCGCCTACGCGCCCTGGTCAAGCTCATCCCCAAGGCGCAGAAGAAAATCGTCTACACGGATTTCGAGGACGAGTTGGGCGACGCCGCCACCATTGAGCTGCCCCAGGTCACGGCGGGCCTGAACATGGCCAAGTTCAAAGAGAAGGCAAGGCAGTTTCTCAAGGCGCATGAATCGCACCTGGCGTTGCAGCGCCTACGCCGCAACCAGCCCCTGACGACAACCGACCTCGTCGAGCTGGAGAAGATGCTGATGGACGCCGGGGGGTCGAAGGCCCTCATCGACGAAGCGCGGGAGAAGAGTCACGGGCTGGGTATTTTCATCCGCTCCCTGGTCGGGCTTGACCGCGAGGCGGCGATGCAGGCCTTCAGCACCTTTCTACAAGGCACCACGGCCACACCCAATCAGATTGAGTTCATCGACCTCATCGTGCAGGAGCTGACGCAGAACGGCGTGATGGATGCCGACCGGCTGTTTCAGTCACCGTTCACGGATGTGAATGCGCAGGGGCCGCTGGGGATTTTTCCGCCGGCCAAGGTGACGGAAATTGTGCGGGTGCTGGAGGAAGTTCGGGGGCGAGCAGTCGGTTAACTGCTTGGACTGGGGCTGAGCTGTTCATCACGAGCGCACGCCAAACAGCCGCACCGCGGTATCTGGGCAGAAGCTCCAGAACGCGATATGTTCTCGAAGTAGAACGCTGAAGGGGGATGTAGGCAGAGGCACAAGCTAAAGCATTCAGAGCACAAAGGAAAGGCGCACCGTAGCGAGACCAGGGTGACTTGTCGTTGAGCCGGTGGAAGCGGAGACGATACGAAGCTCGATGCGAATTCCGCAATGATTGGCATAGTCCACCGATTTGTCGGTGGGCTGGCTTATTCTGCGGTTGGCGGCAACAGCAGATGCGCAAGTGGCTGAGAAATAATGACGAAAAGTGGCCAGTTCGCCGCTGAGCTGCACCCTTGGGTTTTCCGTAGCGCGTTGGAAGAGCAAGAGCTCGACCGCGAGCGTTTGTGGCTAATAGGAATGCAGGTGAGGTGCGGAAGAACCAGCTAAAACCCACTCGCGACCATCGACAAGCGCCGACTCGATACCTTCTTGAGCTTACCGTAGAGCATACTGCGCTAGCACTTGAACTCAAAACCCTGGGTGAAGCTCAACTAGGTGCTGCTCGAGTCCCGCCTCCTCCTCGAGCGGGCACCCTTTGTGGATAAAGCGATGGACTCGCTTTCGAGCCCCAATGTCTGTTGTTCGTTAGCCTGCACCGGCTGTTTCTCAACCAAATTCTTCACCCGTTGCGCCAGCGAAACGAATTGCGTCAGCGCCTCTTGGAGTGCCCGTTCGCGCGCCTTCGCCTCACTGGTTACTCGGGACTCAATGTCCGCACTTCCAGTCCCAAGGCGCACTTGGATAATGGCGCCGGGCACAATTTCGATGCTGAGAGTGCGCGGAAGCATCTTCGGAATGCCAGCAAGTTGTTCCACACCGTCGAAGGTGCTTGAAAGCCAAGAAAACTCCGCCCAGCCAATGTCTGCACTCGGCGCATCAAGCCAGTCGAAGTTGGGTCGAAGCAATCGCTCCGCGCCCTTCACGGCACGCAACCATGCTCCATCCCATGCGCGAGGACCCGCGAGAGCGGCTATGACTCCGAACCATGCAAACGCGACAGGCGCCACGCGACCAAATCGCTTGAGAAGGAATACATGCGAAGTGCCTCTTCCTACAAGAAAGGCCGCGGCGGCCAAGACGGGAGCAATCGTTTCGCCAAATTGCGACGGGTCTTGATTCAGCACCTCCAATGACAGTCTGTTGAAAGCAACCACCCGCTCCTCAATAGAGTCGCTCGAAAGTCCTGGGTAGTTTTTAAGCTGATTGAAGCTAACTAGTGGAGGGCTGCGCAAAAAGGCTGCAAAGTAAGTAGAGGCAGCCTCTACTACCAATAACGCCGCCTCTGATGCCGCGGTGTCCTCTAAAACAGCCGAACCGGCTATAGCCAAAACCGGTAGCAACTGGTCTACCGAAAGTGTGCGTCGCCCTAACCTCTGGTCTTGGGACACGGTTCGCAGCCTATCGACACATTGGCGAACCAAATTCCCATCGCCGAACAGCAGGTTTGTGCGCCCTATTGGTATCGAGAAGCAACTTGAGACCCTAGAAAGCGGCATCGCCTGCAACTCGGAATCGCCATCCGACTGGGCTAAAGCCTCGCCTACTGCCACGCATGCCCAGCGGTCAGCTCGATTTCTGACGCGACGCAGACTATCGGTTGCTTCGCCGAAGGCAGACCAGTCGCTCGCTAGCACGACTCGGGCGAACTGGCTAATTGGGGATACCTCATCAGCATATACGCGTAGCCAAGATAGCGTGTCCGCAGCGAACTCGTTTCCTAAAACCACAAGGGTAGGCAACAAATATGCATCCGTTCCTGCTTCAGCCGCGTAGGCGACCGCGAGCTTCCCACCCTTTACCTCGAGCGATGGGAAACTAGAGATGCTTGGTTTGAGAGAACTAGGCTCGCCTAGCAACACATCGAGCAAGTCTTCCCTACTGACCTCATGCCAACGGATAGTCGCCATAGTCATTAGTCAAATAGTTCGTCAATTTCAACGTGGCTCGGCTCAGCAAACGCGTTTTCCAGAGGATTGTTAGTCGCTCCGGTTCGGAAGACGTTGAGAGCTGTCTTTGCTCGTGTGATTGCGGTATAGCCGAGCCGCCTGCGATTGAGTGGATGGTTCGCAAGTTCTTCTGCGCCGTAGATGTGTACGGCCCGGAATTCCGTGCCTTTCGCGGCGTGGATTGTCATTATATGAATTCGCTTTTCAGATGAGAAGCTTGCGTCCTTTTCGACACCATGTGCGATAGTTATACCATGTAATTCTGTTTCATTAAATCGTGCTCGGAGTTCTGTGACAGACTCCCTTGTTCCGCAAATTATTCCTATGCTGTCGCCTTTGAAGGCATCGAGTTGAACCTGAATCAGTTCAAGCATGCGCGAAAACTGCTCGTCTCTACTTGAGCACGGATGCATGACTGCGCTAGATTCGCCCTGTGTTTTTGGATTGTAATTGGATGTTTCCTCAAGACTCGCTTTGCCTTCTTCCGGGGGTATCAATCGGTCCGCAACCCGTGCGATTCTCTGCCCAATTCGGAAGTGTCGCTTGAGCTCATATGGCGCAAGAGCAAGATTTTTTACCGCCGCCAAGCCATCTCTGCGATATATTCCTTGGTTCTCGTCTCCGCAAATACAAACATTATCGCTTAGCGAAAGTAGCGCGGCGAGTTCCTCAGCGGTGAAGTCCTGGGCTTCGTCAACAAAGATGGCGCTGTAAAGTCTCTTTGATTGTAGTGCGTTATTCGTCTCTTGAAGCAATCCAGTAATGGCCCTTCGTGTGCCTTCGTCAAAATCTTCACCCTTTGGAATTGCGCGTTGGCCGAGATTTTCTAAGATGTGCGACGCGGCCCAAGAATGGTATGTTTTTATCTGATTTGTCGCGATAAGTCCTGACGAGCTAATTCCGGTGCGTATGAAGTCGGCAAGCGCGTTTGTGTATGTAATAACCAAAACATTCTTTTCCCCCGTCCCTGCAATGTATTGCGCTCGCAGAAGTAGAAGGTTTGTCTTTCCAGAGCCAGGTGGGCCGATTAAAGCGTAGCGACCGTGTGGCGGTAGTTGGATAAAAGCGATTTGGTCCGCATCTAATTCATTTTTGGAACGCCACCAGCTGGTTCGCATCTAAATCCCCTCTTGCGCTCATTCTAGGTTCATTAAGTGAAGCTTCACAATATCGGCACCGACAGCTTCGATTTGGTCTAACCCGAGGCCTACGCGGCGGGCGATTTCTGTTGAAATCAACTGAACCGCCTCGTCCTCGCCAGATTGTATTGCTATGACCGCCGTTGGCTTCTTCAATTGTGGCTGCCCTGAAATCTCGCCTTTACCGCAACACAAGATGCGTGCGCCGACCTCGACATTTGCAGTTTTTTCGTAGATTTGAGACTGCCATGCAAAGACAACAACACACTCAATGTCAATTTGACTATTGGGCGAAAAGCGACACTTCACGCTAGACGGCTCGCCTGGGTCTGAAGCCCGCATGGTCAACGGGAGGTTGGTTTCACATATACCAATTAGCTCTGTTCGCAGGCGTTCCGAAAATCGTCGAATATATTCATTACGCTCGAATGTTAATTTGGCGGCGGGAGCTTCATTAGGTTGGCCTACCAAACATGCAAGCCCCTTGGACAGGCGGTCTCGAAGGGCTGCCTTGGGGTCCAAATCACCCTCCAGTAGGAAGTCCTCCCACCCAACAAGTGCGAGGCGCGTATCGATATCCTTTGTAAGGCAACGTATTGCCAGTGCTTTCAATCCAGGAAGCCGATGCGGTTCTGTGTCAGAAAATGTCGGTTGTTTCATTAGAACCGCGCGTGCGACTAACCACCGGTTTCCAAGATTTACTTCATATTGAAAAAGTGCCTCTTTTTTAATTAAGTCATGAAGTATAGCGCCGACTTGGTAGAAGTTTAGGCCGCGCCATAGTTTCTCCGTTGGCTCATCTAAGCGGAAAAGGTACTCGGGTGAGCTGTATTGTGCAGTAGCTAGGAACGGGCGGCGCGCGCCACTATCGGTCACAGTGGCATCGCTCTCATCAAGCCAGTCAAACTCGCGCACGACGCCTAGGTCTAGGAGCTTTATAGTCTTGTAATCTAGTGAGACGTGGATGTTTTCTGGTTTTATGTCGCGATGCACGATTTTCAAGCCATCAAGGTATCGGACTGCATCGACGAGCTGGGTGATAAGGGGAACGATGGTTTCATCTGGCACGTCGCGTAGCTTCCGCGCGAGCTGCGGCCAGTCGACGAATTCCATTTCAATGAAGGCGGTATCCTCAGCTTCGTCGACCCGGTATGTTTGAACAAGACTTGGGCAGGTATGCCCGATTAGCCTGCGTTGCACGTGCAGGCGTCTTCGTTCAGCCGCGCCACCAGGGCCATGGAAGAGCGCTGGGTCAAAGGCCTTGACGGCGCGTACGTCTTGTCCACGCTGAACGCGAAAGACGGCTGCCGAGCCACCAGCATCCAAAAATTTGAGCTCGTCGTATCCACCGGTTGCCTGCAGGAAGCGCGTTAGCCTCGCGGTGAGGTCTTGGACTATCGTCTGGTCTAGGGTCGGCATGGCGATGTTTTCCTCGAGGCGAAGATACCAGTTAGCTGCTTGGGAAAGCTCCAAAATTCTGAGGAACCTACTCGACAAGCTCTACCGCATTCTCCGGCGCGCTGCGGCCATTGCCCGAACGATGCCTAACCGGGTCGCCGACCAATTCCGACACGCTGTGCAGGCGCTGCCCGCTACAACCGAAGCCGAGCGCCTGGTGATTCAAAGGATTGGGCAAGACCTTTTCAGGAACGCACTGCTTGATTACTGGCAAGGGCGATGCTGCGTAACGAACCTAGCGGTTCCGGGCTTGCTCCGGGCATCGCACATCAAACCCTGGGCCAAGTGCGTCGAAGACGACGAACGTCTGGACGTTTTCAATGGCTTGCTCTTGGCGCCCCATGTAGACGCCCTGTTCGATGGCGGTTGGATTTCCTTCTCAGACCAGGGTTGTCTCATTGTTTCTGCGGCGCTCCCCGCAGACGCCCGCCAACAGCTCGGCATCTCGCCGCAGTGGGCTATTCATGGGTTGAAACCCGCGCATATCCGCTACTTGCAATTCCACCGGGATTTCGTGCTGATGCAGGGGGCAACGGGTTCGATGACGTAAGCAGCTATCTCTCTCAAGTCCCGCAGAACCTCTTCAAAGGCTGCCCGGCCGAGGCGTTCTGGCTTCCGACGCTGAGTTGACCAGCGAGCGCGGTCTAGGCCGCGCGCTGAAGCCCTTGCTTGCCATCACCCGGCAGCCCGCTGGTTTCTGGAAGAGCCCTCAACCGCCCCTCCCGGTCGCAGCGGTGCCGCCTTCCAAGCACCGGGGGTTTTCGCCGTTTTCGCGATTTGCGGCGATTTCGATTCGATGCTAGTCTATGCCGATGAACACTGCTGACCTCAAAAGCCTGCCTGCACCGGCGCGCAACTACATCAAAAGGCTGGAGACCAAGGTCTCTCGGCTCGAGAAAACGCTCACCCAGGCCCTCGCCCAAATGAATCGGCAGGGGAGGATTGCTTCGGTGAAGAAGGCCCGTGTTCTGCCGGAGTCGCGTATTCGACGAGCCAAGGCTGCGCCAGTCGCGGGGCACGCGACCCCGGCACACACTGGACTGGCCGCTTCGGTCGCTCAAAGCGAAGCGGCCAAAGTTGAATGGGTCACCTCCGGGGAGGTCATTTCGGCTAAAACGCTTGCTGACGCCTGGGGTCTCACCCCGCAAGCCTTGGGGCCAGCTGCGGCCCGTGGCGAGGTGTTTGCCATCGTGGTCAAGAGCCATCGTTACTATCCCAAGGAGTTTCTCGAGCTCAATCGAGATGACGTCGGCGCCGTGTGCATGGCGCTGGGCGCCTTATCACCGTCGGAGAAGCTCATCTTCTGGAAGCGGGCTCATGGCGCGCTGGGCGGCAAAACCGTGCTTCAGTCGCTGGCGGGCAAGAATACCGACGCACAGCTTGCCCGTGTCACCCAACTCGCCCAAGCCTGGGCTGCCGAAGCAAACGCCGAGACCGATGTCGCTGAGGCTGCCTGACCCCGGGAGCTTCGAGCAGTTGCTCGAAGAGGTCCGAGTCCGTGCGGATACGCTGGTTCGGCTGTCCAAATTCCCCAAGACCGAGCCGTACTGGTCGCGTGGTCGTTACCGCTTCGACGGGCCACCGATAGGGCTGCCCGGCAGCTTTGGCACTTGCTATGCCGCAGACGATATCGCGGTTGCTTTTTGCGAATCGGTCATCCACGAAAGCGCCTGGTTCAGAAAGGGTCGTTACGAAATTCCCCTGGCCGACCTGACGTCTCGACACGTCGTGCGGCTGCGGCGACCGGGGGCTCCCGACTTGGTGCTGGCCGACCTCACGGGCAAGGCCCTGAAAACGCTCGGCCTCAACAACGACATCAGCGCTGGCAGCGACTACACCGCGTCTATGGCCTGGGCCAAAGCTATCCACGAGGCCGACCCCAAGTGGGACGGTATCCGATACGTCTCACGCCAACACAACGACCGATACGCCGTCGCCCTGTTCGAGCGAAGCGGCATCACCCGGGCGCGCACCTACAAGCTCGCAGGCGAGGCCTTTGACGCGCTCTGCGATGAGTACCACGTCACAGCCATCTGAGCGCGGCTACTCAGCCGCCAGGGCGGCGGCAGGTCAAGAGCCGCTTCGCGGAGGGAACGAACGGCCTGCGGCCGTTTGTTCTCTCGGCTATCGCCGAGAGAACTGTTTTTTAGAGTTTTAAACCCCTCTTATTGCAAAGGGACATTCGGATGGTGGTGAGGACTTGAGCTTCGAGCCAAACGCCCCCTAGCCCGCTCGACCAGAGCCAGGTTCGCGTTTGGCTCGAAAAGCGGAGATTCGGACGTATGGCGCCGGACCGTCGCAACGAGCATGCAGGTCGCGCGGTTGCGCCTGCACTCAGCCAGACTCTGGACAAAATTCCGCTTGTCCCTGCCTCACCTCTAGCTGTCACGCCCAGTGTGCGCCCCTGGCTCCCGCTTGACGCTTGCGAACGACTCGTTCACATTGTCGGCCGCGGGGTGTTGAGCCCTCTCCTCCGACCAAGCGTGTAGCGAGCTTTTTTAAACGTTTGGCCAGGTGCGATTCGGGAGGTGAGGCCACGGCTTTTCAACGTTGGTTCAGCATGGCGTTGGAACCGCCCATTGCTGTACACTTTTGCCGTGTCATTTTGTGCCAAAAATTGTGCCAATGACACCGGGAATCAAGTGCGGGTGATTGCGGATGAGTGCGCACAAGTGCTTGATATTGTTGAATAGTGCGTGATGTCTAGACCCGGAAACAGCCCCTGAAATGGCTTGAAAATCCGCGTGTCGGCAGTTCGATTCTGCCCCTGGCCACCAAGTGGATTCAACAACTTAGCCCCGCCTAACCCGCGGGGCTTTGTTTTTTATGCCAAATTTTGTGCCAAATCTCCCGCCTAAAGAGCGCTGAGGGCCTCCCCTCATCGGGAGGCCTTTTTGTTTCCCGCTGGATGTGCTTTCATTGAGCACGACATGTCGACTCAAAATCCATCTGCCATTTCGTCTCACATTCCGGATGCCCTGGATCTTGCTGAGCGTATCCGCCGTGGCGAGTGTGATGCTGCGGAGGTCTTGCTAAGCGCCATCGCGCGCTGTGATGCGATCAATCCGCGAATCAATGCCGTCATCGGAGATTTGCGCGAGCACGCCAAAGCCGGGTTGAAGCACGCGCGCACCGGGGACGCCCCGTTTGCGGGTGTTCCGTTTCTGCTCAAGGACCTGAGCATGGATCTGGCCGGGTACGGTACCAGCCAGGGCAATGCTGCGTTGGCCCGCAGACCAGTGGCGCAGACCGACGCGGTCGTGCGGCGGTGGGAGCAGGCCGGGCTGTTGATTTTCGGCAAGACCAATACGCCGGAGCTGGGCTTGAAGGCCATCACCGAGCCGGTGGCGTTTGGGCCGACGCGCAATCCGTGGAATCTCGACCACACACCCGGCGGCTCTTCTGGGGGTGCCGCGGCTGCGGTGGCTGCGGGTATTGTGCCGGCGGCGGCTGCGGGAGACGGCGGAGGGTCGATCCGTATTCCGGCGGCTTATTGCGGTTTGTTCGGGCTCAAACCTTCGCGTGGGCGGGTGAGTTGTGCGCCTCAGTTCGATGAGCAGTGGGAGGGAGCCGTCAGCACCCATACGATTTCCCGCACGGTGCGCGACAGTGCGGCCCTGCTCGATGTCATCGCAGGCCCGGAGCCGGGCGATCCGTTCATCGTCCAGCCGCCGGCCCGGCCCTTTTCGCAGGAGCTGCAGGCGCCGACACAACGGCTGCGCATTGCACTGAGCACGGCTTCGCCCATCGGCGGCGCGGTCGATGCCGCTTGGTCGCGCGCCGCTTCGGATTGCGGGCAATTGCTGCAATCGCTGGGGCATCACGTCGAATGGATCGACCCCGTGGGCGACGGCATGCAACTGGCGCGCGACTACCTGACGATGTACTTCGGACAGGTGGCGGCGCAATTGACCTGGTGGCAGCAGCAGGGCGTGCCCGCTTCGGCTTTCGAGACGGACACCCAGGCTCTGGGGTTGATCGGACGCGGCCTTGCGGCGGGCGACTATGCCCTGGCGCGTGCGCGCTGGAACAGCCCGATGCGCGCGCTGGGCCAGTTGTTCACGCGCTTCGATCTCTACCTCACACCCACCTGCGCGCAACCTCCGGCTCGCATCGGCGAGCTGGCGGCGCCAAGGTGGCAGCGCACGGCGTTGCAACTGATTCTGCGGTTCGGGCTCGACGGGGTGTTGCGCCGCAGCGGTCTGGTGGAGCAACTCGCCTTCGACAATCTGCACCGCACCCCGTTCACCCAATTGGCCAACCTCACCGGCACGCCAGCGATGTCTGTTCCATGGGCCCTGGACGACAACGGTTTGCCCGTGGGCGTGCAGTTCGGCGCCGCCTGGGGGCGTGAAGACTTGCTGTTTCAACTGGCCACTCAACTGGAACAGGAACGCCCCTGGGGGCATTGGCGCCCGCCAGTCTTTGCCGCATGAAAAAAAGGACGCCGAGGCGTCCTTTTTTGCCTACCGAGCGGCGTCAGGCCGACACCAGTTGCAGGCGCGGCTTGATCAGCATCTTGCCAAACAGGCGGAAGTACACCTGAATGGTCTTGAGTTGCACGGCGATCAGGGGCGCCATGAGCAGGTAATACATCCATGAGCCCGCGCCCACCAACTTGGGAATCACCAGACCGAAGCTGATGAAGAACATGCCGAAGACGAAAAACGCCACGCCGGGGCAGATCAGCGCGAAGGCGCCCGCGTTGGATTTGGCGCCGCCGGCATAGTCGGCAAAGTAATTGACCTTTTTCATCACCGCATAGCCGATCAGGCCGAAGATCACCTGTAGCGACACGACCACCGTGGTGAACAGCAGCAGGTCCGTCGGATGGTTGGTGTTGCCGAATTGATGCGACAGACCCATGGACCAGCGAATCCAGGTGATGCCCAGCAGCGTGAGAATGGGGATGACGATCCACAGACTGCCCGCGGCCTGCGGCTGAATGCCGTGGCGCAGAATGGCGTCGAACCCGAGCACGATCTTGATGAGCAGCAACAGAATGGCCGCACTGGCGAAAAAGATCGACAGCACCATGGCGATGGCGTTGATCTCGCGGTGATGGCTCATGGCGCCGGGTGCAGCCAGGCCCACGGCCACCATCGCCAGAGCGAAGATCGACACCATCGGCGCCAGCGAGTTGTTCTCGGCGAAGTCGAACTGCGCATGCACGAACAGCCGGGTGAAGTAGGCGCCGAGAATGCGCAGGGCATAGATGCCCACGGCGAGGAAGGCGGCAATCGCGCCCGGATACATCCACTCCACCACGCTCCACAAATTCGGCACGAACACAGCGCCGAGGACGAAGGCGACGTTGATGGTCATCGCCAGGGTCAGCGGCACGGCCATGAGGTTGATTTCGGCGTTGGAGGTCAGCAGCTTTTTGTAGGCGTCGGTCTGGCGGAATAATTTGAACTCGCGCAGATTCCACGCCAGCAGCCAGAAATGCAGCACGGCAAACAGGATGATCGCCGCCAGATCGATCCCGATAAGCGCCGAATTAAGCGCATTACCCCCGGCCGTGAGCGCGGGCCACAGGTGATTGAACGTCACCATCGGCGTATCCGGGTGCGGCAGCAGGAACATGGGATAGATAAAAAACGACACCGCAAGCCCACCGGCGCTCAGTGCGGCGAGGAAGTACATCGGTGAATAGCGTTCTCGGAGGTTGTTGACCAGCATGGTGGTTCTCCTGGGAGAAAAAGGTGGGGAGATTGCGCAACGCGTGACATTCAGAATCTTGGCGTTGCAAGACGTTACAAATACAGGGCAGAGTATATAAATTCAAGCCCTGAAATATTTGACAGTTCGCAATTTCCACAAAATTCCTCCCGGAAAATCAAGGAGTTTTACCGTTACGGCGGGCGGGTCTGTGACTTTGGTCTCACTCTCAGCCCGAGAAAAAAACCTCGCTCACCCAGAGCCGCGAGCCGCCGTAAACGAAGGACGAACGCCGCGACCACAGCGCGTCTTCGCGGGCCCACCCGTTGAGGCGCGCCAGCCGCAGCAAGGGATGAGCCGCCGACAAACGCTTGACCCGCATAGCGCTGCGCCGGGTCTGCGGGCGCGTAAATACCGCATCGCCCACCGGCTTGACGCCCAGATGCCGCAGCAGCCGCCACGGCCCGTGCAGGGCGGACAGCGCGCACACGCTGTGCCCCAACACCCGCGGCACGCCGTCGGCCACCAGGAGCACGTCGCGGCGCCAGACCTTGCGGCCTTGCGGCAGGCCGAGCAGCGGATATTCATCGCGCAGGGCGCGCGCCGGGCCTTGGCGCAGCAGCCGCAACTCGAAGCGTGCGCTGCTGCGCCGCAAACGCCGGGTGAGCGAGCCCGGATCAGTCAGCCAGCTCTCGATGCCGCTGCGCCGCGCGGCGGGCAACGCGGGCGGCCAACACTCAGCGGCAGGGGCGGAAATACGGCGGATGCGGTGCAGGGCCATGAATGGATTGCGCAAATCCGTCAGTATCGCGCACGCCCTGCGGTAAACCTTTCAGCCGACATGCTTGGCGAAAAAGGCTAGCGCTCGCTCGCGCGCCAGCTGGGCGGCGGCTGCATCAAAGCTGGCGCGGGCGTCGCAGTTGAAACCGTGGTCGGCTTCGTACACATAGAACTCGGCTTGAGGGTTGGCCGCGCGCACGGCCTCACGATCGGCCTCTGAGATGTGGGCATCGCGCAGGCCGTAGTGAAACTGCAGCGGCGTCTGGGTTTTTTCGCCCACCAGCTGCACATTTCGGCCGCCGTAATAGCTCACTGCGGGCAGGCCATCCCGAATGGCCGTGAGGTAGGCAATGGTGCCGCCCCAGCAGTAGCCCACCACACCGACCTTGCCTGCAGCGGCCACGGCCTTGGCTGCAGCCTGCACCGAGGCGTGAGCGCGGTCGAAACCCAGCGCAGAAACGAGGGCGATGCCTTTTTCCATGCCGGCTTGGTCGTAGCCGAGTTCGACGTTTTTCTCCACACTGTCAAAAACGGCCGGCGCAATGGCGAGATAGCCCGCCGCCGCATAGCCATCGGCCACGCTGCGAATGTGCGCATTGACGCCAAAAATTTCCTGGACGACAACGATGCCGCCCTTGGGTTTGCCAGTAGGCTCGGCCAGATAGGCGCCGATGGTCTGGCCGTCGGCGGTGTGCAGGGTGAGGGTTTTATGGGTCATTCGAAGCTCCTTCGAGGGGTTTTCAGGGGTTGAAACCAGCATAGATTGTGCGGCGTTGGCGCTGAACTTGCCGCTCCGGCCAGCTTGCCCCGGCGCCCTGATCGGCCATGGTCACAGCAGTTGCACGCCGTCGAGATGCGTTGCAACACTCTGGCGTGCCATTTCCACCAGATCTCGCACATAAGGCCGCTGCGCCAGGTCTCGCGGCACGGTGGCGTGCAATTCGCTCCACAGCCCGCGCGGGCCGATGCGGCGGGCCTGCACATAACCACTGTCCAGCGAGGGTTTGAGCGCCCAGTTGGGCAGCGCTGCGACGCCGCGCCTGCTGGCGACGAGTTGCAGGATGGCGATGGTGAGTTCCGCCGTGCGGCGCGGTAGGCTGATGCCCGCAGGCTGCAGCACCTCGCGAATGAGGTCGATACGCTCATCCGGCGCGGGGTAGGTGATCAGCGTCTCGCCCTGAAGATCGACGGCGCGCACGCTGCGCTTCGCACACAGGGCATGGCCAGGTGGCAGCGCCAGCAGAATTTCAAAGCGAAACAGCGGCAGCGAAGCCCACTGCCGCCCGGGCGGGCGCAGCGCGCCGATCACTACATCGGCCTTGTCCTTGCTCAGCAGCGTGAGCGGGTCGCGGTGAAAGCCCGAGACCAGATCGACCTCGACATCGGGCCAGCGCTGACGAAAGGCGTCGAGCACCGGCATCAGCCATTCGAAGCAAGTGTGGCATTCGAGAACCACCCGCAGGGTGCCGCGAGTATCGCCCTGAATACGCTGCAAGTCTTGCTCGGCGGCCTGCTGCGCCTCGCGCATCTGCCGCGCCAGCGCCAGCAGACGCTCGCCCGCCGGGGTGAAGCGCAGGCCGCGCACGTCGCGCAGCAACAGCGGCATGCCGTAGTGATCCTCCAGCGCGCGCAACTGGTGCGACAGCGCCGACGGCGTGAGATGCACGGCCTCGGCCGCGGCGTTGATGCGACCGGTCTCGGCGATGGCGATAAGAGAGCGCAGATGGCGGAGTTCGAGCATGGCAGTCACAAGCTGAATGAAATTCAGCATAACCTAAAAATTCGTCGCTTGATTCAATTTAGCCCGATGCGCAAACTGTCGCCTGCATTCAATTCATCTTGGAGTAACGGCATGACCACCACGCACATCCTGGGCTACCCACGCATCGGCCCGCAACGCGAACTGAAGTTCGCCCTCGAAAATTTCTGGCAGGGCAAGAGTTCGGCTTCTGAGCTGCAGGCCACCGCGGCGCAACTGCGAGCCGCGAACTGGGCCAAGCAACGAGATGCCGGATTGCGCTTTGCCGCGGTCGGCGACTTCGCCCTGTACGACCACCTGCTCGATACCGCCGCGCTGCTCGGCGCACTGCCCGCGCGCTTCGGCTTCGATGCCCGCACACTCGGTCTGGAGCAGTACTTCGCGCTGGCCCGCGGCAATGCGGCGCAGCCTGCGATGGAGATGACCAAGTGGTTCGACACCAACTATCACTACCTCGTCCCCGAACTCGACTCTGCGTCGACGTTTGACGGCGGTTTTGATGCGCTGTTCGACCGCGTGCGCGAAGCGCAAGAGGCCGGACATGCGCCCAAACCGGTGCTGATCGGGCCGCTGACTTTTCTGTGGCTCTCCAAATCGCATCAGCCCGGTTTCGACCGCCTGAGCCTAGCGCCCGCGCTGTCGCGCGCCTACGCCCGGGTGCTGGCCCGGCTGGCCGAACTGGGGGTGGAATGGGTGCAGCTTGACGAACCCGCGCTCACCCTCGATCTCGACACGTCCTGGCGCGACTTGCTGCCCACGCTTTACGCCGCGCTGCCCGCGCAGGCCGGGGCGCTGCGCCCCAAGTTGCTGCTGAGCACCTACTTCGAGTCGATCAGCTTCGCCCCGGCCACGCTGGCGGGTCTGCCGGTCGATGGCGTGCATTTCGATCTGGTGCGCGCGCCGCAGCAGATCGACCTCTGGCGCGAGGCGCTGCCGCCGCAGTGGGTGCTGTCTGCGGGCATCATCGACGGTCGCAATGTGTGGCGCAGCGACCTGGCCGCTGCGCTGCGCGTCTTGCGGCCGCTGCACGCCGCGCTGGGCGAGCGGCTGTGGATCGCGCCTTCTTGTTCGCTGCTGCATGTGCCCGTCAGTCTGGCCGCAGAACACGGCGCGGGCGCGCGGCTCAACCCCGAAGTGCGTCCCTGGCTGGCCTTTGCGGAAGAGAAGCTCGAGGAACTGCGTGTGCTCGCCACGGCGCTCGATCAGGGCGAAGACGCCGTGCGCGACGCGCTGCGGGCCAACGCCGAGGCGCTGGCGTCGCGCCGCAATTGTCCGCGCGTGACCCTGCCGCAAGTGCGCCGCCGCGTGGAGGCGCTCAGCGAGGCCGACGCCCGGCGTAGCGCGCCCTATGCCCAGCGCATCGCCGCGCAGCACGCGCGACTGAACCTGCCGCCGCTGCCCACGACCACCATCGGCTCCTTCCCGCAGACCGCCGAAATTCGCGCTGCCCGCGCCGCCTGGCGCCGCGGCGAACTGCGGCATACCGACTATCTGCAGAAAATGCGCGAAGAGATCGCCGCCGTCATCCGCAAACAGGAAGACATCGACCTGGACGTGCTGGTGCATGGCGAGGCCGAACGCAACGACATGGTGGAATTTTTCGGCGAACAGCTCTGGGGCTACACCTTCAGCGCGGGCGGCTGGGTGCAGAGCTATGGTTCGCGCTGCGTCAAGCCGCCCATCATCTGGGGCGATGTGTGGCGGCCCGAGCCGATGACGGTGGATACCGCGCGGCACGCGCAGGCACTCACCCCGCGGCCGGTCAAGGGCATGCTCACCGGGCCGATCACCCTGTTGCAATGGAGCTTCGTGCGCGACGATCTCCCGCGCGACCAGGTGGCGCTGCAACTCGCGCTGGCGGTGCGCGACGAGGTGAGTGATCTGCAGAACGCGGGCATCGCCATCATCCAGATCGACGAACCCGCCTTCCGCGAGGGCCTGCCGCTCAAGCGCGACAACTGGCCGCAATACCTGAGCTGGGCGGTGCGAGCGTTCGGCGTGTCGGCTGGCGTGGCGCGCGATGACACGCAGATTCACACCCATATGTGCTACTCGGAGTTCAACGACATTCTGCCGTCCATCGCGGCCATGGACGCCGACGTCATCACCATCGAAACCTCGCGCTCGAATATGGAACTGCTCGACGGCTTCGGCGCCTTCGCCTACCCGAACGATATCGGCCCCGGCGTGTACGACATTCATTCGCCCCGCGTGCCTTCGGCGGCCGACATGGCCCGACTGCTGCGCCGCGCCGCGCAGCTCATCGCGCCCGAACGACTTTGGGTCAACCCGGACTGCGGCCTCAAAACCCGCGCCTGGCCGGAGACCGAAGCGGCGCTGCGGCACATGGTTCAAGCGGCACGCGATCTGCGCCATGAATTGCAGACGCACGGCCGCATCGCCCCGCCGCCTGCCGTTGCCGCAGAAGTTCCGGTCAGCGCCCACAGCACCTGCTGCGCGCACGACTGCGCTTGAGGCGCATAACCTCGAGGCTATGAAGTTGGCGTGAAGCTGCAACGCACAGCGGGCAGATGAAACCCTGTCAAGGAGAAAAGCAGGAAAGCGCATGACAATTCGGTTTACAGTGTGAAAAATGCCCGTTTTCGCAGGGCAAAACCGTCTGACAGCCCATGTTGCCTTCCGAAATTTTCCAGTCCTGCATCGATGACGCCATTGCCCGCTCGGACGAGTTGATGCGCTCGGTCGTGCGCCAGGTCATCGAGGCGCTGGAACAGCAGGCCGAAGCGGCAGGCAACGGGCGGGATCGGCAGCAGTTCTCCGACATGAGTCACGCGCTGCGGCAGAACGAAGGCCGACTGATCCAGGCCTTCGTCGACCGCTTTCATCAAGTGCTCGACGAAGAAATTCTCGGCCAGAAGCCGGTCACGCCGCGAGAACTGCAGCTCGAAGCGCTCAGTCTGGTCGATGAATCCGATCTCGAAGAAGGCGTGGAAGTCTCGCGCCTCACGCACATGCTCGAATCCGAAGCCCAGTGGGAGGTGCGCGATCTAGGCGCGCGGCTCGACAGCCTGCGCGCGGGCGAACACGCCGCGCCGCAGACCAACCCGCTGCGGCCCGAGGTGTTCAGCAAATCGCTGCACCACGCGCTCGGCGTGGTCGATCTCGACGCGGAAGAGCGCCTGGGGCTGCTGCGAGCTTTCGGCAAGGGCATGTCGGCCGCACTCAAAGACACTTACTCGCTCTACAACAAACGTCTGGCTGAACTGCAGGTCGAGCCCGCGCAATACCGTCAGCAGCGCCGCGCGCCCGCACGCAGCGCCGCCGCCACAGCGGTGGACGAGCAGGCGCTGGTCAACGCCGCGCAAACCGGCGCGGAGCTGCATCTGGAAGCCTTGCAGCAATTGCTCGCCGGGCGTTTCGCCACGGCGCCTTCGGGCGCGCCGGACGGTGGCCAAAGCGGCTTTGCGCCCTCCGGCTTCAGCCCGACCGGTACAGCCGCTTCGGGCTTCGGCCCCTCGGTGTTCGGTCAGGCCTATGGCCTCAACCCGCAGTTGCGCGATGCGCTCGACCGTCTGCTGCTGACCGACCGCCTGGGGCTGCGCGAGGTGAACTGGCGCGACGAGCCCGCCGCCTCCGCCGCGACGGTGAACCTCATCGAGCAGCATCGGCAAAGCCTCTACGAGGTCGCCAACCGGCCGCTGGAGCGGCTCACCATCGACGTGGTCTCGCTGCTGTTCGATCACATCCTGGCCGACCCCAAGCTGCTGCCTGCGGTCAAAGCTCAGTTGGCGCGGCTGCAAATCCCGGTGCTGCGTCTGGGTCTGCGGGACGCCAGCCTGTTTTCCTCGCGCAATCACCCGACGCGCAAACTGCTCAACCGCGTGGCCGAATACAGCGCGGGTTTTTCCAGCGTGGAAGAGCCCGCGGCCCAGCGCTTCCTGCCGTTTCTGTCGCGCATGGTCGAGGCCGTGGTCAACGCCGAGGAAGACGACGCCACGGTGTTCGAGCAACAACTCGCCGATCTGCAGCGCCATATCGCCGAGAGCGCCGCCGCGGTGGAGCAGCAACAGGCCGATGCGGTCGATGCCCTGCGCCGCGCCGAGTTCCGCAGCCTGCTGCACGGCGCGCTGTATCGGCATCTGCACGAAGTGTTCGCCCGGCTGCACACCCATCCCCAGTTGCGCGAGTTCATGCTCGAGCATTGGTCCACGGTGTTGGCCGAATCCGTGCTGCGCTTTGGGGAAGACGCCGAGGTCACCCAGACCTACAAGCAAACCGCCAGCGATCTGATCTGGAGCGTGCAGCCCAAGACCGCCGACGCGGATCGCAAGGCGCTGCTCAAACTGCTGCCTACGCTGGTGCAACGGCTGGGCCAAGGTCTCGACCTGATTTCCTTGCCCACCGACAAACGCCAGGAGTTCATGTCCTGGCTGATGGACGCCCAGGCGCAGGCCATACGCGGTCAGGGCGAGGCGCAGCAGGCCACCTCGCGCGACGACGCCCTGCTGCTGCAGCGCGAATGGTCGCGGCTGCTGCACCCGCAGACCAATGCGGCGGCCGCCGCCACCATGCCCGAAGCGCTGGTGCGCAACGAAGAAAAACTCACCAGCGGGCTGATCGAAGCCAGCGACGTGCCCGCCGAGTCACAACCCACCGCAGCGGAGGCGGCCGATTCGCAGCAAGGCCCGGCCAGCGTGCCGCCAGGCGAGCCTGCGCTGCTCTCGCCCTCCGCGCTGCTCTCACCCTCCGAAGTGGCGGGGCTGATCGCCTCGCTTGACATCGGCACCTGGGTGCAGTTGCAGATTCAGGGACGCAACGCCCGTGCGCAACTGACCTGGCGCAGTCCGCAAGGGCTGTTTTATATGTTCTCCAGCAAGGTGGGCGGCCGGGCGCATTCCATGACCCGCCGCGCGCTGGAGCGCATGGCCGCGCAGGGCCTCATCCTGCCGCTGGAAGCGCAGGGTCTGATGGATCGCGCCATGCAGGGCGTGGCCGAGCAATTGCGCGAACGACAGTCTGGCGAATCCGGCTGAACCGGCCTGGTCTGGGCGCCCACAGGGTCGGCACGCCGACCCGCCCCCCGCGGGGGATGAGACCCGCGGCTCCAAGCTGCCCTGCGGCAGCTTGGACGGAGCCGAATCCGAGCGGCTTGCAAGCTGCGAGGTGGTCAAGAAAACTTGGGGCGGCCCTGCGTTTTCTTGAGAGTCCGCGGCCGCGCTGCGTTTACACCTGAAAACACTGCACTTCGGTCCACTTCGTTATATTTCGCGAAACATCGCGTTGAGCGCACAGTTGCGCTCGATCCGGCTGTTCTTGAATATCTACCAAGGAGCCATTGATGCATCGTCGTATTCTGTTGAAACTCTCCCTCGCAACCGCCATCGGCCTGGGCGGCATGACGGTCGCCTCGGCAGCCGAGCCGGTTTTGTCGGTGGCCTATGCCGGCTCGATGGGCGCCTTGATGGATAAGGCGCTCGGCCCGGCCATCGCCAAGCAGGCCAAGGTGCAGTATCAGGGTCAGGGCGCCGGTGCGTTCGGCCTGGCGCATCTGATCGCGGCCAAGCAGATCAACCCCGATGTGTTCGTCTCCATCACCCCCGGCCCTATCGAGGTGCTGCAAAAGGCCGGACTGATCGACACCGCCGTGCCGGTGGCCAGTACGCAGATGGTGATTGCCTACAGCGACAAGAGCAAGTTCGCCGCCGACTTCAAGGCCGCTGCCGCCGGGAAGATGCCCTGGTACGAAGTGCTGCAAAAGCCCGGCATCCACTTTGGCCGTACCGACCCCGCCGTCGACCCGCAAGGCCGCAATATCGTGTTCACCATGCTGCTGGCGCAAGAGTTTTACAAGCAGCCGGGACTGGCCGACAAAATTCTGGGCAAGGTCGAAAACGAGCAGCAAATTTTCACCGAACCCTCGCTGCTCTCGCGACTAGAGTCGGGCCAGCTCGACGCCACTTCGGGCTATTTGAGCGCGGTGATTTCGCACAAACTGCCCTACATCAAGCTGCCCGGAGAGATCAATCTCAGCGATCCCGGCATGATCGAAAAGTGGTACAGCAAGGTGCATTTCGACATCAAGCTCCCCAACGGCAAGACCGACACCCTGTCCACCCAGCCGCTGGTGTTTTATGCCGCGGTGCTGAAAAACGCGCCCAATCCCAAGGCGGGCGCGGCTTTCGTCAAGTTGATGACCAGCGCAGAGGGCCAGGCCTTGTTCAAACAATACGGCTATAGCGCTCCCAAGGGCGGCGATCTCCATCCGGCTCATTGAACGGCTCATTGCCTCGATCTCTGAGCTTCGGGCTGCGACGACAATGACGGCATGACCCTGACCCCGCTGGACACCGCCGCAGCCCCGTTCTTTGCGCCGCACGCCAAGCAGGCGCCCGCGCGACGCGCGTGGATCGTGGCGGGCGCCGGGCTGGCCGGGCTGCTGTTTCTCAGTCTGCCTTTCGCCGGGCTGTTCATCAGTACGCCGTGGCAGACGCTGCATCTGCAGCAAGGCGACCTGGGCTCGCTCTGGGTGTCGGTGAGCTACAGCCTGATCGCCGTGGCCCTCGTGGTGATGTTCGCCACGCCGGTGGCCTGGTGGCTGGCGCGGCACGACTTTCGCGGCAAGTGGATCATGGAGATGCTGGTGCTGCTGCCGCTGCTCACGCCGCCGCTGGCCATGGGCCTGTTGCTGTCGATGAGTTACGGGCCATACAGCTGGATCGGCCAGCCGCTGAATCATCTCGGCCTCAGTCTCACCAACACGCCCTCGGCCTTTTTGCTGGCGCAGGTGTATGGCAGCGCGCCGTATTTCATCGTCGCCGCGCGCTCGGCGTTTGAGGGTGTGCCGCGCGAGCTAGAGCAGATTTCGCTCACTCTGGGGCAGTCGCCCTGGCGCACTTTCTGGCGCATTACCGTGCCGCTTTCGGGGCTGGGTCTGGCCGCAGGGGTGGCGCTGGCCTGGGTGCGGGCATTGGGTGAGTTCGGCATTGTGCTGATCGTGGCGTATTACCCGCAGGGCATTCCGGTGAAGCTGTGGGTCAACCTGCAAGACACCGGCCTGCCCGCGGTGTACCCGCTGCTCTGGCTGTTCTTCCTCATCGGCCTGCCCCTGCCCCTGCTACTCGGCGCGCTGTCGCGGCGCGGGCCGCGCAGCGGCTGAACCTTGCCTGAGCCTTGCCTGAACCCCCTGCCGGACATCATGCCCTCGCCCGCCAGCCTGCACGTCAATATCCAGATCCGCCAGCCGATCACGCTCGACGTCGATTTCGAGGTGCACGGCTTCACCGCTCTACTCGGCTCCAGCGGCGAAGGCAAGTCCACGGTGCTGAAGGCGCTGGCGGGGCTCATTCCCAGCCAGGGCCCGCCTTTCGGCGCCCTGCCGCCGCAGCGTCGGCCCGTGGGCTATCTTCCGCAGGGGTATGCGCTGTTTCCGCATTTGCGCGCCTGGGAGAACGTGGCCTATGCGCTGGGCGGGGCGCTGGGCTCTCAGCGGCAGGCGGCCGTCAAGTTATTGCAGTCGGTCGGGCTGGCGCAGCAGACCGAGCTGCGCCCCGCCCAGCTTTCGGGCGGACAGCAGCAGCGCGTGGCGCTGGCCCGGGCGCTGGCGCGGCAGCCGCAGGTGCTGCTGCTCGACGAGCCCACTTCGGCGCTCGATGCCAGCACCCGCGACGACATCATGGCCGAGCTGGTGTCGCGCATGCACCAGCTCTCCATGCCGGCGCTGGCCGCCACGCACGATGCCAGCCTGGCGGCCATGTCGGACTGGGTGGTGCTGCTCTCGGGTCGGCAGGTCATTCAGCAGGGGCCGCCTGCCGAGGTGTTCGCGCATCCGGCCAATCAGGCGGCTGCGGCGCTGCTGGGCGTGCGCAACCGCTTTACCGCGCGCGTGCTGCGCCACGCGGTTGAGCGCGGGTTAACGCTGTTGCAGTGGGAAGAAGGCGGGCTGCCGCTGTGGGCGCCCTTGATGGCGTCGAGCGAGATCGGCGGCTTGGTGGACTGGGCCGTGTCGCCCGACGAGGTGCGTCTGCCCCCGCTCAAACCGGGCCAGTCCGCCGATCTGGAAAACCCGGTCTCAGGTCAGATCGAGCACCTGGTGGTTCAGGGTGCGAGCGCGACTCTGGCCATGCGCTGCGGCGACGCCCGGCTGTGGCTGCGCGCCCCGCTGCGGCTGATTGCCCACCACGGCCTGCGCGCGGGCGCGCCCGTGGTGGCGCATCTTCGCGCCGAGCATCTGATGTGCTGGCCGCACTGAAGCGCTTCCTGAAGCCTCACTCGCGCAGCAGCTTTTGCAGCACGTCGAGGTCGGGCTGGATGGCCCTGAGCGCCTTGCGTTCCATGCGCCGGTAGATCGACAGCACCTCGCGCCCCAACGGGGTGAGCTGCGCACCGCCTCCGCCCGCGCCTCCCTTAGAGGCTTCGACCAACGGTTCTTTGTAAGCCTGATTGACGCTGTGAATCAGCAGCCAAGCGCGGCGATAACTCATATCGAGCGCCCGCCCGGCGGCTGAAATCGAGCCAGTGCGCTCCAGCGCTTCGAGCAGCGCGGCCTTGCCGGGCCCGAGCGCCGTGCCTTGTTTGATCTGCAAGCGCACCCTCGCCGTATCCGCGGGTGGCAGGGGCGCTTTGTCGTCTGCTGTGCCGTTCTCGTTCATGCATATAGCGTAGCGCTTCGCCGGCGCCTACGGTTCAGTGCTGAACACGTGCAGCGGGCAGCCCATCCGGTACCGCTGCCAGAGTCTGCACCACATCGAGCCCGTAGCGGTCGCCCATGCCGAGTTCGACCTGCAGCGGCAAGCCATCGCTTTGCCGCAGCCAGATGCGCAAGGTGGCACTGCTCTGCGCGCTGTGAGCGTCGAGCAGAGTGCACGCCACCTCCTGGCCCTGCCATTTCAACGTGGTGCGCTGCGGCGTGATGTGGGCGGTCTGCACCTTGTCATTGATGAGCAAGGGCACGGTGAAGGTGCGGGTAGGCAGCGGGCGCTGCAGATAACCCCAGCTCAGCGTCAGCGGATCGGTGAGCCCGGGCGGCGCGGGCTGTGTCGGTGTCGTCGATTCCGCCGGCGCTGACGCCGCCTGACCGGCAGTCGTCACTTGCATACGCCCATGCTCGATCTGCATCAGCGTGGCCGGGCTATCCCCCCGCTGATTGCTGGCCGAGAGCAGCTCGGGCTTGCCGTCGCGCACTTCTCCGCTTGCACCGCGCACCCAGTGCAGCCGACGCAGCAGCACGGCAAGCCCACCCCGCGGCGTGAGGGTGCTGTCGATGCGGTAGGCGCCGTTGCCCTGCGCAGGCCAGCTCACCTGGTCTTGCGCGGTGGCCACGCCCTCCTGTCCGCCCAGCCCGCCGAGCAAGACCAGCCATTGCGCGCCGCGGGAGTCGGACCCCTTGCCATCCTGTTGGAGATGCACCTGCCATTGCGCCGAGAAAGTGACCGCCTCCTTGACCGACTGCGCCGCAGCCAGGTGCGCAAAGCAGGCGGCCAAGACTAACAACAAGGCAGTGATACCGCCCAAACGCCAGGGCCGCAGGCCGGAGAGCCGCAAAGAGTTGAAAGTATTCATAGCAGTCCAACGCCCGATACGGCGCTTTGGCTGACACCCGCCATCTCGACAACGATCTACCGGAAAATATTGTTTAAATGATAAAAACTATTTGTTTTATTTATTTTAGGGTTCCGCCTAGTATGAAGCCATTCATTGATTACCGTTTGGCTGCCCATCATGTCACCCTGGAAACCGCTCAACCGACTGCCCTCCCCCATCGAACTCGTGCGCCAATTCACGCCCAACTGGTTCACGGTGAACATGGGCACGGGCATCACCTTTTTGCTGCTGGCGCAGTTTCCGGCGCGCATCGCTGGCCTGCATGCCCTGGCTTATGGCCTGTTCATCGCCGATGCCGCCATTTTCGCGCTCTTTATAGGTCTTTTCGCAGCGCGTTGGCTATTTTTCACGCAGGACGCGATGCCGCTACTGCGCCATCCCGTGCAGTCGATGTTTTTGGGCGCCATCCCCATGGCGCTCATCCCGCTGGTCAACGGCCTGGTGCTGTTTCATCCGGGGCAACCCGCCGCCGCCGAGTTGGCCACCCACCTGTGGTGGATCGATGCCGCCCTGTCGCTACTCACCGGCTGGCTGGTGCCCTGGTATCAGTTCACCGCGCAGGATCACAGCCTGGAGCGCATGACGGGCGTGTGGCTGCTGCCGGTCGTGCCCGCCGAAGTGGCGGCGTCGAGTGCGGGCTATCTGGCGCAGCATCTGCCCGCCGCGCAGGCGCAGGCGCTGATCGTCTCGGGTTATGCCTTGTGGGGCATGTCGGTTCCGATTGCGCTGGGCATTCTCACCGTGCTGTATCTGCGGCTGGCGCTGCACAAACTGCCGCCCAAAGAACTCGGCGTCTCGACCTGGCTGAGTCTGGGGCCGATCGGCACGGGCGCTTTCGCGCTGCTCACCCTTGGCGCCGCAGCGCCGCAGGCTTTCGCAGACACGGTGATGGCGCCCGTGGCCGCGCTGGCAGGGCCGCTGGGCGTGATCGGCGCGCTGATTCTGTGGGGCCTGGGTCTGTGGTGGCTGGTGACGGCCATTGCGCTCACGGCCATTCAGGTCCGGCGCGGTTTGCCCTTCAACCTGGGCTGGTGGGGGTTCACCTTCCCCGTGGGCGTTTATACCGCCGCCAGCCTGACTCTGGGACTGCGCACCGGCATGGCCTTCTTCACCGCATTTGCCGCCACGCTGATCGTCGCGCTGGTGGCGGCCTGGGCCGTGGTGGCGGTGCGCAGCGCCCACGGTCTGTGGCACGGCCACCTGGTGCAGGCGCCTTGCCTGAGCTGCAAGCCGGAGCTGCCCGCAAAAACAGCGTAAAGCCAGCTCAATCCAGCAGATCGAACGCCATCTGCTCCACTTGGAGAAATTCGCGGGTAAAGCCTGCCACCGCACGGTAGAACCGCGCCGCGTGATCGCCCTCGATGGCCTCGCACATCTGGGCGCCCCAGGGTTGAATATGGCGCTGGAACAGATCGCGCTGCCGCGTCAGGTTGCACACCGCAGGGTCGTCCCCCGCAATGAGATAGCGCATGGTTTCGGCGAGGATGGCGAAGTGGTCTTCGCTTTCCCCCAAGTCGATGCGGCGGGCCAGCCCGATGTCCTGCAAATCCGCACGCAGCCGGGCCAGCGGTTTTTCGTGCAGCGCGCCGGCCAGGTAAAACGAGCCATAGACATACACCGCAGGCCGCCCCGTGCCGCCGAACAGGATTTCGAATTCATCCCGAACATCTTCGGGTGTCACCGCGGCGGCAGTGTTCAGCAAATTGCTCCAGGCCAAGTGCAGTGCGCTTTGGTCAGCATTTTCGACCGCCAACATGCTCGCGAGTTGCGACAGCACTGGTTGCGAGGGCGGCGCGATGAACAGCAGCGCAAGCAATCCCCAGAGATCGGCGCGGGCAGCGTCTTCATCGCTGCCGGGCGCGGCCAGCTCCACATCAGGGTGTTGCATCGACAGAGGTTGCAGCATGGCGATCAGGGCAGGTCGTGAATGGTGGTGTCGGCGCGGGTATGCATGTCGATCACCCGGCAGTCGCTGCACATTTTCAGCCGATTGGCTGCGTCGCCCGCGAAGGCCGGATGACCAGAGAGCTTGACCACCATTTGCTCGATGGCCTGCACCGTACCGAAGGGCTTGCCGCAGCGCACGCAGCGCCAGGGCTGGGCTTCGTTGAGCACCTGTGGCGCGCTGCGCTGAGGCCCCCAAAGCAGACGCGGCTCCAGACGAATGGCGTCTTCCGGGCAGGTCTTGACGCACAAGCCGCACTGCACGCAGTTCTTTTCGATGAATCGCAGTTGCGGCGCCAGCGGGTTGTCGGCCAAAGCCCCCGCAGGACAGGCGCCGACACAACTCAGGCACAGGGTGCAGCGGCTGGCGTCCACCCGGATGGCGCCAAGGGGAGAACCCGCGCCATGCGGCAGGGGGATGACGGCCGCGCCCGACGCCACCTCTTGCGCGGGCGCATGGCGGATCAGATGGTCGAGCGCGAGATCGAGCGTGCCGCGCTTCTGCGGTAGGGCGGCGAACTGCGCCTGGATGCTGGGAACCGCACCTGTTGGTCGCGGTGGCGCCAGCAAGGCATCGAGTTCTCGCGCATCGGCAGTCTGCAGCAGACGCAGCCGTGCCCCGCGATAACCCATGCCGTGCAGCAGGGTTTCGGTGAGCTGCATCTGGCCTTGGAGGGCATGGAGGTAGGCCGGGGCTTCAGTGTTGTCGGACAAGACCAGAATCTCTGCCGCGCCCCAGGAAAATGCGGACAGCCAAAGCTCCATGCCCACCGAGGCGATATGCCACAGCGGCACCGCAATAACGTGGGCGGGCAGGCCGCGAACGCGGGGATCTGCCGCAGCGAGCCGACCAAGCTGCCCGATGAGTTCCGCACCCGCCTCTTGGCTGTGGAACAGCAGCGCAGGCCGCTTCAGCCCGGCGCGCTGCGCGGTGAGCAGCAGGGTACGCAGCCGTGCGCCAATTTCCGGTGCGCGCGGGTAGGCATAGGTGAGCGCCCCGGTGGGACACACCGTGGTGCAGGCGCCGCAGCCGACGCATAGATGCGGGTCGATCTCGATCTGCTCGACGAAGGGCTTTTTTTGCGCGGCGGTGGGTAGGATGGAATCGGCCTCGGCGATGGGGGGTGTCTGGTCAGGTCGCAAGCGGGCGCGGCTGTGCACGGCCTGCGCGGAGCAGATGTCGATACAGGCGTGGCAACCCAGCAGGGTGTTACGGGAGTGCGCGCAGAGCTTGGCGTCATACTGAAAAAACCGGGGCTTGTCGAAGCTGCCCTTCAGATCGCGCAGTTCAGTCGCGGCGCGCACTAGCGCCAGCGGGTCGGAGCCCGGGACGTAATAGCCCTGCGGCGGCTGATGCAGCGACAGGCTGGGCTGCGGCTGCAGATCGAGCACCAGATCGACTTGCAGCGTGTCCGCCCGCGGGCCGCGGTTGAAGTCGATGGCGCCGATGGCGCCGCAGGCCTGCACACAATCGCGATGCCCGGTGCAGCGTTGCAGGTCGATCTGGTAGTCCAGTCCGATCGCGCCCTCGGGGCAGGCGGCAAGGCAGGCATTGCAGCGGGTGCAGACATCGAGATCGACCGGATTGGCGCTCTCGATATCCACCTCGAAAGCCCCCAGCCAGCCGCGTACGCTGCGCACGCGCCCGGCATGGACCGGATGTTCATGCTGCAGCGGCAATGCGGCGGGCGCAGCACGTCCACCCGGACGCCCGGTGTCGAGCAGGGTGAGTTCCAGGCCGTCAGCAAGGAGCTTGCGCGCCATGTCCAGAGACTCGGTATCGCCAATGACCAGGCAACGCCCCGCGCTGTGATAGCTCGCAGTCGGCACGGGTTCGGGCTCGGGCAACGCCGCGGCAGCAAGCAGGGCGGCGATTTTCGGGCTGGCAGCCTTGGCCTCACGACTCCAGCCTGCGGTTTCACGGATGTTGACAAACCGGATCGGCCTTACATCGGGCGGTGGCACGCCCTCGGTCTGCGCCGCCAGCGCGGCAAATAGCTTGGCCTCTTGCGTGCAGGCGACGAGCAAGGGCTCGGTGCTCTGAGCGGCCCGCTGAAAGCGCACGATCTCACGGCGACACAGCTGGCTGTGCGGTTCGATGGTCTGGCCCAAAGCGGCAGTCAGTTGCGGGCCGTCCAGCGGCATGGTGTGATTGCAATTGCAGACCAGAGTTTTCATGGGGTGGGAGGTGCTGCGTTCAGAGAGGCGTCTTGGGGCATGTCGGGAGTGGGCGACGAGTCGGGCTGATCTGTGGTGTCGGCCTCATTCGCGGTGGTCGGAGTGCGGTTTTCCGAAGTCGAACCGGGGCACTCGGAAGCCGGTCGCTGCGCTGCGGGCGTTGCAAGGGCGGGGTCTGCCAGGTCGAGCCCCAGATTCGGAGTCAGTTTCAAGCGCGCCAGAAGGCTGGGCGGAACCGGGCTGGGGGTGTTGTAGTCGTCGATATAGGTATCGAGCCCATCCATCACGTTGAACTGCGGATCGGCGAACAGCTTGCGCAGGGCGGCACGGCGCACGCCCTCGTCCACACCTTTGGCGATGAACCGTGTCAGATCGGCGGTGTGATCGAGCGCTTGCAGCTCGTCCAGCGTGGGCGGTGGCGGCTGATCGTTTGCAGGCGCAGGAACAGGTTCGGGAACAGCGGCAAGTTCCTCACCCTTGTCCGGCGCAGGGGAGGCGGGCGCCGCTGCGGGAACGGAATCTGTCCCGGCCTGCAATTTGCGCCGCGACCAGCGCGATAGAAAACCGCGGTCTTCGGGAGAACTGGCTTCACTCATGGACAACAGACCGGTGGATCGTCTCCGTCGGCGCTAGGACTTGGCGCCTTGCTGCACGATACATCGCGTTCATCAGGGGCCAGAAAGCTTTGCGGACGGCGGCGCTTGCGTGGTTCGGGCTTGTAATGCAGCGAGGAAAAATCGGCCAGCCAGTTGGCCACCGCGGCCGGCAGCGGTGCAATCTCGATGGTTTCGCCGGCATCCATCCAGCGGGCCGCTTCGTTGTAGGACAGAGTCACCGCCTGAATGACGGGCAAGCCTTCGGGCGCATGGCGCGGATCGTCGCATTCCGGCTCTGCCGCTGGCGTCCACCAGACAAACCAGCTGGGCTGCGGCGAGGTGAGGTTGAGGTGATAGCCCTCCGCCTCGTCCCGGAACAGTTGCACGCTGAAGCCGGGATACAACCATTGCGACTGCGCCCCGCTCCACTCCAGACAGATGGGCGCAGATTCCAGCGCCACACGGCCTGCCGTCGCAGGCAGGACATCGCGCAGACCCCAGCGCCAGCGCTGCCAGCGATTGTTGAGCTGGTCGCGCTGCATGAGCACGGCGATGGGCCATGCGGCAGGCGCGGAAACCGGTGCGCTCATGCCGATAACCGCTCCAGCGGCTCAGCAACAAAACGCTCAGGCGCGGTGTATTGCAGAAAGCGGCGATTGGTGCAGCGAGCGAACAGGGCGATGCCCAGGCGTTCGGCGATGTCATAGCCCATTTGCGTCACGCCCGATCGAGAAACCAGGATGGACACCCCCATCAACGCACATTTGATGACCATTTCCGAGGTCAATCGGCCTGTGGTGTAAAACACTTTGCCCTGGCCGCCCACGCCGTGCAACCACATCCAGCCAGAGATTGCGTCCACTGCATTGTGGCGGCCCACATCCTCGGTGAACATCAGCAGGCGGCTGCCCTCGAACAGGGCGCAGCCATGCACCGAGCCGGCTAATTTGTAGAGCGAATCATGCAGGCGCATGACATTGAGCAGCGCATATAGCTCGCTTTGACTGATCCGGGTTTCAGCATCAAGCGCCGCGTTGTCCACTTCGTCCATCAGGCTGGCATAGACCGTGCCCTGTCCGCAGCCCGTGGTGACCACGCGCCGACCTGCGGTGCGCTGCGTCAAATCCGCAATGCCGCTGCGGCTGGTGATGGAGCAGGCCTCCACCTCCCAATCGATCTGCACGGAGGCAATATCGGCGATCGAGTGCACCAGACGCTGATTGCGTAGATAACCCAGCGCCAGCAACTCGGGGGCCGCGCCCACGGTCATCAGGGTGACGAGCTCCTGCTTGTCGAGATACAGCGTCAACGGCCTCTCCGCTGGAATGTGAACGTCCTGCGTTTCCCCAAATTCGTTGCGTACCCTCACACCTCGGGTGAGGGCCTCTCGCGCCTGGCTGAGTTGCGGAACACGAGGCGGCAATGCAGACGCAGTGACGTGTTGCGAAGACACTAATTCAGATTGGGCCATCAATACATTCTTCTCGGGCGGTTGCAAATCAAGGCGTGACAGCCTGTCGGCCCACGTGTCGACGCCCAAACGCTGCTCCTTATTTCTGCGCGGCGGCTGCCGGGGCGGCTGCTTCAGATTGTGCGGCCACATACGGCCCGGGGTTCACACAGGGCGGGGTGGCAACCGGCGGCTGGGTCGCCTTGCCTTGTTCCTTGGCCTGAGCGTAATAAAACGCCGCCACTTTATCCTGGGTTTGACACAACTGATAAGCAGCCACCTTGTCAGCCCATTTAGCTTTGGCTGCGGCTTCTTCTGCCTTGGCCTTGGCTTCCGGGCTGGGCGGCGGCAACTTGGCCCACGCCGTTGCGCCGCAAGCCAGCGAGACGGCCACTATTAGTCCACGCATGCATCGCATCATCATCTCCTCAAGCCTTGGGTTTGATCACGGGCACTGGCGCCTGCGCGTTGGGGCCGCTGCGTTGGGCGGGGATTTTTCCGGACTTGATCGCATCCAGCCAGAGCGTGTGGTGCTGCTTCGCCCAGCTCTCGTCCACATAACCAGTACGCATGCCATCGAGCGCGCCCTCCGTGCCAACGCTGCCGATGTAGATGTGGCCGAAGGCCATGGCCATGAACAAAATGGTGGCTGAGGCGTGGACGATTTCGGCCACCTGCATGGCGCTGCGGGTGTAGGGGAAGTTGGGCACCAGTTTGTCGAGCACCAGGCCCGATGCCACTGCCAACAGACCCAAGAACAGCACCCCGACCCAGAACCAGATTTTCTCGCCCGCATTGAACCGCGCGGATGGTGCTTCGCCGCCGCCAAACAAACCGCCCCCCTTTGCGAGCCAGGCCAGGTCGCTCTTGCTCGGCAGGTTGTCGCGCACGAAGGTCAGCAGCACGATCACCAGCGATAGCCCGAACAGCGGCCCGATGAAGTTGTGGATGGTCTTGAGCGCGTAGGTGAGCCAGCCGAAAAACGCCGAACCCAGAATGGGAAGCAGGAAGAATTTGCCAAACATGATGACGATTCCCGATACCGCTAGGGCGATGAACGAGAACGCCAGCACCCAGTGCATGAAACGCTCGAACGGCGTGAAACGCTCGATCTTGCGTCCCGTGGGTTTGTGCTCCAGCCGGATTTTTCCGCGGAACAAGTAGAACGCGCCAATACCCACCAGAGCGAGGATCAGCAGCCAGCCGCCGACTGGAATGAGCAGCAGATTACGGGTCTGCCGCCACGCTTCGCCTGCCGAGGTAAAGGCTGAGCCGGGATACGCCGTTTGCGGCTGAATCAGCACCCCGGCTTCGGGGTCGGGCAGGCTGGAGAAACCGGCTTGCTGCTTGATTTCGCGCCACATGGGTGCGTTATTGCCAGGCTGCACTTGCGCACGCTCGCCATTGGTTTGCTGCAGATAGCCGGGGATGGTTGAAGCGCCCGGAGGGGCCGCAGCTTGATCTGCGCGCTGCGCCGTGCCAGTCTGTGGCCCCGGGGTGAGCGTTGCTGGCGCATCCGCCGCGAGCGCAGCAGACGCGCCCAAACTCACGCTCAAGCCCAGCGCAAGAGCAGCAACAAAAGCGGCAACAAAACGGGATGTGACTCTGAACATGGCCCGCTCCTAGCGCATGCGCACGTATTCGTTCTGGTTCTGGGCGCGACGGTTGATCTCGCGCTGCCAGCTGGCCTTATCCCCCACCTTCCAGTCCTTTTCGGTGAAAGCGGGATTGGCGCCCATCCACGGGTCTTGCGAAGGCGGTGCTCCGGTCTGGGTAAGGGTCTGTGGTTTCTGGCTGCATCCGGCCGTCATGGCGAGCAAGACGGCTGCGAACATCAAGGACATGATGCGGTTCATGATGACTCCCCTTGCTTCGTCGGTGCGGGCTGTGCTTGCGCGTCCGCCTTGCCATACGCCGTTCCCCACCCCCACAGTTCGGCGCCACCGCCGCGGTGCAGCACGCGGTCGCGCAGGATGTCGGCAATGACCTCGCCGTCCCCCGCCAGCAACGCCTTGGTCGAACACATCTCGGCGCAGATCGGCAGCTTGCCTTCGGCCAGACGGTCGCGGCCGTATTCCTTGAATTGTTCCTCCGAGCCGTTGGGCGCGGGGCCGCCGGCGCAGAAGGTGCATTTGTCCATCTTGCCGCGCAGGCCGAATTCGCCGTTGGCCGGAAACTGCGGCGCGCCGAAGGGGCAAGCGTAGGAACAATAGCCGCAACCGATGCACACGTCCTTGTCGTGCAGCACCACGCCTTCCGGGGTGCGATAGAAACAACTCACCGGACACACCGCCATGCACGGCGCGTCCGAGCAGTGCATGCAGGCCACCGAGATGGACTTCTCGCCGGGTACGCCTTCGTTCATGGTGACCACGCGGCGGCGGTTCACGCCCCAGGGCACCTCGTTCTCGTTTTTGCAGGCGGTGACGCAGCCGTTGCAGTTGATGCAACGCTCGGCATCACAGATGAATTTCATGCGGGCCATGGGGATTGTCTCCGTTGAGCGTGAGGGCGCATCAGGCGCGTTCGAGTTGGCAGACGGTGGTTTTGGTTTCCTGCATCATGGTCACCGCGTCGTAGCCGTAAGTCGTGGCCGTGTTGACCGCTTCGCCCAGCACGATGGGCGCAGCGCCTTCCGGGTAGTACTGGCGCAGATCCTTGCCCTGCCAGTGACCGGCGAAGTGGAAGGGGATGAACACGGTGGATCGGTCGACCGCCTCAGTGACGCGCGCGCGCACCTTGATGCGTGCGCCGGTGGGCGTGCTCACCCAGACGTCATCGCCTTCACGGATGTTGCGGTCGTTGGCTACCGCCGGATTGACCTGCACGAAGGCGAACTGCTGCAGCTCGGCCAGCCAGGGGTTGGAGCGGGTTTCGTCGCCGCCGCCTTCATACTCGACCAGCCGCCCGGAGGTAAGGATGAGCGGAAATTTCTTGACGATGTCGATGTTCTTGTCCTGCACCGTCTTGTAAAGAGTCGGCAGGCGCCAGAAGGTCTTTTTGTCGTCGTAGGTCGGATACTTGACCACCATGTCGGGCCGCACCGAGAACAAGGGCTCGCGGTGCTGCGGAATCGGGTCGGGGAAGTTCCACACGACGGCGCGGGCGCGGGCATTGCCGAAGGGGTGGCAGCTATGGTTTTTCATCACCACGCGGATGATGCCGCCCGATTGATCGGTCTTCCAGTTCTTGCCTTCGGCCAGCTTTTTCTCGGCGTCGGTGAGTTCGTTCCACCAGCCGAGTTTTTTCAGCAGAGTGGAGTCGAACTCGGGATAGCCGGTCTGGATGTCCGCGCCCTTCGAGGCGGAACCGTCCGCCGCCAGCAAAGACTGGCCGTCGCGTTCGACGCCGAAGTTGGCGCGGAAGTTGCCGCCGCCTTCCATGACATTGAGCGAGGTGTCGTACAGATTCGCCGTGCCCGGATGGCGCAACTCCGGAGTGCCGTAGCAGGGCCAGGGCAGACCGAAGTATTCGCCGTCGAGCTTGTAGCCGGTTTCCTTGTCGATGCCGCCTCGGGCGCGCAGAGTCTTGACGTCGAACACGTGCATATTGCGCATGTGCGCCTTCAACCGCTCCGGGCTTTGTCCGGTGTAGCCAATGGTCCAGACCCCACGGTTGATCTCGCGCAGGATGGACTCGGTTTCCGGCTCCATCATGCCGCCCTTGCCCGGCACCATCTTGTAGTTCTTCACCAACTCCTTGCCGAAGCCGAGCTTGTCGGCGAGCTGGGTCATGATCATGTGATCGGTGCGCGACTCGAACATCGGCTCGACCACCTTCTCGCGCCATTGCAGCGAACGGTTGGACGCAGTCACCGAACCCGAGGTCTCGAACTGCGTGGTGGCCGGCAACAGGTACACAGCGCGCTTGGGGTTGAGCGGGGCCTTATCAGACGGCATCGCGGCCATGGCGGCAGTGGCCGATGGATAGGGATCGATCACAACCAGGAGATCGAGTTTGTTCATGGCTTTTTTCATGTCGAGGCCACGGGTTTGCGAATTGGGCGCATGCCCCCAGAAGATATGGGCGCGCAGGTTCGGCCCCTGGTCGATCATGTCGTTCGGCGTGAGCACGCCGTCGATCCAGCGCGAGACCGTCATTCCCGGTTTGGTCATCATGCCCGGAGCGAATCGGCCCTTGATCCACTCATAGTCCACACCCCAGACCCCGGCGTAGTGTTTCCAGGCACCCTCGATCACACCGTAGTAACCGGGCAGCGAATCCGGGTTGGGGCCCACATCGGTTGCGCCCTGCACGTTGTCATGGCCACGGTAGATATTGGTGCCGCCGCCCGACTTACCGACATTGCCCAGCGCCAGTTGCAGGATGCAAGAAGCCCGCACAATGGCATGGCCGATGGTGTGCTGGGTCTGCCCCATGCACCACACAACGGTACCCGGCTTGTTTTCGTGAAGCATCTTGGCGATGGCAAACGTGGTGTCGCCATCCACGCCGGAAACCTCCTTGACCGCATCGGGGTTCCACTTCGCCAGCACGTCCTCCTTGACCTTGTCCATGCCCCAGACCCGGGCATCGAGATACTGCTGGTCTTCCCACCCGTTCTTGAAGATGTGATAGAGGATGCCGAACACCACCGGCACGTCGGTACCCGAGCGCAGCCGCACATGCATATCGGCCTTGGCTGCCGTGCGTGTGAAGCGCGGATCGACCACGATGACCTTGCAGCCGTTTTCCTTGGCGTGCAGCAAGTGCAGCATGGACACTGGATGCGCCTCGGCCGCATTTGAACCGATGAAAAACGCCACCTTGGAGTTGGCCAGATCGTTGTACGAATTGGTCATGGCGCCGTAGCCCCAGGTGTTGGCGACACCGGCGACGGTGGTGGAATGGCAGATGCGCGCCTGGTGATCGCAGTTGTTCGTGCCCCAGAAGGAGACCCACTTGCGCAGCAAATAGGCTTGCTCGTTGCTGTGCTTGCTCGAACCGACGACAAACAGCGCGTCCGGCCCGCTTTCCTTGCGAATTTCCAGCAGGCGGTCGGTGATTTCCTGCAGCGCCTGATCCCAGGAGATGCGCTGATACTTGCCGTCCACCAGCTTCATCGGATAGCGCAGACGGTGATCACCGCGCCCATGATCGCGCAGCGCGGCGCCTTTGGCGCAGTGTGCGCCCAGGTTGAGCGGCGATTCGAACACCGGGTTCTGCCGCACCCACACCCCGTTTTCCACCATGGCGTCCGAGGCGCAGCCGACCGAACAGTGCGTGCAGACCGTGCGCCGGGTCACTACATTTTTGCTCCCGACCGAACCCGGCGCGGGCGTATCGGCCGCGTCGGCCTTCTTCACCAAGTGCAGTTGCGAGCCGATCAAACCCGCTCCGAGCCCCAGCCCCACCCCAATGCCGGAGCGCCGCAGAAATGCACGACGGTCGATGGTCGGCAAGGCGCGGTTCAGGCTGCGCTTGAGTTGATCGACCCAGAGGGTCGAGGTGTCCGGGGACTTACCTTGGGTGTCCTTGCTTTCGGAACGACGAGTTAGCAGCATGTCTTCACTCCATTGTGATGCGTGGGAGCAGGTGGCGCGGCGGGCGAAACCCTGGCTTCAAAGGCTTGCCAGTAAGGCTTGCATGTAAGGCTTGCAAGTGGCGCCGCGCGGCAGATCGTATAGGTCGCATTTGCCTGGCGTTCAAAGCCGGGTGGTGCGGTAGTAGGCACGAATGTGCTCGGTCAGGTGGTAGCCCGTCTGTTGCGTGGCGTCAACCTTGGGCTCTGCTGCCGTCTTGGTCAAGACCGGCTGCGCCATGGCATCCGCCCTTGCAACACTTGCGCCAAAAACCGCCGCAGCTACGCCGCTCATTCCTTGCAGTAGCGAACGACGCTTGATCGCAGTTGCCGTATTGGCGTCGTCCGGGGGCATTCGTTTTTCAGTCATTCGAGTCTCCTTGCGGCAGGCCGCAGTGGGCCGCGGGGTGTTGCGCGGCGCGATTGATTTTTTTATGCGAACTGTAGCCCTATAACCGCGTCAACTCAACGCAATTTGCAATGCATGCAAACATCCGGATTCGCGAATAAACAATCGCTTGCACTCCACTGCTCTGCAGCCTAATATCAAAACCCTTACAAAGCAAAGGGATTTTCATGGAACTCCTGACCCTGGCGCGTGGCCCGTTACTTGTCGGCAGCGTATTGATCTTCGTGCTGGGCATGCTGTGGCGAGCGGCAGGGTTGATTCGCCGTCCAACCAAGCTGGCCACATCGACCCCTCGGCGCGTCCATGTGCAAGGGGCGATCTGGTTCACGGTCCTGCGGCATATGTTGCCGCGCGCTGGCACTCGTCCAAACCCGACACTTGCCACGCTCAACCCCTACTTCTATCACTTCGGCCTGGCCTTCATCGTGTTTGGCTACGCCCCACATATCGCCTTTCTTCACCGGCATCTGGGGGTGTCTTGGCCTGCATTGCCGGACGCAGTGATGTATCTCGCCGCGGGCGTCACCATCATCTCCTTGCTTGTGGCGCTTGCCATGCGCCTGATGGACCCGACTCTGCGACGGATCTCCAGCGCAGATGACTACATCTCCTGGGGCTTGCTGTTTCTGGTGATTTTCACGGGCATCGCCTTGATCGATCAGCCCTCCAGCGCCTATGCGGCGCAGGGATACTCCGCAGATCCCACCCGGCTGGCGATTCACCTCATGTCACTCGAACTGCTGCTGGTGTGGTTTCCCTTCGGCAAACTGTTCCATACCGTCAGTTGGTTTTTTGGCCGCGCCCAGTTCGGCGCATTCATGGCGCGTCGGGGAGTACGGGCATGATGAATCGCGAGATGTATGCACAGTTCGGCAACGCCATCGCTCATCTGGCGGAGCAAGCACCGAAGATCGAGATGCCCGACGCGGAGCGTGTCAACCGTGCCAAAACGGTCATGCTCGAAAAAATGGATCGCAACCTCGCGGTCGATCTCGAGAGTTGCGTGCGATGCGGCTATTGCGCCGACGCCTGCCAGTTCAGCGTGCAAAACGATGACCCTGACCTCATTCCGACGCACAAGCTCGATCTGCTGCGGCGCGTCTGGCGACGCGAAGTCGCCCCCCTGTCCTGGCTGTGGAAACCGTTCACCCGGGATGTGAATGTCGATGATTTGCGGGAATGGCAGGCGCTGTGCTTCGACAGTTGCACCGAGTGCGGCCGTTGCAGCATGGTCTGTCCGATGGGCATCAACATCGCCCGCGGCGTGAACGTCATGCGCGAAGCGCTGGCCGCGGCAGGACTCGCACCAGACGAACTGCGCGCCGTGCAAAGCGAGCAAGACGCCCGCGGAACCGTGTTTGGAGCAGATGCCAGCCATCTTGCACAGGCCGTCGAAGTGGTGCGCGGCCGTGGAGTGACCGTGCATCTGGACAAACCCAAGGCCAAGGTGCTGATGCTGACGACCGTGCTCGACATCCTGTTGTTCCAGGACGCGCTCGAGGCGACGGCACGGGTACTGAACGCCGCTGGGCTGGACTGGACGCTGCGCAGCAATGGCTATGAAGCGGCCAACTTTGGCCTGCTCTCCGGCGTAGAGGAGACACAGAAAAAGGCGTCTGAAGCTGTGATTCGACAAGCCATCGAAATAGGCGCCGAAATGGTGATCGTGCCAGAGTGCGGCCATGCCTACCCGGCCCTGCGCTGGGAAGGCGCTGAGGTACACGGAGGTCCGCTGCCTTTTCGCGTGCTGGCCATCTCCGAACTGATCGGGGAACTGGTGGAACAAGGCAAGTTGCCGTTGCGCGGCGATGCGCACCAGACCCTGATGTTCCACGATGCCTGCAAACTCGGCCGACACGGCGGTGTATTCGAGCAGCCTCGGCTCGCTCTGCGCGCGACTGGAGCTGAGTTGTGCGAGCCGCGGGATACCGAAGAAATGAACTGGTGCTGCGGCGGCGGAGCGGGCGGATTTTTGATCAACCGTGCGGCACCCCTGCGGGCGCAAGCTTTCGCCATCAAGCGGGCACAGGTGGACAACAGCGACGCCCAGGCCATCGTCACCTCGTGCGGCAGTTGCCGACTCAACTTCCTGGCCGGTGCCGAGCAGACCGAATGGGACAAGCCTGTACTCAGCCTGGTTGAACTCATTGCCCAAAAGCTCGTGGATCATCCCTCGCAGCAATCGCCGTCCTGATCCGCGCAGCAGGCCTGCGAGCCAAAAGAAAAGCCCGCTGAAGCGGGCTTTTCCATTGTGCGAGTCTGCCCCCCGGGCGCGGCTGCGCCGCGGGGGATGTGCCGGTCAGTCTGCCGCGTAGATGTCGCGATCTTTGGTTTCCGGCAGGAAGAACAGGCCGATGACAAAGGTGCCCGCAGCAATGATGACGGGGTACCACAGGCCGTAATAGATGTTGCCGTTCTGCGCCACCAGAGCGAAGGCGATGGTGGGCAGCAGGCCGCCGAACCAGCCGTTGCCGATGTGATAGGGCAGGCTCATCGAGGTGTAGCGGATGCGGGTCGGGAACAACTCGACCAGCGCCGCCGCAATCGGCCCGTACACCATGGTGACGAAAATCACCAGCAGCGCCAGGATGGCGATCACCATCGGCAAGTTCATCTGCGCCGGGTCGGCCTTGGCCGGGTAGCCCGCCGCCTTGAGCGCGGCGCCGATTTCTTTCTTCAGCGCGGCCTCTTTGGCCTTGAATTCATCGGGCGGCAAATCCTTGGCGCCGACCACGGTGATGGTCTTGTCGCCAATCTGAATGACCGCCGGGCCGGTGCCAGACACGGTGTTGTAGTTGGCCGAGTTGGCCGCCAGCATCTGCTTGGCGATGTCGCAGGATGAGGTGAACTTCGCCGTGCCGGTGGGGTTGAACTGGAAGGTGCACTGCGATTGATCGACCGTGAGCGTGACCGGCGAGTTCTGCACCGCCCGGTACAGCGCCGGGTTGGCGTAGTGGGTAAGCGCCTGGAACAGCGGGAAGTAGGTCAGCGCAGCAATCGCACAGCCCGCCAGGATGATGGGCTTGCGGCCGATTTTGTCGGACAGGGAGCCGAACACGACAAAGAACGGTGTACCGATCAACAAGGCTGCGGCAATCAGCAGGTTAGCCGTCACCGCATCGACCTTGAGCGTCTGCGTGAGGAAAAACAGCGCGTAGAACTGCCCCGTGTACCAGACCACGGCCTGGCCAGCCACCAGACCCAGCAGGGCGAGGATGACGTACTTCAGATTGCCCCAGCGCGCAAACGCCTCGGTCAGCGGTGCCTTGGACGCCTTGCCATCGGCCTTCATTTTGATGAAGGCAGGAGACTCGTTGAGCTTGAGTCGAATCCAGACCGATACGGCGAGCAGGGCGATGGACACGAGGAAAGGCACACGCCAGCCCCAGGCGTTGAACGCGTCTTCGCCCAGCAGCGTGCGCGTGCCGAGAATGACCAGCAGCGACAGGAACAGCCCCAGCGTGGCCGTGGTCTGAATCCACGAGGTGTAGGCGCCGCGCTTGTTGGCCGGCGCGTGTTCAGCGACATAGGTGGCGGCGCCGCCGTATTCCCCGCCGAGCGCCAGGCCTTGCAGCAGACGCAGTGCGATGAGAATGACCGGTGCAGCCGCGCCGATGGCCGCATAGTTGGGCAGCACGCCGACGATGAACGTCGACAGACCCATGATCAGAATGGTGACGAGGAAGGTGTATTTGCGGCCGATCATGTCGCCCAGCCGACCGAACAGCAGAGCGCCAAACGGTCGCACGATGAAGCCTGCGGCAAACGCCAGCAGCGCGAAGATGAACGCCGATCCCGCATCCAGTCCAGCGAAGAACTGCTTGGCGATGATGGCCGCCAGCGAGCCGTAGAGGTAGAAGTCGTACCACTCGAATACCGTGCCGAGCGATGAGGCGAAGATCACCTTCTTCTCGCCCGCCGTCATGGGGCGCGCTTTTGCGCCCATTGCAATGGAAGCCATGCTCAAGTCTCCTGGATGTGGACGTGGGCGTGGCGTCGCTGCTGGGTCTTCCACCCGAGGCCCGCAACGCAACGCATCAACCCCGCGGCGTCAACGTGTTACAGCACGTCACGGGAATGACGGATTGTTTTCAGCCTAGCTGACCATGCGCTGACAGTCGGGCGGATGAAAATCTAGGGAAAACACGAAGCTGCAGTGCAGCAATTTCAGGGCTGCGCACCTTTCTTGCAAGTTTCATCGCATGAAATCACTCGTATCCGAACATTGTTGCATTGCGGTATTCCCGCATGCGCCAAAGCGTATGGACGAAAAAAAACCGGCACAAGGCCGGTTTTCTGGAGCTGCGGACTGGCTCAGCCAGGCAGGCCCACGGTGGGGTTGCCGAGGTTGGTCCACTCGTTCATCGAACCGGCGTAAAGCTTGGAATTCTTGTTGCCGAGAATTTCATGCACCACGAACCAGGCGCCCGAGGCCAGGTGGCCGGTGTTGCAGTAGGTGGTCGTCGGCGCGGTGTCGCTGATATTGAAGTCGTGGAAGATCTTCTTGTAGTCGGCCGCGCTCATGAACATGGCCGCGCCATGATCATCCTTGACGATGGCGTCGATCGGGAACGACTTGGCGCCGGCCAGATGGCCCGCCGTCTTGTTGATCGGCTTCTTGGCAATGCCCAGGTACTGGGCGGTGGGGCGGGCGTCGATGAATTGCTCGGTGCCGCTCTTCTCGCCTTCCTTGACATCATTCAGACCGGCCAACAGCGCCTTGTCTTCGCCCGTGGCTTTCCAGTCACCCATTTTCTTGGGCGCGGGCTTGATGCTCACCGGATAGCCGGCATTGATCCAGGCGTTGGTACCGCCGTTGAGGATGGCGATCTGATCGGCGGGCACGCCGAAATAGCGCATCTGGAAGTACAGGCGAGTGCCGCGGTCCATTGCGAACACGGCGTTGCCGGTCGGCACGATGACGTAAGGCTTGCCGCTGTTCACGCCTGCCGCGTCCATGACCTTGGTGAAGTATTCAGCAGTCGGCATCATGGCCTTGAGCTTGACGCCGTCGACCGTGCGCTCTTCACGAATGTCGTTGAAGTTCACCAGATCAGCGCCCGCGATATGGCCGCCGCTCTTTTTCACAAAATGGTCTTTGCCCATGACCGGCTCTTCGTCATAGGCTTTCATGCTGCCGCCGCCACGAATATCGATGACGGTGACGTCGCTCTGGTGCGCCTTCAGCCACTGGGGCGTGACCAGCGGGCCAGGCACGTTCATGGCGAAAGCGGCGTGGGCTGCGCCCATTCCAATGGCGGCTGCGATCAGGGTTTTGGCAAGTTTCATTTGGCTCCTCACGAGGTTGGTTTCTTCGCCGATCTCAGTAGTCAGCGATGGATAGTCGCCGCACCGACCGACCGGTCTGCGCGGCACTGCATGCGCCACCCGCAACCAGGCTCGGCGCGGGCGGTACGACATTCGGTGGATGCTTGTTTTCAGCGCAGCGGCGAAACAAACGAAACGCCGCTGCAGGATGTCTCCAGATCGTTGTTTTTTTCCTCAGCCCTCCGGTGCCGCGAACGCAGCACCACAGTGCACTCCCTGCTCGATGGGGCGGCGTCATCCGGGGTACAACCGCATCACGCCTAGCCAAGCCTTACAGCAACGAGGAGCAAAACTTGGATGACTGCACTTTAAGCAGATGTCAACGCGGAAACTAGGGCCAGTATGTATCAACTGTGACCTGGCGTATCGGCGGCGCGCTTTGCGGCGCACCGGACATTCTGTGCAAAAAATCACACTTGACTGAATACAAGCGTAAAGCGGCCCGCACATTCCTAGACCGACCCTGAGCCTGATTTTTAAAGTCCTTCTCATGGCTGGCGGCAACCGCCCCGGCATGTTGCGTTCACAACCTCTCTCAAAAAGGACAACTCATGGGACTTCTCGCTTGGCTGCGCCGCCACGACCTCGGTCTGCTTCCCGCCACCGACACTCACCTGGCCCCCGAAATCGACCCGGAAGAAGACCACTTCGACGGGCTCTATCTGGGGCAGGCGGTGCAAGGCCATCTCAACTGGAAAAAGCGCCTCAAGGCCATCATCGTCGACGGTCAGCAAGATGATGTGGACATCGCCTCGGTCGCCGTGGACGATCAGTGCGCTCTGGGTCAATGGCTGCATGGTCGCGCCAAGGGCCGATACGGACACCTGCCCGAATATGCGCGCCTGCGAAAGATGCACGCCGAGTTCCACCTCGCTGCGGCGCAGGTGCTGCTGAGCAGCCGCAACGCCCAGCGCGAAGAAGCCGAAAAATTGCTGCGTGGCCCGTTCAGCGCCCTGTCTGATCAGGTTCAGCTGGAACTGGTGCGGTTTTACGCTGCGGCGCGGCCGAATTGATCGTTCCCGGGCGATAGACTGTAAAAAACCCTCTAAAACAGGGTGCGGCGCTAGGGAATTGCCCATTTTTCCCGCAAAATCCGCGCCGTGCGTGAGGTATTCACGCCCTTCCCCCACCGGTTGAGGAGCCCCGTATGTCCCTGATGAAAGATTTCAAAGAGTTTGCCGTCAAAGGCAATGTGATCGACTTGGCCGTTGCCGTGATCATCGGCGGCGCGTTTGGCAAAATCGTCGAATCGCTGGTCGGCGATGTCATCATGCCGATTGTTGGCGCGGTCATCGGCAAACTGGATTTCTCCAATCTGTTCATCGTCCTGGGCAAAGTGCCCGCCGGTACCGAAATGACGCTGGCGGCGCTCAAAAAAGCCGGCGTGCCGGTGCTGGCTTATGGCAGCTTCATCACCGTGGCCGTGAACTTCATCATCCTGGCCTTCATCATTTTCATGATGGTGCGCATGATTTCCAAGCTCAAGCACGCCGAGCCGCCGGCCCCCCCCGCACCCACGCCGGAAGACACCGTGCTGCTGCGCGAAATTCGCGACGCGCTGAAGAAGTAAATCAAGGTCTGTGCCCCGTCAGGCCGCCAACACTCAGGCTTGCCGGGGCAGTTCGGCCCAGAACATCGCCCCCTCTCCGGGGCGCGATGTCACGCCGGCAGCGCCGCCATGCTTTTCGGCCACCAGCCGCACGTAGTAAAGGCCTAGGCCGGTGCTGCCTGACAGCGGCGTGCCCGGCCCCTCATGGGCGCGGCTGAAGCGCTGGAACAGCCGGGCCGACTGCTCCGGCGTCAGCCCCGGCCCCTGATCCCGCACCCAGAAGCGCACCGTGTGCGGCGCGAGCGTGGCGCCGAGGATCACCTTCGAGCCTGCCGGGCTGTGCTGCACTGCGTTGCGCAGCAGATTGGTGGTCAGACGTTCCAGGGCGTCGAAATCGCCCCGCACCCAGATCGGATCGTCTGGAATTTCTCGGACAAAGCGCACCCCTTGCGCCAGCGCCTCGTCATAAGCGAAGTCGGCGGCCTGATGCAGCACCGCGCCCAACTCGATTTCGACCAGGGCCGACGGCTCCAGCGACTGCGCGCGCGACAGATCGAGAAAGCCTTGTGAGAGGTTCAGCGCACGGCGAAGCTGGGTGAGCAGGCGGTCGCGCGCCGCAACGTCCATCTTGCCAGACTGCAGCAGTTGCACGGCGCCAGCCAGCGGCGCGCGCACGTCGTGGCTGATGAAGGCCAGCGCATCGTCGCGGCGGGTTTGCAGATCGCGCAAACGCTGCTGCGCGGCCTGCACCTCCAGAATGCGGCGTTCGAAACTCAGTCGCTTGTGCTTTGCGGGCGCATCGCCTTCTGGCGACTCGCGCACGGTACGGCGCAACTGGCGCAGTTCTCCGTCCAGATGGCGTCTGGCCGCCTCCAGCCGTCGCCAGCCCCACAAAGGGTAGGCGGAAAGCGCCGCCACCAGCGCCCCGCCGGGCGCGACCCACCAACCCGTCAGCAGGGGCAGCGCGGCAGCGGAGCCCACCAGAACCAGCCCCCAAGCCACGCTGGCGATCAGCCCGCCCAGGGGCATGAGCCGCGGCAGCCAGAGCAAAGGCGCGAGCGCGAGCAAGGCCGTGATGAGCAAACTCCAGACCGGCGCGGCGACATGGATGAGCGTGCCATCGCGCAGCGCGATGAGGGTGTTGGCCAGCACCTCCACGCCAGGCATGGGCGCGCCCTGCGTCGTCACCGGGGTAGCCAGAAAATCGCCCAGGCCCGCGGCAGTTGCGCCGATCAGCACCACCTGGCTGCGCAGGGCGCCGGGCGGCACGACGCCGTCGAGCACCGCGCTGGCGGACAGTCGCGGCACCGTACCGCTGGGGCCGACGAACCGCAGCCGCCGCTGGTCGGCGGCGGCCAGGGCGTAGGGATGGGACGGCACGGCGCTCTGCGCGGGCCGTGGCGCGCTGCCGCGCACGGGCTGATGGGCGATGGTGAGCAGGGTCTGCGCCATGAGAGGCCAGACCGGCGCGCCCACGCCCTCCCAGAGATAGACGCTGCGCGCCACGCCATCGCCGTCGAGCTGCACGCCGATGCGGCCCAGACCCGCCGCGGCCGCCGCAAGCTGGGGGATGGGCAGGCCTTCAACGATCTGCCCGCCGCTGCGCAGACTGTCGAGCACCACGGGCAGCGCCACCTTGCCGCAGGCCTGCAACGACTGAGCCAGCGCGGCGTTGCCCGCCGCGTCGCTGCCCGCTTCGGTGAAGGCGATGTCGAGCCCGACCGCGGCGGCGCCCGCGCGGCAGACCGCATCCACCAGCCGGGCGTCGGTAGCGCGGGGCCAGGGCCAGGCGCCCAGCCGGTCGAGACTGTGCGAGTCGATGGCGACGATGACCACGCCCTGCGGCGGCACGACCGGCTGCAGCCGCTGCCCCAGATCGAACACCAGATGATCGATGCGCTGCAGCACCCCGCTGAGGCTCAGACCGAGCGCCAGAATCAGCAGCAGAGCGCCAATGCGCAGAATCTCCAGCCCAGGTCGCCAGCGGGCCGAGCGCGCCGTGCCGGATTCAGCAGGCCGAGCCAACCGCTCGCGAGACTCGCCGAGGCGCAGCAAACGCGCGAATCCGGTTTTCACAGCGGCTTCACGACGTCACAGGGCGGGCAGCAAAGGAATCAGCAGCAGCCAGAGGTCGGGATAGCGCGGCGGCACATCGATGACCTGCACCACCGGCGGCCCCTGCGTGCCGTCGCTGTCGTCCACCAGCCGCGCGCCGAGGTAGCGCTTGCCCGAAGACGGCCGCGGCAAGGTCAGCGCGCCGCCCGGCGTTTGCATCTGCGCCAGCGCCGGTTGCAGGTTGGCGTGGTCAGACAGCGTCAGCGCGTAATGTTGTCCTGACGGGGCGGCAGGCAAGTCGAGCAGCAGATGATCGCGGTCGAATCGCATCGTCGCCTTGGCCAGATCGGCCGGCCCGGGGCCCGGCACATAGCGGAAGGTCTGCGGCGGGCTCCACGGCCCCTGCTGCCCCTGCGCGTCGATGCTGGCCACGCGCCAGTGCCAGACGCCCGCGGCGAGATCGGCGGGCGGCGTCCAGTGCGCGCCCTGCTGTTCGACGTCGTACAGCGGCCGCGCGAAATCATCCTGCGCGGCCAGTTGCAGATGGGAACGCGCCACGTCCAGCAACTCCGACCAGGCCAGCCTGGGCCGCGCCACACGCACCGTCGCCCCGGCCGCCGGGGCGGTCAGCATCGGGAAAAAAGGCCGCGCGAACACGGTGAAGGCGTGCGACGCGTCCTGTCCCTGCAAGCCGTTGGCGTCGACCGCGCGCAGCCGCAGCACATAGCGGCCATTGGGCAGATCGGCCACACTGAGGGTCTTGCCGGTACTGGTTTTCTGCACCAGCACCTGCGCGCTATCGCTCTCGGCCAGCACCTGGCCGAACCACGACACCGCCCCGGCCTGCGCGGGCAGGGTGAAGCGCAGCGGGAGCTGTTCAAACAGGCTCGGCAAGGCCGACACATCGGGCGACGGCAACAGCCGCACCGGCGGCAGCGGCGGCTGCCCCGTACGCGCCAGCGAACCCATGCCCGCATCCACCCGCACCTGCGCGCCCGCAGCCTGCAGCTCGACCGCGCCGCCCAGGGTTTCCTCCCGCGTGGCCTCGGCGCCCGCCCCGACGCGGAACCGGGTGCCGCGCACCACGGCCTGGGCCGACGGGGTGAGGATGCGCAGATTCTGATTGGGCAGGCGGCGAGGGTTGTCCTGAATGTCGATCTGTCCTTGCTGCAGACGCAGCCGGGTGTCGGCCATCAGTCCGTCGGCGTAGAGGCTCAGCGTGTCGAGCGTCAGGGCGCTGCCGGGCTGCAACGCCAGACGGGTGCCGTTGGCCAGTTCGATGACGGCGCTGCCCGAATCCGGCACTTGAACCTGCGCGCCGGCGGCCAGGGTCTGACCCGGTTGGGCGTCTTGCCAGGCCTCAGTCGCCTGCGCCCGCCAGCGCACCGCGCCGAAAGCCTGCACCAGTTGCGCCTTGGAGGGCTGCTGCCGCAGCAGGTCGGCGGGAAACAGCAAGACGGTGCCCGGCGGAATCTGCCGTGGATTGCCCACCCGGTTGTCGCGCTGGATCTGCGGCCACTGCGCCGGGTCTCGCAAATAACGCTGTCCCAGACCGATGAGGGTGTCGCCCGGCCGGACGGTGTAGCGCCACATCGGTTCGCCCGAGACACTGGTAGTCGTTGGCGCGGTTTGCGCCAACGCCAGAGTCGGCACGATCACCCACGCGAAAACAGCCAGCAGCAAAGCGCGCAGGCGGGGGGATTGGCGGGCGGAAAGACGGGTGAAAAACAGGGGGGTCGGCAAACGCATCAGAGTCACATCCGGTTCGAGCCGCCGACAAAAAAGCGGCAAACCGACATTCTCAGCCCGGACGCGTTCAAGCGTCGGGTTCAATCGTCGAGTTCGGGCGGCACGGTCTGCGGCCCTTCGTCGGCGCTGCGGGCGCGCTCCAAGCGGTAGCCACGGCCATAGACCGACACCAGGCGCCAGCCCGATTCCGGCTGCAGGCGCAATTTGCGCCGCAGGGCGCTGACATGCACGTCCACCGTGCGGGTCTCGACCTCCGGACGCAGGCCCCAGATGGTCTGGATGAGAAAGTCGCGGGTCAGCAGGCGGTTGACGTTCTGCAGAAAGTGCAGCGCCAGATCGGTTTCGCGGTCGGTCAGTTCAACCCGCTCACCCTGCACAAAAATCTGCCGCCGCGAGCAGTCGGCCTCGATTTCGCCCAGACGCAGCCGCGCCGCGGGCAAAGTGCTGCCCGATCGGCGCAACACAGCCTGCAGCCGCGCCAGCAACACCGGGCGCGACAAGGGTTTGACCAGATAGTCGTCGGCCCCCGACTCCAGCGCCTGCACCACATCGGTTTCGGCATTGCGTCCGGTGAGGAAAATGACCGGGGGCACGTTGGCGCCCAGTTGCAGACGCAGTCGGCACAGCACATCCGGCCCGCTCAGGCCGGGCAGCATCCAGTCGAGCAGGCAGGCGTCGGCGCCGCCGCGCTCGACGGCGCGGGCGAATTCCTGCCCGTCCGTGTAGTGCTGCACGTCATATCCAGCTTCGCGCAACCAGTCGGAAACCTCGTGAGCAATGAGCGGATCGTCTTCCAGGTACGCAATACGCAAGGCGAGAGTGGGTGGCACGGTTGAACTGAAAAATGTCATGCGGCTTGACAGAGATAGAGCAGAGGCGGAAGTCAAGGAAACCTGGGGCGACCCGGCGTTTTTGTGAGAAAACCATGAATATGTTCACACTCCGCGGGGTTGTCGGCAAGTAATGTCAGGGCATGCTTTACAAAGTTCACGCCGGGAATCGACCCGGCGCAAGCTTGAAACATGATTTAAGGACGGATGCGGACTGGGCGCAGCCCGGCCCTGGGGACGCTCATGGGCCTGCCGACGCCGCCGCCGACATGCGGCATGAATAATGCGGGCATGCATCGAAAACCGGCCAGAACGACGACCGCCGAGCACCAGATCGGGCTTGGCGGAGCCGCTTTGCCGAGCGCCATCGCCTTTTTCGGCTTCGCGCTCGGCGCCTTGTGCGCGGTCGCGGTGCTGGCGTGGCCGCAGACTGCGGCGGCGCAGACCGCGAGCCCCTCACCTGCGCCGCCCGCTTCGGCAGCGCAGACGGCTGCGCCCAAGTACGAGGTCGAGCTCGACGTGCCGGAGGACTTGCGCGCCCTCTTATCTAACAATCTTGATCTGTTGCGCTGGCGCAACTTTCCGGGATTGCAGGCCGATCAGGTCGAGCGGCTGGCCGATGAGGCGCCCGCCCAGGTGCAGCGCCTGCTCGAAACGCAGGGCTATTTTTCACCGCAGATCACGGTGCGGGTCACTTGCCCGCCGGAGGCTGATGGGACAGGGCCGATTCGTGTGGTGCTGAGCGTGAATCCGGGCGTGGCCACCTTGGTGCATGCCGTCGAGGTGCAGGTCGACGGCCCCGACGGCCAGCCGGATGCCGCCCTGAGCGCGCGGCTGAGCCGCACCTGGACGCTCAAGCCCGGCTCGGTGTTTCGCGATGCCGACTGGGAATCGGCCAAGTCGCGGGCGCTCTCCAGTCTGCTGTCGGGGCAATGGCCGGCTGCGCGCATTGCCGACAGCCGCGCGACCATCGATCCGCAAACACATCAGGCCCGCCTGCTGGTGCGGCTGGACACGGGCGCGGCCTATCGGTTCGGCCCGCTCCACATCACCGGGTTGCAGCGCTATCCGGCCAGCATCGTGGAGCGGCTGGCGCCGATGCAGCCGGGGCAGCCGTATTCGCAGACCGCGCTGCTCGACTATCAGGCCGCTTTGCAGAACAGCCCCTACTTCCGCAATGCCGTGGTCGATGCCGATGTACGTCAGGCGCAGGACGGCGTGGCGCCGGTGGATGTGCAGGTGACGGAAAACCGGGCGCAAAAACTCAGTTTCGGCGTGGGGGTGAGCAGCGATACCGGGCAGCGGGTGCAGATGGGCTGGCGCGACCTCGACTTTCTGGGACGCGCCTGGCGGTTGTCGAGCGAGGTCAAGTTGCAGACGCGCGAGCAGAGCGGCAATCTGCGGCTGGCATTCCCGCGCACCGCGAACGGCTATGACGACAGCCTCACCCTGTTGCAAGACCGCACCGACATTTCCGGCCTGGTCACGCGCAACAGCAGCATCGGGGCGCTGCGCGAGCGCACGCGCGGCCACATCGACACCGCGCTGGCGCTGCAGTATCAGGCTGAAAGCCTGCAGCCCGCGGGCGCCGCCTCCAGCGAGGTGCATGCACTGAGCTTGAACGATAGCTGGACGTGGCGCGACATCAACAGCGTGCTCTATCCCAGCCGCGGCGCCATCATCAATCTGCAACTCGGCGGCGCCAGCAAGGCGCTGCTGTCGTCGGCCAACTTCATCCGGCTGTATGCGCGCGGGCTCGGCTACTTGCCCATCGACCGCAGCAACCAGCTGGTTTTTCGTGCCGAGGCGGGCGCGGTGCTGGCCAATGGCGCCAGCGGCATTCCGCAGAATTTCCTGTTTCGCGCCGGTGGGGCCAATTCGGTGCGCGGCTACGCCTATCAAAGCCTGGGGCTGGTGCAGGGCGACGCCATCGTCGGCGGCCGCTATCTATTTACCGCCAGTGCCGAGTTCGATCACTGGTTCACCCGCCAGTGGGGTGGCGCGGTGTTTTACGACCTGGGCAACGCGGCCGACACCTGGGGCGCGCTCAAGCCCGTGCGCGGCTATGGCGCGGGCGTGCGCTGGCGCAGCCCGGTGGGGCTGGTGTCGGTCGATCTGGCTTACGGTCAGGCGGTGCACCAATATCGCCTGAACTTCAGTGCGGGGCTGTCGTTCTGATGACCGAGCCGACCGCACCCGTCGCCGCCCCGCCGCCCGAATCCCGCCGCCGCGGGCCGCGCTCGCTGCGCGTCTTGCTCTGGGCGCTGACGGCCACGGTCGCCGTGTTGATCGCTGCCGCAGGCGCCGTGGCTTGGCTGGGCAGCGAGAGCGGTCTGCAGTGGCTTGCGGCGCGTACGCCGCTGCGGCTGGGCAGCACGCAAATCACCCTGAAAGACGTGCAGGGCAGTCTGTGGAACTCGGTGCGCATCGGCCAACTGCAGCTCACCACCCCCAGCTCCACCACCCTCCTGCACGACGCCCGGCTGCGCTGGACGCCGACCGCGCTGTGGCAGCGCACCCTGCACATCCAGAACCTGAGCGCGCAGCGCATCGACGTGACGCCAGCCCACGCCGCCGCCTCGACCGGCGCGCCGCAACTGCCCGCCAGCCTGCGCCTGCCGCTGCGTATCGACATCGACCATCTGGCCGTCGGCGCACTGCAGATCGGCCCGCCAGGGGCGTTGCGGTCTTACGGCAGCCTCAGCGGCCAGATGCACTACGGCCAGGGCCGCTACCGCGCGCAGTTCACCGCCCTCACCCCCTGGGCCCACGCCCAGCTCAGCGCCAGCCTGGACGACGCCGCACCCTACGCGCTGCAGGCGAGCCTCAGCGCCACGCACATCGGCCTGCCCGGCAAGGCGGCTGAGCGTAACGCTGCCGATCTGCGCGCCCACGGCACCCTGCGCGACTTCACCCTCGACGGCACCCTGCAGATGGACGCCGCCCGCGCCCAACTGCAGGCCCGTCTCACGCCATTCGATGCCACACCGCTGCGCAGCGCCCGGCTCAGCTCGAACGCGCTCGATCCCTCGGCCTTCGCCGCAGGGCTGCCCCGCGCCGCGTTGAATGTGCAGCTCGATCTCGGCCCGTCGAGCACGCAAAGGCTGGTGGGCAGTCTGCGCGTGCGCAACACTCGGCCCGGCCCGATCGACCAGCAGCGCCTGCCGCTGCACAGCCTGAGCGCCACCCTCGCGGGCGATGCGCAGCAGGCCAGCGCGCACGATTTGCTCATCGACCTGGGCGCTGGCGGACAAATCCGCGGCACGCTGCATTGGGCGCAGCCCGAGCTGCAGGCCCGCCTGCAGCTCGCGCAGCTCAACGCCCGCGCGCTCGACGGCAAGCTGGCCGCCACCCGCCTGTCCGGCCCGGTGGTGATCGACGCCAGCGCACAACAGCAAAGCGTTCAGGCCACCCTCAGCCAGCCGGGCTGGGACGTTCGCGTGCAAGCGCAGCGCCAGGGTGACAGCGTGCATTTGCGCCAGCTGCTGCTCTCGGCGCTGGGCGGCCGCCTGGAGGCTAGCGGCACCCTGTCCACCGCAGGCACACAGGCCTTCGAGCTGAGCGCCCGGCTGCGGCAGTTCAACCCTGCGCAATTCGGCGCCTACCCCAAGGCCACGCTGAACGCCGACCTCACCGCAAGCGGCGCCCTCGCCCACCGTCAGGCCAAGCTCGCGCTGCAACTCGCTCCCAGCGTGTGGCGCGGCCACACTTTCACCGGCCACGCGCGGCTCGCGCTCGACCCGCAACGCCTGTGGGACGTGGACGCCGCACTCACCCTCGGCGCCAACCAGCTCAGCGCGAAAGGCGCATTCGGCCAGCCCCGCGACGCCTTGCAATGGACGCTGCGCGCCCCGCAACTCGCGCAGATCGACCCCGCCCTGCAAGGCAGCGCCCAAGCGCGCGGCCAGTTGCAAGGCGGCTTGCAAGCGCCCTCGGGCACCGTCTCGCTGCAAGCGGACGAACTGCGCTGGGCCAGCGCGCTCACGCTGCAACACCTCAGCGCCCGCAGCACATTTAGCACCTTCAACACCGGCCGCGCACCGGCCGCCACCGCCTTGCCATCCGCAAGCGCCCTGCTCAACCGTGTCGCGGGCTCGCTACAGCTCGACCTCGACGGCCTGCGCTGGACCCAGAGCGCGCAAACCGTGCAGATCGGCAGTTTGCACACTCAGGCGCAGACCACGGCCGGGCTGGACGGACAACTGCAACTGGGCGCCCGGCTGCAAGACCTGCGGATCGCGTCTGCCGCAAAAAGCAGCGCAGAAAAAGTGATCGATACCGCGACCCTGAACATCGCGGGCACCCGCGCCCAGCACACTCTGTTGCTTGCCGTCAAAGGCCAGTTGCCCCGGCCCAACGCCACTGCTCCCACACCACAACCCACATCGCAGCCCGCCGCGCCGCCCTTGCCACTCGATCTCCGGCTGAGTGCTGCTGGCGGCTGGCACGGCGACCCGCAAGGCTGGCGCGGCCAGATCACCTCGCTGGACAACACCGGCCCGGTCGCGCTCAAACTCCAGGCTCCCGCAAAGCTCGATCTGGCGTTTTCCCCGCTGCGGCTGCAGGTTGAGCATGCCGCTCTGAAGCTGCAGGCCGGGCTGATCGATCTGGACAGCCTGCAGCTTGCCCCCGGCGTGTTGCGCACCGCGGGTCGTCTGCAGACCGTCCGCACCGCCGACCTGCTTGCCCTGGGCGGCATCACCCCGGCGCGGCTGCGCGACACGCTGGTGCTTTCGGGCCGCTGGCAGATCGACGCCGGTGCAACCGTGAACGGCCAGATCCATCTGCAGCGCGACAGCGGCGATATCGCGCTGCAGCTTGCCGCCGCTCCCGCCAAGCCCGTGGGCACGGTCACCCTCGCCCCGACCTGCGACGCCACCTTCGGCGCCGCCGTATCGCGCGGCGGCTTCATGCCGCTGGGCATCGGCCAGCTGGTGCTCGACATCACAGCGAAAGACAGCCGCGTGCAGGCGCAGGGCGTGGTGCAGACCGCCATGGGCACGGCGCAGGCCAGTTTTGCCACCGAACTCAGCCGCCGCGGCGAGCTGTGGGGCATCGAGGGCAGCGCACCGCTGCAGCTCGACGCGGGCGCCGACATGCCCAGCCTGGCCTGGGCCGCGCCGCTGATCGGCTACGACTATCGCGCCGAGGGCCGTCTGCAACTCGCGGTGCAGGGCCGAGGCACCTTGGCCCTGCCGCAATACAGCGGCAGTCTCGATGGCCGGGCGCTGCGTCTGGCCTGGCCGGCGCAAGGCCTCGATCTCAAAAACGGCGTGCTGCGCGCCCATTTCACCGGCGACCGACTTCAGCTCGATCAGCTCCAACTCCAGGGCGGCAAAGGGCAGCTCACCGCCACCGGCGACGCGCTGCTGCAAAACGGTTTGCCGCGCGCGAAGCTGGACCTCAAGGCCGACAAGCTGCAACTGCTCAGTCGGCCCGACCGACAACTCGTGCTTAGCGGCACGGCGCAGGCCCGGCTGGCCGACAAGGTGCTGGCCCTCACCACCGACCTCACCACCGACCTCACCGCCGACAGCGCCGACATCGCCCTGCCCCGCGCCACCGGGCCCACGCTAAGCAGCGACGTGGTCGTCATCGGCCAGACGCCGGCAGCAAGCAAGCCCGCGGCCGCCATGCCCAGCGCCGTGCGCTTCGATGGCACCTTCAACCTGGGCTCCAACTTCCACCTCTACGGCCAGGGTCTCGACGCCACGCTGGGCGGCAGCGTGCGCGTGCGCGCCGACAACGGCGCCACGCCCACGGCGACCGGCAGTATCGAAGTCGTCAAGGGCGAATACACCGCCTACGGCCAGCAACTGCAGGTCACGCAGGGCCGCATCAACTTCGCCGGGCCGGTGGACAATCCCGGACTGAACATTACCGCCACCCGCCCCAACCTGCCCACCGGCATCGAAGTCGGCGTGACCATCAGCGGCAGCGCGCGGCGCCCGCTGGTCAAGCTCAGTTCCACCCCCGCCATGCCCGACACCGAAATTCTGTCGTGGCTGGTACTCGGCCAGCCGCTCGACCAGGTGGGCGCGTCCGACATTGGGCTGCTGCAGACCGCGGCGGCGGCGCTGCTCGGCCCCAGCGAGGGGCAGCCGCTGCAAACCCGGCTGGCGCATGCGGTGGGGCTGGACAGCATCAGCGTGCAAAGCGCGTCCAGCAGCAACGGCACGAGCAGCACCAATGGCGCCGCGACCGCGGCATCTGGCAGCGTGCAAAGCACCATCGTCACCCTGAGCAAGCGCCTGTCGGCCAACACCCTCGTCACCTTCTCGCGCGGAATCGACGGGGTATCGAGCATTTTCACCATCCAACACCAACTCACCCGGCGGCTCTCGGTACAGGCTCAGACCGGCACCGAAAACGCGCTCGATCTGTTCTACACCTTCGAGTTTCAATGAACTGGGGGAACGCCCGGTCACTCCGGTCGTCATAAGATGAATCCATCCTTGCCACAGCGAGCTCTCCCATGGCGACCAAACCTCTGAAAATCGGCATTTCGGCACGCATCGACCATCCCCAGCCCGGACAGGCCGGGCTGCGCAGCAAAACGCTGCAGTATCTGGAGCAGTCGGTCGCGCACTGGGCCATGTCGCGCGATGTGCTGGTGTTCATGGTGCCCACGGTGGCGACGGGCGGCGGCATTGTGCGCAGCAATATCCGACTGAGCGACTACGCCGACGCGCTCGACGGCCTGATTCTCCAGGGTGGCTCGGATATGAGCCCGCACAGCTACGGCGAGGAACCGCTCAAGCCCGAATGGGCGGGCGACCCGGTGCGCGATGGCTATGAGATGGAACTGCTGCATGAGTTCATCGAAGTGCGCAAACCCGTGCTCGGCATCTGCCGCGGCGCGCAACTCATCAATGTCGCCATGGGCGGCACGCTCTACCAAGATCTGCCCACGCAACTCACCCACAGCCACACCCAGCACCTCAGCGACGCCTACGACCGCCATTTCCACCCGGTGCGTTTCACCGAAGGCGGCCTGCTGGCCCGCCTCTACCCCGAAGTCGATCCGGGCACACTCAACATCGTGTCGGTGCATCATCAGGCGGTACGCTCGCTCGGCCGCGATCTGGTGGTGGACGCCATCAGCCCCGAAGACGGCCTGCCCGAAGCCATACGCGGCACCGGCCGCAACTTTCTGCTGGGCCTGCAGTGGCACCCGGAATTCCATCACCCGTCCAACCCCGAACTGCTCGACTGCACCCCCATTCTCGACGAGTTCCTGCGCAACGTGCGCAAGCGCCGCTGGTAATGCGCAGCGCCTGACAAGCCTGAAAGACATCCACCATGCAGACGCATACCCTCGCCCGGCTCTGGGTGACTGCCCAGTTCGGGCTGCTCGCCCTGATGTTCGGCTGGCCCGCGCCGCAATGGCGCCTGAGTTGGCCCTCGCTCGCGCTACTCGCCGCTGGCGCGGCGCTGGTGCTCTGGGTGTTCTGGCACAACCGACCGGGCAATTTCAACATCGTGCCCGAACCGCGCCAGGGCGCGCATCTGGTGATCACCGGGCCTTACCGCTGGATGCGCCACCCCATGTATGTCGCGCTGATTCTGTTCATGGCTGGCGTCGCCGTAGCGGCGCACAGCCCGGTGCAGTGGGCGCTGTGGACCGCGCTGGGCGTGGTGCTGAATTTCAAGGCGGCAATGGAAGAGCGCCTGCTCTCAGGCGTCTGGCCCGACTACGCCGGTTATGCGCGCGTCACCCGCCGCTTCATTCCTGGCCTCTGGTAAGGCCGCAGCCAGCAGAAACGGAAACGCCAGTCCGCCGCATACCGCCTGCAGCAACATCGCGCCCAGCGCGCTCCAGCCCGGCAGAAAGCTCCAGCTCGGGCTGAACGCCACCGCCGCCAACGGCAGCAACAGCGCGGCCACACAGAGTTGATAGAAGCGCCAGCGCATCAGGTCTTGTCGCTGCATCTGGGCGCAGCGCACCTGATGAAGCCCGAGCACAAAAGCCAGCGCGGCGGCCAGGGTCAACAGCCCCACCCCGCCTTGCCCCGTCGTCCAGGCCCAGACGGCGAGCAGCGCCACGCCGGCCGCGAAGCCCAGCCGCGATCGCCAGCGCCCTTGCGCCGCAGCCCGCATCAGCACCGCCATCAGCCCGAACAAGAGCGCCACGCGCCACAGCGCGGAGCGGTCTACGGCGAGATACAGGCAGGCCCATTGCACAGTAAACAGCGCTCCGCCCCAGAGCGCGGGCAGCAGCGACGCGCCCTGCGCGAACAGCGCAATGCCACGCCAGCGCGTCCACAGCCAGAGCAGCAACATGGCCCAAGCCACCGCAATGGCCGCCTGAAACAAGGCCGCCACCTGCCCGGCCGCGTGCTGCACGCTGCCGTACTGCAGCAGCCAGCACAGCAAGGCGGCACTCAGCATCCCCAAAGATCGGGGCCTGAACGCAATAGGGGCAGAAACAAACGACATGCGTCCATTGTGACTGAACCCAACCGACAAACGGCTTGTGAGACACGTCAAACCACACCTCACGCAACTCTGCTGCAATGAAGCCACTTTGCTGATCTGCCCCACGCCATGAACTGGAACTCTCTCGCACAATTCATCCATCTGCTCGCCGTGGTCATCTGGATCGGCGGCATTCTTTTCATGGATGGCTTTCTGGCGCCCGCGCTCAAACGCGCCATCGCGCAGGCCGAGCCGCGTGCTCGGCTGCTTTATGGACTGTTCCGTAATTTTTTCGCCGTGGTCTGGGGCGCGGGCGCGTCGCTGGTCATCACCGGCTACGGCATGGTGTTCTTGCGCGGCGGGTTTGGCGTGCTCAGCTCAGCGCAATGGGTGATGGTGGTGCTGGGCAGCCTCATGGTGCTGCTCGCGCTGTATATCTTTTTCGTGCCCTTCCTGCGCATGCGCAGCGCCGTTGTGCGCAGCGATTGGGGCGCGGCCTGCGCGCAGGCCGCGCAGATTCGCACTCTGTCTGCGATCAACATCGTGCTTGCCGTGCCCACCATTCTGTCGGGCGTCTGGGCGATTTTCGGCGCACCGTTCTGACGCGGTGCGCCGCGGGCCCTGAATCAGCGTTCAGCCCTTTTTCGCCTCGCGTTCGGCGGCCAGGGTGGCGGCCACGCCAGGACGCGCTTCCATGCGCGCCTTGTAGCGCACCAAGGCGGGCCAGGGCGACAGATCCACGCCGACAAAACCGGCCCAGGTCAGGATGGTGTAGAGATAGGCATCGGCCACGCTGAAGCCGCTGGGCAGCAGGTAGTCGTGTTGCTCCAAGGTCTGGGCGATCAGGGCGAAGCGCTCGGCCAGCTTGGCCTTCTGCGCGGCGATCAGGTCGGCGCTGCTGGCCGGGTTGAACAGCGGGCTGAACTGCTTGTGCAACTCGGTGGAGATGAAGTTCAGCCATTCCTGCAACTGATAGCGCGCCAGCGTGCCGTTGGCCGGGGCGAGATGCATCTCGGGTTTGCGATCGGCCAGGTATTGCACGATGGCCGGGCCTTCGGTGAGGATGGTGCCATCGTCGAGTTGCAGGGTGGGCACATAGCCCTTGGGGTTGATGGTGCGGAAGTCGCGCCCATCGCTGGTCTGCTTGGTCTTGAGATCGACCTTGACTACGTCATGCGGCAGGCCGAGCTCGTGCAGAACGATGTGCGGTGAAAGCGAGCAGGCGCCGGGGCTGTAGAAAAGCTTCATATCAGAGTCTCCAGGAAGTGTCGCCGCAGTCTTGTTGCCTTGGCGACGAAGCAGTCATCGTAAGTCGGGGCGCGGTTTTCTGCAGGCGCTGCCCAACTCACGCCGGGGCCGTGGTGCGGGCCTGTTTCGCCAGTTCGACCAGGGCCGCGCGGGCGGCCTCGGCGTCGAGCACGGGCTCGGGGAAGTTGACGCGCAGCACATGGCCGTCGGCGCGTACGTCGAAGCCATCGCAGTCGATGCCGACCATCGCCGCGTCCAGCACCTCCACGCCATGCACATGGCGGCAGTATTCGCGCAGGTTGTGCGCATGATCGGCGTTCATGTGGGCGAGGATGCCCTCTTCGGCGGCGGCCAGCGCGGGCGCGGCAGGCGGGGCATAGCGCTCGGGGCGAATCCAGTGGATCTTGCCGAAGCCGCCGATGAAGCGCACGTCTTCCACCCGCAAGCGATAGAAGTGAAAGTCGTGCATGGCGAAATAGCTCTCGGCCTGCGGCAGATAGCGCAGGTAGCGCTCGCCGAAGCCCGCCTTGTCGGGTAGGCGTTCAGCGCGGCCGACCAAGGTGACGCGGCCAGCGGCCTGCATGTCTTCGGCGCAGGGATGCACGATGAGGCTCACCCGCGGGTCGGCATCGATGTTCTTGGTGTGTTCGGCCAGGGTAGAAATGAGAATCACGGGGTGGCCCTCGTGGTCGAGCACATAGGGCGAGACCGAGCCGAAGGGAAAACCGTCCAGCCGCTTCGACAGCGAGGACAGCACGCCATTTTGATGATTGCGGACAAACAGACGGGCCTCCTGGCCCAGAGCAAGCGCGTGTTCGGTGTCAGCCATGTTGCCGTTCCTCCATGTTTGTTGATGCGATTGCAGCAGCCCAGCCTTAACCTCGGCTGAATGCGCTCTGAAACGGCCTTTGCGACCGTTTCACCCGCCCGGGTTCTGCACGTCGCGGGCTTCGATGATGTCGCGCAGCCAGTAGATCAGCACCACGCCCGGCACGGCTGCGACGACGGTGAAAAGATAGAAGTTCGGCCAGCCCAGCGCATCGACCAGATAGCCCGTGGCCGGGCCGACATACACCCGCCCCACCGCCGACAGCGCCGACAACAGCGCAAACTGTGTGGCGGAAAAGCGCACATCGCATAGCGCCGACAGCAAAGCGACAAACGCCGCCGTGCCCATGCCGCCGGTAAAGTTTTCCACGCCGATCGCCATACCCATGAGCGCCAGACTTTGCGGCGAAATCGCCAGCACCCAGTAGGCCAGATTGGAGGCGCCCTGCAACACGCCGAACAGCAACAGCGCCCGCCACAGCCCCAGCCGCGCCTGCAAGGCCCCGCCCAGCAGCGCGCCGACGATGGTGGCGACCAGCCCCATGCTCTTGTTCATCAGGCCCACATCCGCCGGGCTGAAACCCACGCCGCGAATCAGAAAGGTGGTGGACAAGGCCCCGGCGAAGGCGTCGCCCAGCTTGTAAAACACGATGGCCAGCAGCAAGGCCCAAGCCCCCTTGCGGCTGAAAAATTCTTGCCAAGGCTCGACCACCGCCTCGCGCAGGGTGCGCGGCGGTTTGACATGCAGCGGCGGGCGCGGCGCCCACAAGGTGACGAGGGTGAGCACGAGCATCAGCCCGGCCATGAGGGCGTAGATGCCGCGCCATCCGGTCACATCGGTGGCGAGCCACAGCGCCAGACCGCCCGAGACGATCATCGCCAGCCGGTAGCCCAGCACCAGCACGGCGGCCCCGGCGCTGCGCTCGGCGGCGGGCAGCACATCGGTGCGATAGGCGTCGATCACGATGTCTTGCGAGGCCGAGAAAAACGCCACGCCCACGGCCAGCAGCAGCAGCGGTACGGCACGGGCGCTGGCGGCGTCCACGCCGAGCCGCTCGGCCGCATGCACCAGCCCCGGCCAGGCCGCTGCCTGATCGGGGCCGGGCACGCCGACAAAGGCCATCAAACCGAGCATGGCCGCCAGCAGCAGTTGCGCCAGCAGCAGCCAACCGCGCCGCCGCCCCAGCCAACGCCCCCAGAACGGCACGGCATAACGATCCATCGCTGGCGACCAAAGGAACTTGAACACATAGGCCTGCCCGACCAGGGTGGCAAAGCCGATGGCCTTCAGGCTCAGCCCTTCGACCGTGAGCCAGGCCTGCAACGTGCCCGCCGTCAGCGCCAGCGGCAGCCCTGAAGAAAACCCAAGCAGCAAGACCGCGGCGATGCGGCGGTTGCCGAAAACCGCCCAGGCCGAAACGGCGGGCGGCGTGTCGTTCATGGAATCTGCGGGGGCGGACATCGAGGGATGAAAGCATTAGGCCAGGGCGCAGGATACCCAAGCCCGACGTTCAACCTTCTCCCATCTCTCCCGGCAGGGGCCAACCCAACAACTCGGCCAGACGATTGACCACCCATTGCGCCTCCGCAGCGTTCACGCCGGAGTCGGGCGTGCACAGCCCGAGCCACACCCGCGACAGCACGTCGTCGTCGGTGACATGCAGGCTGGACTTGATCTCCGCGGCGTGCTCGGTCAGCATCGAGGCGAGGTCTTCGCAGAACCCGTAGCGCGCGGTGATGACCTCGCGCGGCGCGCTGGGGCGGCTGCGGTGCGGCGCCAGATAGAGCGCGATGAACGAGGGCGGAACAACGAGCTGCGAGTCGTTCAGGCTGAAACCGCCCCCTGACTCGCTGCGCTCGTTTCCCCCCGAGGGGAGGTCAGTTCCTTCGGAACGGCCGTGCGGAACTGCCATCACTCGAACCCGACGACCGGATGCGGCTGATACGGCGCCTCCAGCGCCGCCCGCTCCTCGGCGCTGAGCGAGACCGACAGGGCGGCCACGGCGTCGAGCAGATGCTGCGGCTTGGACGCGCCGATGATGGGCGCGGTCACGCCCGGCGTGTCCAGCAGCCAGGCCAGTGCCAGTTGCGCGCGCGGCACGCCCCGTTGCGCGGCCAGCTTGCCCAATGCCTCGACGATGTCGCGGTCGTTGTCCTGCGTGCGCGCGAACAGTTTGGTGCCAAACGCGTCGCTGGCGATGCGCGGGGTGTGTTCCCCCCAGGGCCGCGCCAAGCGACCGCGCGCCAGCGGGCTCCATGGCAGCACCGCCACGCCTTGATCGCGGCACAGCGGCAGCATCTCGCGCTCTTCCTCGCGGTAGAGCAGGTTGAGTTCCGGCTGCATGCTGACGAAGCGCGTCCAGCCATGTTGCCGCGCGACCTGCTGCGCCTTGGCGAACTGCCAGGCGAACATGCTCGACGCGCCGATATAGCGCGCCTTGCCCGCCTTGACCACGTCATGCAGCGCTTCCATGGTTTCTTCGATGGGGGTGTGCGGATCCCAGCGGTGGATCTGGTAGAGATCGACATAGTCCATGCGTAGTCGTTTCAGGCTGGCATCGATCTCGAACAAAATCGCCTTGCGCGACAGGCCGCCGATATTGGGCGCCTGCCTCGACGGAAAGCGCACCTTGGTCGCCACCACGATCTCCTCGCGACGGGTGAACTCGGGCAGCACGCGGCCGAGAATCTCCTCGGAGGTGCCGTCGGAATAGGAATTGGCCGTATCGAAAAAGTTGATGCCCAGTTCCACCGCCTGCCGAATCAACGGACGGCTGGCGGCTTCATCGAGCGTCCAGGGGTGGTTGCCGCGCTCGGGCACGCCATAAGTCATGCAGCCCAAACAAATGCGCGAGACTTCAAGGCCGGTATGGCCCAGTCGGGTGGTTTTCATAGGGGATTCTTTCAAGGTGTGCGGGCTTTTACGTCTATAGCCACTCGGTATTTTGCGGCGCCTGCAAAACCCCCGCACAACGCGCGCAGCAAGGGGCCGTCTGCGGCCAGCGGGTGGCGCTCGGAGTCGGCTCGATTATTTGGGCCAATTACTTGGGCTGAGTTGTGTTGCGGTTTGGAGGTGCATAACAGCCCGCCCGAGTTGACCGCGCTGTCGAACAGCTTGGTTATCAAGGATTTCGACGTGCAAGCGGCGGCTTTTTTCGGAAACCTTTTTTTGGAAAACTCTCCCGGCAGTTTCCAGCCAGAAAAAACAGCTTCGATGAGATCCTCCCCAGTACCAACATCTTCGACACGGGTTGTGCCCACTACAGGGCCGCACAAAGGCGGGGCGAAGACATCCAGCGGGATGGTTGCGGCCGGCTGCGTGTCGGGTGCGCCCGTGGGCGACAATGACGACATCAGCACCCTGGCAGGGTTGGCTGCGGTGGAGTGCGATCCGGCGTGCTGAATCCGCCGATCCACTTGATTCGTCCCTGACCTGCCCCCCTGCAGTCGCGCTGATCCTATTCTTCCAGCCCTCATTCCCGCCATCGCCATGTCCAGACTCCATGTGGAAAGCCACCGCACCCAGCACATCGGCTGGCTGCGCGCCGCAGTGCTCGGCGCCAATGACGGCATCGTTTCCACCGCCAGCCTGATCGTCGGCGTCGCCGCATCCAGTGCGACCCATGGCGGGGTGATCGTGGCGGGTGTGGCCGCGCTGGTCGCAGGGGCGATGTCGATGGCAGCGGGGGAATATGTCTCGGTGAGTTCCCAGTCCGACACCGAGCAGGCCGACATCGCGCGCGAGCGCCAGGAACTGGCCAGCGACGGCGCGCGCGAACACGCGGAACTGGCGAACATCTATGTTGAGCGCGGCCTCGACCCCGACCTCGCACAAAAAGTGGCGGCACAACTCATGGCCAAGGATGCATTGGCTGCGCACACGCGTGATGAACTCGGCATTTCCGAAGTCGCCAGCGCCAATCCCTTGCAGGCGGCGTTCACCTCGGCGCTGTCATTCACCGTGGGGGCGGCGTTACCCTTGCTAACCGCAGTGGTCACGCCAGGCCCGCATCTCTCGTGGTTTGTGAGTGCAACGTCGCTCGTGTTTCTCGCCGTCCTCGGCGGCCTTGCCGCCTACACGGGCGGCGCAAGCGTCATGCGCGGCGTCGCGCGCGTGACCTTCTGGGGCGCCCTGGCGATGGCGATCACCGCGGGTGTGGGCATGGTCTTCGGCGCTTCCTGACGCCTTGCGTGCCGACTTCTGCGGCAAAACGAAAGCTCGGTGCTGATCATGGGCGACGACAAGCTCAAGCTGATTGCCCACGAATTGCTGATGAGCCTGCGCAAGCATGGTTATCCGGCGGACTTGCGGACGCTGCCGTGCAAACGGTGTTGCAGCAGGCCGAGGCGCTGTCATCGGGATGGTCAGAGTGACTTAAGTCTCAGCAACTTGCGGCTAAAACGTGGGCCAAAGTTGGGCCATGAGTGGGCCATAGCCCAAAATGCAGCAGACAACAAAAAAACTAAAGACCGCTAAGTCTTTTGGCTTCATTGAACAAATTTTGGTTGCGGGGGACTCTGCAGCCTCATTCCGGCAGCGCCTGCACGCGGTTGCGGATGCTGCCGAACAGGTTTCGCCCCTGCTCATCGTGCATGCTGATTTCCACCCCATCGCCATCGCGCAGGAAGGGCGTAGTGGCCTCGCCCTGTTCGATCGTTTCGTAGGTGCGCACCTCGGCGATGCAGGCATAGCCCACGCCGCCGTGCTCGACCTTGGAGCCCCACAGCCCGCCCTGCTTGTTCGACACCGTGCCCGAGCCGATGATTGTGCCCGCAGCCAACCGGCGGGTCTTGGCCGCATGCGCGATGAGTTGGGCGAAGTCGAAGGTCATGTCCACCCCGGCATTGGGTTGACCGAACAGGCGGCCGTTGACCTCCACCCGCAGGGGCAGATGCAGCTTGTTGTCGTGCCACGCCGCGCCGAGTTCGTCGGGCGTGAGTGCCACCGGGCTGAACGCTGACGCGGGTTTGCTCTGGAAGAAGCCAAAGCCCTTGGCCAGTTCCGCCGGAATGAGATGGCGCAGCGAGACGTCGTTGACCAGCAGCACCAGACGGATGGCCTGCGCCGCCTGCGCGGGCGTGGCGCCCAGCGGCACCTCCCCGGTGATGACGGCCACCTCGGCCTCGAAGTCGATGCCCCAGCTCTCCTTGGCCACGATGGGGTCGCAGGGAGCGATGAAGCTGTCGGAGCCGCCCTGATACATCAGCGGGTCGGTGTAGAAGGTGGCGGGCACTTCGGCTTTGCGTGCCTTGCGTACCAGCTCGACATGGTTGATGTAGGCCGAACCGTCGGCCCATTGGAAGGCGCGCGGCAGGGGCGAGTGGCAGGCGGCGGCGTCGAAGGGCTGGGTGTGCCGTGCTGTTCCGGCTTGCAGGGCCAGCGCCGCATCGCGCAGCAGCGGGGCGCAGCGCGCCCAGTCGTCGAGCGCGGCCTGCAGGGTCGGGGCGATGTCGGGCACCGGCTGGCACAGGGTCAGGGTGTCGTTGACCACGACCAGTCGGCCGTCCGGGGCCGCGGTCTTCAGCGTGGCCAGCCTCACTGGAACATCTCCTTGTAGCGGCCGTCATGCATCCAGGCGGCATGCTTGGGGGCTTTGCGGGTCTGGTTCCATTCTTCGAGCATGTCCCACTTCACGGCATCGAGTGCGGCCAGCATTTTGGGACTGGCGGTATTGCACGCTAATTCCAGGCGGTGGCCGTTGGGGTCGAAGAAGTAGATGGACTGGAACAGCGCATGATCGGTCGGGCCGAGCACGTCGATTCCGGCGTTCTGCAGGCGCTGCTTGGCGGCGAGAAGTTCGTCCATGGAGCCGACCTCCAGCGCGAGGTGCTGGGTCCAGACGGGGGTGTTGGGGTCGCGTCCCATCTCGGGCTGGGTGGGCAGCTCGAAGAAGGCCAGGATATTGCCCTGGCCCGCGTCGAGAAAGATGTGCATGTAGGGATCGGCTTCGCCTGTGGAGGGCACGGTGTCTTCGGCGATGCACAGCACCAGTTTCATGTCCAGATGCTGCTCGTACCAGCGTGCGGTCTGCAGCGCGTCCTTGCAGCGGTAGGCAACATGATGGATCTTTTGGACCAGCATGATGAGTCTCCTTTCGTCATATCGCGTTTGAATGTCAGGCGGCTGCCGTAGCAGCCTTCGTGGCGCAAGATGCCGCGAGAGGACGGCATCGCGCAGATTCATTCCTCGTGAAGCATGCCCAGATAGGTCGACTCGACCTTGGGATCATGGAGCAAATGCTCGCTCGGACCGTGCAGCGCCACTTCGCCGAGCTCGAGTACATAGCCCTCATCAGCGATCTGTAGTGCAGCGCGGGCGTTCTGCTCGACCAACAGCACGCTCAAACCGGCGTCCCGTAATTGCGCCACCGCGTGCAGTACTTCGCGGACAATCCGTGGCGCTAAGCCTAAGCTGGGTTCATCGAGGAGCAGCAATCGCGGTCTGCCCATCAGGGCGCGGCCGAGCGCCAGCATTTGACGCTCACCGCCAGACAACGTCTGCGCCAACTGCTTGCGGCGTTCCAGCAGACGCGGAAACAGCGCGTAGACCTGCTCGCGCTCACGCTGCCGCGCGGATTTGCCTTCACTGCGGTTGCGAAATGCACCAAGCTCCAGATTGTCTTCGACACTCATAGAGCCAAACAAATCGCGTTTCTCGGTCACCAATCCCATGCCCATCTCGACCCGGCGCTGCGGCCCGGCACTGCGGCAGTCGTGTCCATCGAACGTTATTTGGCCGTGAGAGGGGAGCAGGCCCATGAGGGCCATCAGCAGAGTCGTCTTTCCGGCGCCGTTCGGGCCAATGACCGTGACAATCGAGCCGCGCGGCACACGCATGCTGACTTCTCGCACGGCACGTACCTTGCCGTAGCTCACGCTTAAACCTTTGAGTTCGAGCAGAGGAGCGGACGCAGGGCGGCTCTGAACAGACTCTACTGGTTCATCAATGGCGGCTTCGTTGACCACGCCTTCTGGGAGCTGAGCGGCGCCGTTCATGCTGCGTCTCCAACACCGCCCAAATAAGCCTCGATCACCGCCGGATGACGGCGGATTTCTTGCGGAAGCCCTTCGGCGATTTTTTCGCCGAAATCCATCACCACCACGCGGTCGGCGAGTTCCATTACGAAGTCCAAGTCGTGCTCGACCAGCAGGATAGCTAGTCCTTCTTTACGCAGTCGACCGAGCAAAATCCCCAGTTCGCGTTTTTCAAGGTAGCGCAGGCCGGCCGCGGGTTCATCAAGCAGCAGCAAGCTGGGATCGGCAGCCAACGCGCGTGCAATCTCTACCACCCTTTGCTGGCCCAGCGGCAGGCTGCCGGCTGGAAGATGAGCTTTTTCGCAAAGTCCGCAGCGTTCCAGAGCGTCTCGAGCAGTGGCGAGTATGCGCTGTTCCTGTGCTCGGTCAAGCCGCCAGGCCGATGCGACAAAACTATGGCGACCGCGCAGGTGAGCTCCGAGCGCTACGTTGTCGAGCACACTCATGCGCGGCAGCAAACGAACATGCTGGAAGGTGCGACTCATCCCCATTCGCGCGACTTTGCGAGAGTCGCAACGCTCTACAGGTTTTCCGAGAAAGCGAATGCTGCCCGAACTCGGCGGACTCACTGCGGAGATGCAGTTGAAAAGGGTGCTCTTGCCAGCGCCGTTGGGACCGATCAGCGCCAGCACTTCGCCCGCGCGCACCTCGAAAGAAATGGCATTGTTAGCAACCAGTCCGCCGAAGCGTTTAGTAACGGCATTGAGCTGCAATATAAGTTCGCCCCTAGCGGGTCTGAGACGGCTATCCAGGGGCGCTGCTGCCGCATTCGACAGGGCGTCCGGTGCTGACACGCGTCGTGGCCACAATCGATGCAAATGGGGCCACAGTCCTTCTGGCGCGCGCTGAAGGATGATGATCATCAGCACCCCGAAGATGATGCCTTCGAAGCTGCCGCTGCGACCGAGCAGCGACGGCAGATGGCTGTGTAGCCATTCCCTCGGCAGGGCGTAAAGAAAACTTCCGACCACGCCTCCCCACAGTTCAGCGATCCCGCCGACAACGCCCATGAATAAATATTCGATGCCTTGGCCCAGGGAAAACGGAGTCGGATTGACGAAGCGCTGCATGTAGGCGTAGATCCAACCGGCGACACAGGCATACTGCGCTGCGAGCACGAACAGGATGATCTTGAAGCGGGTTGTGTTCACGCCCATCGCCTCCGCCATGAGCGTGCCGCCCTTGAGTGCGCGCATGGCTCGGCCTTCACGCGAGTCGAGCATGTTGTGCACAGTCCAGATGATGGACAGCACCACTGCCCAGATCAGAATATGGAATTGCCAAGACTCGGTGAGTTGCCAACCAAACAAGCTGAGTGGGGGGATGCCGGTGATGCCGGTTTGCCCGCCCAGCGTTTGGCTGTTGCCGAACGTCAGATAAATGGCGATTCCCCAGGCCAGAGTGCTCAGCGGCAGGTAATGTCCGCTCATGCGAAGTGTGACCCAACCAAGCACCACCGCCGCTACGGTGGTCAGCAATAGCCCGGCAAGCAGGGTCAACCAGGGGTTCCAGTCCTGCGTCGTGGTCAGCCAGGCGGCCGCGTAAGCGCCCATGCCGACAAAGGCCGCCTGACCAAAGCTGGTAAGCCCGCCCACGCCAGTCAGCAGCACCAGACCAAGCACCACGATGACGCTCAGGCCGACATAGTTGAGCATCAGCATGGGGTAGCCGTGCAGCATGAACGGAGCGATGCACAACGCAAGGATGAAAGCGATCAGCGGCAGTCGATACAACATCACGACTCCTCTTCATCATGGGGGCCGCTCGCCATCGAGCGCCACAGCAACACAGGAATGATGAGCAGGAACACGATGACATCCTTATAGGCGCTCGCCCAGAAGGAGGCGAACGATTCGGTGAGACCAACCAACAAAGCACCTGCAGCCGCGCCCGGATAGCTTGCCAGACCGCCAATGATGGCAGCGACGAAACCCTTGAGCCCGATGACAAAGCCTGCTTCATAGTCGATTACGGTGGTGGTGGCAATAAGAATTCCAGACCATGCGCCTACAACGCCTGCGAGTAGGAAAGCCGCCCCCCCAGCGAAAGCCGGAGAAATGCCCATGAGCTGAGCCCCGGTACGGTTCACCGCCGTGGCGCGCAGCGCCTTCCCGTATAAGGAGAACCGGAAGAACAGGAACAGCACGGCGAGCAATGCCAAGCTGGAGCCAATAATCCATAGCGTCTGCAGCGCCACCGGCATACCGCCGAGCTGGAAGCTGCCGTCGGTAAATGCAGGCAGCTGCGATCCTTCAGGACCAAACAGCAGCAAACCTAGGCTGTTGAGCGCGATGTGCAGCGCCACAGATAGCAGCAGCAGGGTCAGAACCGAAGCTTGCGCCGCCGGGGCGTAAACAACACGGTAGAGCAGTGGGCCGAATACAGCGCACATCGCTAAAGTGATTGCGATCTGTAATGGATACGCCAACGAAGACAGAGGCAGGCTGTAGACGACGGCAAGCAAGAACAGGGGTGGGGCTAGGTAGACGATACCGGCGCGTAGAAGTCGACGGATTTGTCCGGTGCGCAAGATCACCGTCGCGTCTTGCAGCCAGGCGACCACTCCGAGCCCCACCAGCAACCAAGCGAGCAGTGGCGGATGACCAGCACGCATGGCCACCAGACTGAGTGCAGCGAAGGTCATGATTTCTCCCTGTGGGATGAAGATCACTCGCGTCACGGCAAAGACCAAAACCAGAGCGAGCGCCAACAGTGCGTAAATGGCGGCCAGCGTCACCCCGTTCTGACCGAGGTACAGCGCGATGTCGAAAGTCATGAGATCGATCCGGATTTTCTCAGTTTGGGTACTTAAGAAGCTTCCATTGACCCGCCCGAATCTCCGCGATTGCGACGGCCCGGCTGTCAAGCCCGTTGTGATTTGTCGCACTCATGTTGTAGACGCCTTGCGATCCAGGGAAGTTGCGAATGCCCACCATGGCTTGTCGAAGCGCCAGGCGAAACGCAGAAAGATCTTCTGGTGAAGCCGTTTTCAACGCTTTGGGTATGGCGTATTCAAGAAACAGTCCTGCATCCCAGGCTGCGGTGCTGAACTGGTTCAAGGAATTCGGGCCGTAGGCCTTTTCGTAAGTCTGAGCGAAGCGCATCGCAGATTGTTTAATCTCACTGTCGTCCGGCAGTTGCGCCGCAACGATGCCCGGGGACAAGGACAAAACGGTTCCGTCACAGGTGCTACCGCACACTCGAAGGAAGTCAGGGTTGGCAACACCGTGCGTCTGGTAGATCCGGCCCTTAAACCCGATTTGCCGCAGCGTCTTCTCAGGCAGCACAGCCGGCGTGCCCGATGCAGCGATCAGCACGGCATCAGGTTGGGAGGCGAGGATGTTCAGGACCTGTCCCGTGACCGAGGTCGCGTTGGGCGCGAAGCGCTCGCTGGCAACGACGTCTATTTTCGCGGCGTGCGCCTCCGCGGAAAAGTTCTTCCACCAATCCTCGCCAAGTGCATTGTCAAAGCCAATAAATCCGACCTTGCGCACACCCTGAGACGCCATGTACTGGGACGTTGCCTGCGCCATCAGAGCAGTTGTCTGAACGGGCATGAAGATCCACTCGCGGTTGCCAGACACCGGAAAGGCAATGTTGTAGCCCGATGCCAGCGTGATGGTAGGCACCTTCGCCGCACCGACAACATCGAGCATCGCCAGAGCGCTTGGTGTGACCGAGGCCCCGATGATCGCACTGACTTTGTCACTCTCGATCAACTGCTTGGCGTCTTTCACCGCTTCGGTGGGGTCAGAGCGATCATCCAGCACGACGTACCGGATTTTTTGGCCGCCGATTTCCTTAGGCAGGAGATCGAGAGTTTTTTGCTCCGGTATGCCCAGTGAAGCTGCAGGGCCGGTTAGCGAAAGCACGGCGCCCACCGTGATGTCGGCCATCGCACTCCCCATTCCAGCCGCGGTCAGTGCGGCTGCCAGCAAAACCCTGCGCAATGCACGCATGATCGTCTCCTATTGGCCGTCGTTATTTCAGCATTTTCCAAGCGCCATTCTCGATTCGCACCATTGCGACGGCACGGTCGTCGAGGCCATTGTGATCAGTCGGGCTCATGTTGTAGATGCCATCTGCTCCAGCCACGTTCTTTAACCCTTCGATTGCATCGCGCAAAGCGGCGCGGAATGCGACCACATCGCTGGGCTGGGCCTTTTTCAGTGCGACGGGAATGGCGTGCTCAAGCAAGGTACCCGCGTCCCAGGCGTTGGCACTGAACTGCGACAACTGGTTCTTGCCGTAGGCCTTGTCGTAGGCGTCTGCGTAGCGCATCGCTGACTGCTTGATCGGACTATCTGGCGGCAATTGCGCAGCGACTACGCCAGGAGAAACAGGCAGGATGGTGCCGTTACAGTCGCTGCCGCAAACGCGCAGAAAGTCCGGATTGGCGACGCCGTGGGTTTGGTAAATCTGGCCTTTGTATCCAACTTGTTTGAGCGTGCGCTCAGGCAGCACGGCCGGCGTTCCGGAAGCGCCGATCAGCACGGCCTGCGGTTTGGCGGTCAAGATGTGCAGCGCTTGTCCGGTGACAGAGGTGGCCGTGCGGTTGTAGCTTTCGTTGGCAACTATCTTGATGCCAGCCGCCTCGCATTCCTTGGCAAAGTTGTTGTACCAGTCCTGACCGTATGCGTCATCAAAGCCGATGTAAGCGACGGTCTTGAACTTGTTTTGCGCCATATTCTTCACCACAGCGCGCGCCATCAGACCGGTGGTTTGGGGCGTGTTGAACACCCACAGGCGGTTGCCTTCCACCGGAAATACGATGTTGCGTCCAGCTGCGAGCGAGATGTTGGGCACCTTGGCGCCGCCAACGACATCAACCATCGCCAGCGAGTTGGGCGTGATCGATGAACCGATAATTACGTCAACTTTGTCCTCGTCGATAAGCTTCTTAGCAGCCTTGACCGCGGAAGTGGGGTCGGAGCCATCGTTCATGAAGACGTAGTCCATCTTCTGTCCGGCGATATCTTTCGGGAACAGTTCGACCGTCTTTTTTTCAGGAATGCCAAGCGATGCCGCCGGGCCGGTCTCCGAAAGCACGACGCCGACCTTGATATCGGCCCAGGCAGCAGATGTAGCTGCCAGCGAGATGGCCGCGGCCAAAATAATGCGTGAATACTTCATGGTTGTCTCCTATAAGTGTCGTCAGCGCACTTGGCGATTGACGTGGCAGATTCTGAGAACTGCAACACGTCTCGCAAGGCGTCCTCGTCCTGGGGCTATGCGCTCCGGGATTCCATCTGCGGCGTTGTAGCCGCTATCTGTTCAGATCGTGCGGCGCGTAACGCCGTGCGCAACACACTCAGTTTGCCGATGTGATTGGCCAGCAAAAGGATGAGTTTGGCATCGAGCAGAGCGCTTTGCTCAACACTCAAACCCTCATGCGCGTCCAGCAGTTCGGCGTAGAACGCGTCAGAGGCCATGTAGCCGTAAGGGCTGGGCTGCTGGTCATCAACGAAATGCGGTTCCAGAATCAGTTCCATGGTTTGCTTGGTTCAATGTCCGCATGCCCGGGCGAGTGCGGCGCGCACCTGTGCAGCATTGGGGTGGCGCCAGCGTGCGGCGATGTGTTGATCGGGTCGGATGAGGTAAATGGTGCCCTCTCTAGCGTCGTAGCGTTCGGCGGCGAAATGCCGCACATCGTGGAGCACGACGGCGCCTGGCAGAGTTCCGGGCTGTTCGGACACAACGACCCAACGCGTCGAAACCTGCCCTGAGCCCTGCGGATCTAAGTCGGTCAGCACGCTGCCAAGCATCTCCGGGCGATCAGTGAACAGCAGCAGGGTGAAGTCACCCCCCAATTCCTGCAACAACCAGCCGGGCTGACCGTCACGCTCAATCGGCGCGTCGTCCATTGGCGACCCCGGTCGCAGCAGGCAGTCGAAGTGATCGGTGTCGAGTGTGCACAGCGAAGAGTTCCATAGATGCGTGGGCGTCGACAATCTCCCCGAGTTCACCATCCCGCGGGCGAACGGGTAATGCGCCGCGAGTTGTAGCGTCGCGTCCCGGTAGCGTTGCGCCACAGGCGACTTGGGGGTGATGAAATCGGTCGATCGCGTCGAATTCAGGATGTTCTCGTCGGCGGCGGCGGTACGTTCGGCGTCGTAGCTGTCGAGCAGCGCTGCCGGCGCTTTGCCGCGCATCACGAGATCGAGCTTCCAGATCAAGTTGTCGATGTCTTGAATACCTGAATTGGCACCGCGCGCGCCAAATGGCGAAACCTGGTGCGCCGCATCACCGGCGAACAGCGCTCGACCCTGGCGGAAATGCGGCATGCGACGGCACTGGAAGGTGTAGACGCTCACCCACTCAAGTGAGAACTTTACGTCGTGGTAGCCCTTGTGATCGAGCATGGCGCGGATACGCGGTATCACTTGCTCGGGTCGCTTCTCTGCCTCGGGATCGGCGTCCCAGCCAAGTTGAAAGTCGATGCGCCAGATGTCGTCTGCCTGGCGGTGCAGCAGCACCGATTGACCAGGGTGGAACGGTGGATCGAACCAAAACCAGCGCTCAGCAGGAAAGTCGGCATGCATCGCCACGTCGGCAATCAGGAAGCGGTCTTGAAACACGCGCCCTTCAGCGTCGAAACCGAGCATTTTGCGTACCGGGCTGCGCGCCCCGTCGGCAACGATCAGCCAGTCTGCTTGAAGTCGGTAGCTGCCATCGGGCGTTTCGATGTCCAGCGTCACACCGTCCGCGCCGGCCTGCGCGGCAATGACTTTGTTCTTCCAGCACAACGCCACTTGCGGTAACTTTGCGATCCGGTCCACCAAGTATTGCTCAAGGTAATACTGCTGCAGATTGACCATGCCGGGACGACGATAGCTTGGCGCGTCGAGCAGAGCGAAGTGATAAACCTCGTGATCTTCATGAAACACCCGACCCGTGTTCCAGGTAACGCCCTTGTCCACTATGGCATCACCAACACCGAGCCGGTCGAAAATTTCAAGCGTTCGTTTGGCGTAGCACAGCCCGCGTGAGCCTAGGCTCACAGTGTCGTCTTCGTCTAACAGCACTACGTTCTGACCGCGCTGCGCAGCATCGATCGCCGCTGCGAGCCCGATCGGCCCAGCGCCTACCACCACAAGCGGCGCATGCGCTATGCCGACTCCAGGCGCAACGCCAGGTGGCAGGCGGCTCGGATACTGTGGATATGTGTAATGGGACAGCATGGCGCTCAGGCCTCAAGCTGCTTCCACATCTGCACATCGCGCTCGGCGGTCCAGATACGCGGATCGGGATACGCGGTGGCCTCGTCATAAGCGCGTGAGACGTCGAACGGCATGCAGTGGTCGAAAATCACCCATTTACCGTAGCGCGGCGCAAGCCGGTCATAGACCTCGCGATAGATTTGGCGCAAATCGGACTCGCTAGCGGCTGCGCCCCGTACGGCCTGGAACAACTCTTGGACAAACTCGCGGGTGCTATTCAGTCCAGCCTGGACCTGCTCGCGCCCCCGCAAGGCTTCGCCACGCCCGGGGACGAGTTGCAGGGGGTCGAGCGCAGCGAGCTTGTCGAGCGTGCCCGGCCAGTCCTGGAAGTAGGCATCTCCGGCGTAAGGAGTGGCATTGAACTCGACCAGATCTCCGGAGAACAACGTGCGCTCTTGTGGGAGCCACACGATGGTGTCGCCTGCCGTGTGTCCGCGTCCGGGATGGCTGATGCGAACTTCGACCTTGCCCAGCCAGAGCGTCATGTCGCTGCGGAAGGTGATGTTGGGCCAAGTCAGGCCGACGGGAATCGATTCGACATCGCGGAACAGCCGAGGAAAGCGGCCGATTTCGCTCGCTTTATCTTGTTCGCCGCGTTCGCGGATCAGCGCCAGGGTCTCTTCGCTGGCGATGATGTGCTCTGCACCGTAAGCACTGGCGCCGAGCACACGCACGGCGTGGTAATGGCTCAGGACGACATAATGGATAGGCTTGTCGGTGACGGTGCGAATGTGACGGATCACGTCCTGCGCCATCGCCGGTGTGGCCTGCGTATCGACAACCAGCACCGCATCGTCGCCGATCACTACACCGGTGTTCGGGTCACCTTCGGCGGTATAGGCCCAGGCATGTTCGGAAAGCTGACTGAATGTGATCTTCTTGTCGCCGAGATCAGCTTGCGACGCAAACGTTTTTTGCTGCATGGGGAGTCTCCGGATGGACAATTGAGTCCGGTTAAATTTTAATGAATTTTCTGAATTCAGCTTAGTGAATAACTAATTAGTTAGCATAGGAATAAACCCTAAACATGACCTCTTTCCCCACCGACGACAACCCCATTCGCGGCCCTCGTGGCATCCAGAGCGTCGAAGTTGGCGGTCGGCTGCTTTTGGCGCTGGCGCATGTCGGGCGTCCGCTGTCGCTCAAGGACTTGGCGCAAGAAGCCGATATGGCGCCAGGCAAGGCGCACCCCTACCTGGTGAGTTTCGGTAAGCTGGGGTTGATCGAACAGGACGCCGCGGGTCGTTATGGGCTTGGGCCGCTGGCGTTGCAGCTCGGGCTGATCAGCCTGCAGCAGTACGACCCCGTACGGCTGGCTACGCCGGTGCTCGCCGACCTCGCGCAGTCGACCGGTCACACGGCCTCGATTGCGTTGTGGGGTAACCGCGGCCCGACTATCGTGCGCATCGAAGAGGCGCCCAGCGCGGTCCACGTTCACATGAAGCCGGGCACCGTCGCCAGTCTGCTCAACACAGCCACCGGCAAGGCGTTCGCAGCGTTCCAGAGCCGCGAACGCGTGCTCGAAGTGCTGGATGCCAGACAAAAGGAGATCTTGCCGCCGGAATTTGAGGCCGAATTGGCGCAAATTCGCGCCTGTGGCGTGAGCCTTGCCGTCGATTCCATATTGGCTGGAATCAGCGCCATGGCCGCGCCGGTATTCGATGTGAACGGTCGAGCAGTAATGATCCTGACCTTGATTGGCCCGACCGTGGTGTTCGACACAAGGCCGGATGGCCCATTGGCCATCATGCTGCGCAGCTTCGCGCAAATGTTGTCTCGCCGACTTGGTTCGCCGACACCTCAGCCGGGCGTTTGAAGTTGCTTTCGTGGCGGGCCGTGGCATGCCTTCCTCAGCTTCCCTCGCGCTTGGCGACTAGCGTGAGAATGTCGTAGCTCGCGACCAGCTCTTCGTCTTGGTTGCGCACCTCGACATCCCACGCAACAACCCCCTGGCCACGTCCCTGGGCGTCAGTCTTGCGGCGGTCTATCTTGCGCTTACAAGTCAGCCGCGCGCGGATGGTGTCGCCGATGCGTACGGGTTTGACGAAGCGCAGCGTGTCTAGGCCGTAGTTCGCCAGCACTGGGCCGGGTGCCGGCGAGACAAACAGTCCGGCCGCTGCTGAGAGTACGAAATAGCCGTGTGCGATGCGCTGGCCGAAGGGCGACTGCGCCGCAGCGACGGCGTCGAAGTGCATATAGAAGTAGTCTCCGGATATGCCGCCGAAAGCGACGATATCCGCTTCGCTAACGGTGCGTCGGTGGGTGAGCAGCGATTCGCCAATCCGCAGCTCCTCGAAATACCGCCGGAAAGGGTGCACTTCGGTCTCGATACGTTCACCTCCGCGGACGTATTCGCCGACCACGGCGCCGACCATGGTCGGCGATCCCTGGATCGCTGCCCGCTGTAGATAATGCACGACCGCGCGCACTCCGCCAAGCTCCTCACCGCCTCCTGCGCGCCCCGGGCCACCGTGCTTGAGATAGGGCAGCGGCGAGCCGTGACCGGTCGATTCCATCGATGCTTCGGCGTCGAGCACCAGGATGCGGCCATGATGGACCGCTGCGCGGCGTGCGGCATGGGTGGCAATCGCAGGATCGCGCGTAGCGAGGGTAGTCACCAGACTGCCGCGTCCTCGGGCAGCTAGCGCCAAGGCCTCGTCGATATCGTCATAAGGCAACAGCGTGGCGACCGGCCCGAACACCTCGACCTCGTGAACGGCTTCGGCTTGCAGCGGTTGCTCGCACATCAGCAACGTCGGGGCGGCGAAGGCGCCGTCACCCGTCTCTACAGAGCGCATCGCAGGCAAGTTGGCGCCGTCGAATACCGTACTGCATACTTGGCGCAGCATATCCAGTCGCGAATGCACGTCAGCCTGCTGCGCTTTGCTGGCGAGCGGCCCCATCTGCACTTCGGCCTGCCTGGGGTCACCTACCACCAGCGCAGATAGTCGTTGTCGCAGCCGCGTCTGCAGGGCGTCAAGCTGGCGGCGAGGCACCAGGATGCGCCGAATCGCGGTGCATTTCTGCCCGGCTTTGACCCGCATCTCACGAACGACCTCGTCCGCGAACACATCGAACTCGGCATCTTCGGTGTTCACGTCTGGCGCGAGGATAGCGCTGTTGAGCGAATCTGCCTCGGCGTTGAACGGCACGCCGCGAGTGATCAGATTGGTATTGGCGCGAAGCGTCGCTGCGGTCGTCGCAGAGCCGGTGAAGGTCACCGCGTCCTGCCCGTCTAGGCGGTCGAGCAGATCGCCGGTTGCGCCGATGACCAGTTGCAAGCTGCCTTCGGGCAGTCCGCCCCATTGCAACATCAGCCGCACCAGCGCTTCGGTGAGGTAGGCAGTGCTTGTAGCTGGCTTGGCGATGCAAGGCATACCGGCCAGAAAGCTCGGTGCAAACTTCTCGAGCAAACCCCAAACCGGGAAATTGAATGCGTTAATGTGAACCGCCACGCCTTCTCTTGGCACCAGGATGTGGCTGCCGACGAAGTGTCCCTTCTTGCCCAACGCAATCGGAGGCCCTTCGTGTATGACGTTACCCCCAGGTAATTCGTTGCTGCCAATCGAGGCGTAGGCGAACAATGTTCCTATCCCGCCATCAATGTCAATCCAGCCGTCGGCGCGGGTGGCCCCGGTGCAGGTCGACCAGCGGTAGAGCAGTTCTTTGTTCTCACCGAGGAATTTCGCCAGCGACTTGAGTCGCTGTGCTCGCTCCTGGAAGTCAAGCGAGAGCAGGCCGCGCACGCCGGGGCCGCGGCCGTAGGCCAGGGCTGCCTCGAAATCAGGCCGCTCAGCGTGCGTGGAGGCCACCGGTGCACCGGTGGCGGCATCGCACAGAATCTGCGCGGGGGTGTTGCCGATCCAGGCGCCGGCCAGATAGCTTTGTAATAGGGGAGTTTCCATGTCGGTTTGCTGGTTTGAGAAGCCGTGTTCAGGTGGATCAGGGACGCTCGAGCGCCAGGGCCATACCTTGGCCAACGCCGACGCACAGCGTGGCCAGAGCCCGACGCCCGTTGTTGCGTTCGAGCTGACGCAGCGCTGTTAGCGCCAATCGCGCGCCAGACGCACCAAGCGGATGACCAAGCGCGATAGCGCCTCCGTTGGGGTTGACTTGCGACGCGTCGTCGGGAAGGCCGAGTTGACGCAGCACGGCGAGCGACTGCGCTGCGAACGCCTCGTTCAGCTCAATGGCGTCGATCGTCTCAAGCGACCAACCGATGCGGTCGAGCAGCTTGCGAGTCGCTGGAACTGGGCCCACGCCCATGACGCGCGGCGCAACCCCGGCGCTGCATGCGCCGACGATACGAGCCCGAGGTGTGAGCCCCCAGCGCCGCACCGCATCGTCGGAAGCGATCAGCAGCGCACACGCGCCGTCGTTGACGCCCGAAGCATTACCGGCGGTGACGCTGCCGCCGGGGCGTATCACCGCACGCAGTTTTCGCAGGTCATCGATGGTCGTGTCGCCACGGGGATGCTCGTCGCGCGTCACGACGACCGGATCACCCTTGGCGCGAGGCACCTGAACTGGCACGATCTCGCCGTCGAAAAAGCCAGCTTGCTGCGCCGCCAGACAACGTTGCTGCGAGCGCAGTGCGAACGCATCCTGATCGTCGCGGGAAATGTTGAATTCGGTGGCGACGTTCTCCGCAGTCTCGGGCATCGAGTCGATCCCGTACTGCGACTGAATGGCCGGGTTGACGAAACGCCAGCCGATCGTCGTGTCCTCGATGCGCGCGCTGCGCGAATAAGCGGTCTCCGCTTTGCCGATCACGAACGGCGCACGCGACATGCTTTCGACTCCGCCAGCGATGACCAGATCCGCTTCGCCGCAGCGGATCGCGCGGGCCGCTTGCGCCACGGCTTCCAACCCAGAGGCGCAAAGTCGATTCACCGTGCAGCCAGGAACATCGACCGGCAGGCCCGCGAGCAGCCCGACCATGCGCGCGACGTTACGGTTGTCCTCGCCGGCCTGGTTAGCGCAGCCGTAGAACAATTCGTCTGCAGTGCTCCAGTCGATGCCAGGATGTCGCCCGATCAACGCGCGAACGGGAATGGCACCGAGGCCGTCAGCGCGCACGGGAGCCAGCGCGCCGCCATAGCGGCCAAATGGGGTGCGCACTCCGTCGACGATCCAGGCTTGGCGTTCATGTGACATGGGTTTGTTCTCCTTCGGGTCGAATGACAGGTGTGATGTGCAGGCCGCTGACGCCATTGAGAAACAGGTCGGCGACCAACGGGGCTAGAGTGGGGTAGTCGAGCGGCTGTCCCGGTTTGAACCAGGTAAATAGCCAATTGATCATGCCGAACAGCAACATGGCCAAGGGCTTGTCCAGCGAGGCAGGTTCAAGCTCGGGGCGAGTTGCTGCGATCGCCCGGGCGAAATGTGCGACAACCTCACGCTCAATACCGAGAATGCGATCCCGGTCAACAGGTTCGAGGAAGCGCACGTCCTCGGTCAGTACGCGGTGCGCGTCCTGCGCGCTTGCGTATTCACGCACAAAACGTTCGATCAGCGCCTCTAAAAATCGCCTGGGTTCGCCGCACAGCGTCTCAACCTCCAACGTCACCTCAAGCAAGCGCCTCACGTGGGCCTCTGCGATGTGGGTCAGCAGTGCATACTTGTCGCGGAAGTAGTGATACAGCGCCGCCTTCGACAAGGCGCTGGCGTCAGCCACCTGATTCATCGACGTTGCGGCGTATCCCTGCCGTGCGAACAGACGCGCCGCATGCGCCAGAATGGCGGCACGCTGGTCGTCGTAATTGGCTGCGCGTCCTCGAGCCATGGATTTCAGCCTGCGTCAGGCCGTCCGAAGCGAAAAAACGATGCTCGGCTGGGCCGTGATCGAAGTGGGCGTATCAGCATCACTTCAACGATCATCAAATGAAATCTCGACCTGCTCGGTCAATGGATGCGACTGGCAGGTCAGGATGAATCCCGCATCGACGTCGGCTTTCTCCAGTGCGAAATTGCGGTCCATCCGTACTTCGCCGCACAGTAGTCTGGCCCGACAAGTACCGCAGACCCCAGAAGTGCACGAGAAAGGCAGATCCATCCCCGCAGCGATCGCGACGTCGAGCACGCTCGGATCGCCCTTGCGCACCTCGATTTCGCGGCGCTGACCGTCACGCACGATCATGACCCGACTGTGTGCAGCATCGCGAGATTGAATCTCGTGCATAGCGGCCCCGGCTTCGGGCTTACCCTGAGGCAGGTTGAAGCGCTCGATATGGATACGTTCGGACGCTACGTTGGCGGCTAGCAGCGCAGCCTCTGCGCCGTCGTTCATCAGGTGCGGGCCGCAGACAAAAGCATGATCGATGGTCTGCGGACGGATCGCCAGTGACAGAAACTGCCCGATGCGCTCGCGGTCTAGCAGTCCGTGGTGCAGAGGCGACTGCGCATTCTCCTCAGAGAACACATGGTGGATTTCGAGGCGCGATAAATAACGGTTCTTCAGATCCTCGAGTTCCTCCTTGAACATTGTCGAGCGCAGGCTGCGGTTGCCATAAATCAAGGTGAAACGACTTTGCGGCTCGCGGCCGAGCACAGTTTTCAAAATCGATAGAACTGGGGTAATACCGCTTCCTCCGGCAATCGCAAGGTAATGGCGTTTCTCCTCAGGATTGATCGGCACATAGAACCGGCCCTGCGGCGGCATGATGTCGATGGTGTCGCCCTCATGCAGGTTTTCTGCAATCCAGTTCGAAAACACTCCGCCGCGAACCTTGCGCACGCCAATACGCAACACGGCGTCGTCAACACCAGCGCAGACCGAGTACGAACGCCGCACCTCGGCACCGTCGATGGTCGCGCGCAGGTTGAGGTACTGGCCCTGGGTGAAGGCGAAGCGGTCGGCGAGGTCGTCAGGCACGTCGAAGCTGACGATCATCGCCTCGTCGGTGTCGGGCTCGACAGCGCGAACGCGCAGCGGATAGAAGCGGGTGTCCATGAAGGGGTTCTTTCAAATCGGCTTGAAATAGTCGAAGGGTTCGCCGCAGGTACGGCACCGCCACAGTGCCTTGCATGCGGTCGATCCGAACGCCGAGATTTGCTCGGTATCAGCGCTGCCGCAGCGCGGGCAAGACGGAGCGGGGACAGCGGCGCCACGAACGATACGGATCGGCACAGTCTCTCCCACGACGTGGGTCGGCGGGGCAATGCCGTACTCGCGCAGTTTGCGTCGACCCTCGTCGCTGATCCAGTCGGTAGTCCATGCTGGAGCGCGGCGCAGTGTCACCCGCACGGGGCCGAGTCCGGCCGCGTCGAGCGCTTCGATCACGCTTCGCTCGATCATCTCCGTGGCCGGGCAACCGGAATACGTCGGGGTGAGTAACACGTCGAGCGTGCCGTCGTCAGCCAGGTCAACCCCGCGAACCATGCCAAGGTCGCGCACCGAGAGCACCGGCACCTCTGGATCGGGAACAGCGTCAAGTACGACCCAGGCGCGTGCCGTGCGTTCTGTTGACGCACTCATCATTACCACACCCCACCGGGATAGCTGCGTTGCAGGTACTGCATTTCAGCAAGCATGTGGCCCATGTGTTCACTGTGGATGCCCATTCGACCTGTACTGAGGAAGGTTTTTTCGGCTGGGATCGCCAGCCCGGCGCTGTCAATCGCGTCGCGCATTGCGGCCATCCACGGCTCTCGCAGATCGGCCCAGCGCGGCCCAAGACCAGATGCAAACGCGGCTTCGTCGATTGCGTCGGGCTCGAACAGTTCGCGCGAATAGGGCCAAAGCCGGTCGAGCGCTGTTTCGATACGGCGACGCGATTCGGCTGTTCCGTCACCTAATCGCACCAGCCAGTCAGCAGCGTGCCGATGGTGGTAGCGCGCCTCCTTGACCGCTTTGCCCGCGACTGCAGCGACTTCGGCGTCGCTTGATGCCTGCAGCCGCATCCATAGCGGTTCGAGCAGTGCGGCAACCATCAGGTTGCGCACCGTGGCGATGGCAAAGTCGCCACGCGGCAGTTCAACCAGTGTGGGGTTGAGATAGTCGCGCTCGTCGCGCAGGAAGGCAAGTTGATCCTCGTCGAGCTGCTGCCCGCCGAGTTGGCCCGCACGAGTGAGGATGCCACGTGCCTGCCCAATGAGGTCAAGTGCGATATTGGTCAGCGCGATGTCCTCCTCGATGATCGGTGCGTGACCACACCATTCGCCCAGTCGCTGGGCGTGGATCAAGCACGTGTCAGCCAATCGAAGTAAGTAGCGCACCGTGGGATCGGTGCTGACGGTGATCGAATCTCGCATGGCGGGCGCCTCACATATGGTTGACTTCATCGGGCAGCTTGTAGAACGTCGGATGGCGGTACACCTTGTCTTCCATCGGATCGAAGTACATACCCTTGTCGCCTGGATCGCTGGCGACGATCTGGTCGGAGCGCACCACCCAGATGCTTGTGCCTTCCTGCCTTCGTGTGTAAACGTCGCGCGCCATTTCGATGGCCAGCTTGGCGTCGGGCGCATGCAGGCTGCCGCTGTGCTTGTGGTCGAGCCCGGCCTTGCTACGCACGAACACCTCCCACAAAGGCCATTCGTCGCGGCTATCGGCAGCTTCGGATTTTTCTGTTGAATGCATTGAGTTTCCCCTAGTAGAAAAGAATGGAGGATCAAGCGGCCTTGCGCTGCGTTGTTGATTTCGCGGCATGTGCCAGCGCCGCTTCGCGCACCCATGCGCCTTCGTCCCAAGCCTGAGCGCGATCAGCCAGCCGCTCTCGATTGCACGGTCCGTCGCCGCCCACCACCCGCCAGAATTCATCCCAATCGATTGGACCGAAGTCGAAATGCTCGCGGGCTTCGTTCCAGCGCAGTTCAGGATCGGGCAGAGAAACGCCGAGCACTTTGGCTTGCTGTACCGTGGCGTCGACGAACTTCTGCCGCAGATCGTCATTGGAAATGCGCTTGATGCCCCAACGCATGCTCTGCTCCGAATGGTTGCTGGCCTCGTCAGGCGGGCCGAACATCATCAGGCTCGGCCACCACCAGCGGTTCACTGCGTCCTGCACCATGTCACGCTGACGCGGCGTGCCGTCGCGCATCATCACCAGCAGTGCGTCATAGCCCTGTCGCTGGTGAAAACTCTCCTCGCGGCAGATGCGGATCATCGCTCGCGCGTATGGTGCATATGAACAGCGGCACAGCGGCACCTGGTTCATGATCGCCGCTCCGTCGACCAGCCAGCCGATGACACCGACGTCGGCCCAGCTCAATGTCGGGTAGTTGAAAATCGAGCTGTACTTGGCTTTGCCAGCGTGTAACTGATCGATCAGCTCGTCACGCGACACACCCAGCGTCTCTGCGGCGGCATAGAGGTAAAGGCCGTGGCCGCCTTCGTCCTGCACCTTGGCGAGCAAGATGGCTTTGCGCTTGAGGGTGGGTGCGCGCGTGATCCAGTTGCCCTCGGGCAACATGCCGACGATCTCGGAATGTGCGTGCTGGCTGATCTGTCTCACCAGCGTCCGACGGTAATGATCGGGCATCCAGTCTTTGGGTTCGACAAAAGCGCCGTCGTCGATCCGTGCTTCGAATCGATCAAGCAATTGCTGCTCGGTTGCCGACAGCGGAACGGACGGCTTACCGTCTCCCTTAGGCATTAGATCCATGGCTTGGGTATACATGCTGTTCTCCTTGATGAAGCAATGGGCGCTCGGTGCGTAGCGGTTTAGCCGCCTTTGTGGCGATGGTCGATGACACGCCGAGCCTTGCCGACCAGGGTCCGCTCGATCGAATCCGGCGGCAGCACGCAAACTCGAGTGCTGATCCCGACCAGGGTTTTGATGCGGTGCGTCAGCCAGTCGGCGATTTGCTGGCGCTCGGCGTCGCTGACATGGCCGAGCGTGGGCTGGAGCTCGCAGTGAACCTCGACTTTGTCGAGATGGCCGTCGCGGCTCAAGTGAATTTGGTATTGGCCCGAGAGCTTGTCGTGCTGGATCACGATCTCCTCGATCTGGGTCGGAAATACGTTGACGCCGCGAACGATGAGCATGTCGTCGCTGCGCCCAACGATCTTGCCCATGCGGCGGAAGGCGCGCGCAGTTGGCGGCAGCAGCCGGGTGAGGTCGCGCGTGCGATAGCGAATGATCGGCAGCCCTTCCTTGGTCAGCGTGGTGAACACCAGCTCGCCCTCGCTGCCGTCGGGCAGCGGTGCGCCGGTGATCGGGTCGATGATCTCGGGATAGAAGTGATCTTCCCAGATCACTGGCCCGTCCTGAGTCTCGACACATTCGCAGGCGACCCCCGGGCCCATCACCTCGCTCAAGCCATAGATGTCGACCGCTTTCAGACTGGCCTTGGATTCGATTTCGCGCCGCATCGCCTCAGTCCATGGTTCGGCGCCGAAAATGCCGATACGCAGCGAACAGTCGCGTGCGTCCAAGCCCTGGCGCGCGAACTCCTCAATGATCACCTGCATATAGCTCGGGGTGACCATGATGATGTCGGGCTGGAAGTCGCGAATCAACTGCACCTGCTTCTCGGTTTGACCGCCCGACATGGGCACCACGGTACATCCCAGTCGCTCGGCGCCGTAGTGCGCCCCCATACCCCCGGTGAATAGCCCGTAGCCATAGGCCACATGGACGATATCGCCTGGTTTTCCGCCAGCAGCCCGGATTGAGCGGGCAACCAGGTTCGCCCAGGTATCGATGTCGCGCTGCGTGTAGCCGACGACGGTCGGCTTGCCGGTGGTTCCGGACGAGGCATGGACTCGAACAATGCGCTCGCGCGGAACCGCGAACATGCCAAAGGGATAGTTGTCGCGCAGGTCAGACTTGGCAGTAAAAGGAAACTTTGCCAGGTCCTCAAGACTGTGCAGATCGTCAGGATGCACCCCCTTGGCATCGAAGGCGCGGCGATAATGCGGTACGTTTTCGTAGGCGTGGTGCAACGTCCAGCGCAGGCGGTCGAGCTGCAGCGAGGCGATCTCGTCTCGGCTGGCGGTCTCGATCGGTTCCGGTTTAACGGCTGTGGCGACGGGGCTCAGCATGATGGTCTCCTCATTTGTTGGTGTCGTCGTGGACGTCGACTACCGCCTTGCCACGCAGCCGGTAAGAGCGGCCGCGGAACAGGGCGACGCGTTCTCCGCGCTGATTGCTGACAGCGACGTCGTAAATGCCGGTACGGCCTCTGGCCGACTGTTCATGGCACTCGGCATCGAGTACGTCGCCTTCATTGGCTGGCGCCAGGAAGTCAACACTTAGTCCAGAGGCGACGGTGACTTCGTTATGGGCATTGCAGGCATAGGCAAAGGCAGTATCGGCCAGAGTGGTGATCAACCCGCCGTGGCAGATGGCGAAGCCATTGAGCATGTCTCGGCGCACCGTCATGCGGGCGCGCGACGTTCCAGGGCCGACTTCGACGATGGCGATGGAGAGCGCTCGCGTTGCATAGTCGTTCTCGTGCATACGATCACGCACGCGCTCGGCGAGTTCCTGCGCGGACAGATTGACAGTTTCGTTCGGAGTGACTTGCGGTTCAGGCATCGAGAGCAGCTCCAGTCCAGCGGGCAGCAGACAGTCGCGGCGCAGCCCGGTAGCGAAAATCGCCATAGTGATCGAATAGGTTGTGCAGCAGTGCGTGTACGCGCGCTGGGCCCAAAGTCTGACCCCAGACCAGCGGGCCGCGCGGGTAAGCCGTGCCGAGCCTCATCGCGAGATCAATGTCGGCAGCGCGCACCGCGTTCCAGCTCGCCAGATCGGCGGCTTCATTGACCAGCATCGCGACGATTCGCGCGACGACCAGCCCGGCAACGTCAGCCAGTTCGATCAATTTCAAGCCAGTCATCGCAAGCGCCGCGGCAAGCACCGCGAGATCAGATCGCGCCGCGTCTGTTGCGCATGCTCCAAGTAGCGGCGTGCTTGCGAAGTCAAGTGCCAAGTCGAGCAGTATCAGGGAAGGGCACGACTCCTCCGCAGCACGCTGTGCGGCAATTCGCCCGTCCGTTAACACTACCGTGGCCGCACCGACACCGAGAGCATCTTCCGGTAGCAGCGAATCCAAGACGAGCGCAACTCCAGCTTGGCGCAGCCGGTCGACCAAAGGGGCGAGCGACTTCAGCACCGCGGCATAGCGCACCATCGGAAGCACATTGGCGGGCTTTGTTGCTTCGACTTCTGGCACGGTAGTTGCGCCATCCCGGTATTGATACACACCGTTGCCGCTTTTACGGCCGAGACGCCCGGCGCGAACCAGTTCTTGTTGCATCAGAGCCGGTGCATAGCGCGAGTCGTATCCGGTACTGCGGAACACTGACTCGGTCACAGCCAGGTTGATGTCGTGGCCGATCAAATCCATTAGCTCGAATGGTCCGAGGGCGAATCCACCGCACTGGCGCAACAACGCGTCGATTGCAGCCGCGGGAGCGGCCCCCTCAGCCAGCAACCGCCACGCCTCGGCGTAGTAAGGGCGCGCGACGCGGTTGACGATGAAGCCAGGTCCGTTTGGCGCGACTACTGGGATCTTTCCCCATTCCTGCGACAGGGTGCGTAGAGTTTCGACCACCGAAGAATCGGTCTGCAAACCAGGGATGATTTCGACCAATTTCATCCTTACCGCGGGATTGAAAAAATGCCATCCGGCGACACGCTGAGGTCGGTGTAGCGCAGCGGCGATGGCCGTGATCGATAGCGACGAGGTATTGCTCAGAAGCAGCGCATCGTCGGCGACGAACGCTTGGACGCTGCCTAGAATCTCCTGTTTCGCAGAGAGATCTTCAGTGATCGCTTCGATCACGATGCCGCTACCCCGACCGGATTCAATGTCGTTGGTGGGCTGAATGCGCTCGAATATGGCTTGACGCTGTTCCGGGGATAATTTGCCGCGGGAAACTGCGCCGTCGAGATCGGCAGCGATTGCTGAGAGGGCGCGCTCGAGCGCAGGGGCTCGAGTGTCGTATAGACACACAGCATGGCCAGCCTGCGCGGCAAGTTGTGCAATTCCGGCGCCCATGCTGCCGGCTCCCAGAACCCAAACACGAGATCGTGCTGTCATCATGGCATCCATTTATCGATCCGTGAACCGAGGCTGGCGTTTTTGCTTGAACGCGGCGACGCCTTCGGCATAATCGGCAGCAAAACCCAACTCTCGCTGTGCGGCAGCCTCAGCATCAAGCGCCTGCCCCAAAGTGCTGCAAGACCCTGCGTCGATCAGCTCTCTTGCGCGCACCAGAGCCCGCGTGGGCAATGCAGCCAAGCGAACGGAAAGCTGACTCACCGCATCATCAAACATGTCGTCTTCAACCGAAGACCAGATCAGTCCAATCTGTTCGGCGCGTTCGGCGCTGATTTTTTCGCCTAGCATCGCCAGCCCCACCGCTTGTGCGCGGCCGACCAGTCGCGGCAGTGCCCAGGTCGCGCCGCTGTCAGGAATCAATCCGATCCCGGAGAACGCCTGGACGAAGATCGCACTGCGCCGCGCCACCACCAGATCGCACGCCAGCGCTAACGAAGCCCCTGCACCAGCTGCGATACCGTTGACCGCCGCAAGCGTCGGTACAGGCATTGACCGTAATCGCAGCACCAACGGCTTGTAGCCAGTTTCGATCACTGCGCCCAGATCTTTTGGCGTGCCGTCTGGAGCAACCGCGGGATCACGAAGATCTTGTCCGACGCAGAACGCACGCCCCGCGCCGGTGAGCACGACGCAACGCACTGCAGCGCGCGAGGCGACGGCGTCAAGCACGTGCAGCAATTCGGCCATGAGCGCCCCACTCAGCGCGTTCAAAGCATCGGGACGGTCTAAGGTGATGCGGACCACTGATTCGGTCTGATCGACGCGCAGAGCTGTTTGAGTGTGACTCATCACAAAAATAGGGGAAGTGGCATTGCGGCATGTAGGCTGCTTACCAGAGCAGTCAAACAGTATTGACCAACCGGTCGGTCAATACTAAGCTTGCAAAATCGTTGATGCAAGTCAAATTAAACTCAGGAAAAACCCTAAGGAGACGCTACAGTGCCCAGCTATGCCATCGAGGGCGTGATCCCAGTCGTCGATCCGACCGCCTATGTTCACCCTTCCGCCGTCTTGATAGGCGATGTACAGGTCGGTCCCGGTTGCTACGTCGGCCCTTGCGCCAGTCTGCGCGGCGACTTTGGCCGCATCGTGCTGCACGAGGGCGCAAACATCCAGGACGGGTGCGTGATGCACGGTTTCCCCGGGCATGACACCGTGGTCGAAGTCAATGGACATATCGGCCATGGCGCTGTGTTGCACAGCTGCATTGTGCGTCGCGATGCGATGGTCGGGATGAACGCCGTCGTCATGGACGACGCCGAGATCGGCGTGCAGGCGATCGTTGCAGCCTGCGCTTTTGTGCCTGCGGGAATGGTGGTTCCCGCACGCATGCTGGTGGCTGGAATGCCCGCCAAGCTGCGCCGCGAATTGAGCCCGGAAGAGATCGCCTGGAAACTTGAAGGTACTCGCACCTACCAGGATTTGGCTCGGCGCTGCCATGCCTGCCTACGTGAGGTTCAACCGCTAACTGCGCTCGATGCGGGTCGACCCGCGCTGCGCGCGCTACAAGTTGAGCCCTTGATCGCGTTGCGTCGCAAAGAAGGAGTGCAATCATGATGCAGCAGCAGGCTTACACCGATTCAACTGAACTTCGCGTTCAGGTAAGTGCGTCCGGGCTAGCTGTCGTCACTCTTAACCGCACGCAGGTACACAACGCCTTCGATGAAGCACAGATTGCGCGAATGACGAAGGCGTTCGAGGCGCTCGGCACGGATGAGACGGTGCGTGCTGTTGTGCTGCGTGGCGCGGGTCAGCATTTCTGCGCGGGCGCTGACATCGGTTGGATGCGCCGTGCAGCACAGGCCGACGAAACTGAAAACATCGAGGATGCCCGGCGGTTCTCGAACATGATGCGCGCTGTCGCCTATTGTCCAAAACCAGTGGTCGCAGTGGTACAAGGCGTGGCCTACGGAGGTGGAATGGGACTAGCCTGCGCTGCCGATATCGTGCTTGCTGCGGACAACGCTCGGTTTGCGCTCACCGAAGCCAAGTTTGGCATCTTGCCAGCGGTGGTCGGCCCATATGTAGTTAACGCGATAGGCCGTCGTCAGGCGATGGAAATGGCGCTAACTTGCCGGGTGCTGTCGGCGCAACAAGCGCTGTCGATTGGTCTGGCACATCAGGTCGTCGCGCCCGAGGCAATCGATGGTGCGTTGCTCGAGATCTTGCGCGGTTTACTTCGGAGCGGTCCTGCAGCGCTGCGCGAAATTAAGTCATTGTTTAGCAGTCTGCCGATCCGGCCAGTCGACGACGCCACTTCGAAAGTGACCGCGCAAACTATTGCACGTGTGCGCGCAACTGTCGAGGCGAGTGAGGGCTTCGCCGCTTTCGTCGACAAGCGCGATCCGAGCTGGGTCGCAGAGCCGGAATTGATCTGAACCGTATTGGGATATCCATGGACACCGCAACGGTTCAGCGCGCCGACGCATCTGGACCTGCGCGGCCCAGATCAAGTTCGGCAGCTTCACCGAACTCTCAACGCCTGGCTGGGCGAGCGCTGCCGCGCGCTGTGGGACGAGGTGCGCCACCCCGAGCACACCCAGTTCAGCGTGGCCGAGATGCTGGAGCACGAGCGCGCGCACCTCATGCCCATGCCGGTGCCGTTCGATGGCTACGTCGAGAAGCCCGCGCGGGTCTCCAGCACCTGCCTGGTGTCGGTGGCGCGCTTGCCGCTATTCGGTGCCGTGCGAACGGGTGGGGCGGAGGGGCAGCACGCGGCTGTACCCGGGCAGCGTCGCCATCGTGGCGGATAACGCCATCGTGGCCCGCCACGAGCGACTGAGCAACGCGGGCGAGACCCGGTACGACTGGCAGCACTACATCCCGCTGCTACAGAGAAAGCCCGGAGTGTTGCCGGCGTTCTGAATCCGCGTAAATTTGGCGGCGTTATTTGGCGGCGAGAACGGCGGGGAGCGATTTGAGGAAGCGAGGCGGCGCCGGGGCGAACGAAGACAGCCCGGCGTCGTGGTCCGGGACGGCGACTGGAAGGATGTCAGAACGGGGGGTCGTCGACGCCGTTGATGTCGAGCGCGGTGGTGCGGTCGTCGCGGAGCCTGGCTTGCAGCGCGAGCTCGTAGTGCGCCCAGATGCGCGCGCGCAGGTCGTCGAGGAATTCGACGACGGCCAGTGCCTGCTCGGGCGACCAGTGCGGGTCGATCAAGAGGGTCAAGCCCTGGGTGATGCCCGAGGGTTGAGGTGCGGGGCTCATGGCTGGGCGCGCGGGGTTTTGCGCCAGGATGCCGTGGTGCGCTCCTGGGCCTCCTTGCGGCGGTAGCGGCACGGCTACGGGCGGTGGATCGTAGCGCTGCAGGCGGCGGCGCTCCAACGCCAGGCGCACCGCCGAGACGTGGGGAACGCCGCGCCCCAAGGCGTCGAGCGCGGCGCGCTGCAGTTCGGCGGCGCCATACGGGTCGAGCAACTCGCCCAGGGCGCGGGCCATGCGCCCGAGCGGCTCGCCGCGTTCGGCGGCCTGACGCAGCAGATCGCGGCAGGCGGGCGCGGCGCTCACCAGGCGCTCACCAGGCGATCGGTGTCGCGATGGGCGCGCGCGGCGCGTTTGGAGTCGACCAAGTCCTGCACATGCTGTTTGACTTCGATGACCTCGCCGCGGTCCCAGCTGCGCGCATGGGTGGCCAAGTTCCGCCTCGACGAACTCGCGCAACGCGACCGCAATGGGACCCGTCGTGCCGGCAAGCCGCTCGTGCAAAACCGCTAACTGCGTGGTTGGGGTCAGCTCGATTACTTGGGCTGAGTTGTGTTGCGGTTTGGAGGTGCATAACAGCCCGCCCGAGTTGACCGCGCTGTCGAACAGCTTGGTTATCAAGGATTTCGACAGGCAAGCTGCGGCTTTTTTTGGAAATCTCTCCCGGCAGTTTCCAGCCAGAAAAAACAGCTTCGACCGCATGATCGCTGCGCATGCCATCTCCTTGGGGATCACGTTAGTGACCAACAACGCCGCCGATTTTGCGCTTTACGCCGATGCCGGGCTGGTCGTCGAGAACTGGACGACTTCCGCCTGACGCAGAAGACTTGTGTTGTCGTTCCACTGCAGGGCACCGAACCTCGGCTGGGTCTGCTTTTGCTTTCTTCGGCGGATCGTTGATAGCCAGACGCTTCCAACCGACCGGCGCGGGGCCAGGAGTGGCTTGCGGCATTCTTGCCGCCGTATTCATATTCATTTATATTGAATACACCGAAAATGACAGGAGCCAAGCATGTCCCGAACAACGACCACGACCATGACGGTGCGTCTCAGCGGGCCACTCAGTGAATTCGTCGCCACCAATGTGGGCGAGCAAGGTGATTACGAGAACATCAGCGAATACATGCGCGACCTGATCCGCCGTGACAAAGCGCGAAAAGAGCAGGAGGCTTTTGACCGGCTAAAGGCCGAGCTGGCCCATGCCTTCGCCGCCCCGGAGAGTTCGTACCGCCCCCTATCTGCCGCCGAGGTGATCGCGCGCAACCGGGGCTGACGGCGTGGCCCAAATTCGGCTTCAGGAAGCGGCGTCCTGGAGATTCGACGAGATCTACCGCTACACGCGCGATCGCTGGGGTACGGAACAAGCCGACCGCTACATCAACGGGCTGTTCGAGGCTTTCGACGGCATCGATTCCCACCAGACCCATTCCAAGCCTATTCCCGCCGACTTTGGCATTGAAGGTTATTTTTTCCGCTACGAACGGCATTTTGTCTATTGGCGCCGCCTCTGGAATGGGGACATTGGCATCGTGACCCTCCTGCATGAGCGGATGCACCAGATCGACCGGTTCCGGGACGATTTCGGCTTGTAGTTGGACTGGCCGACAGAAATCAGCATCACCACAATGTGCCGAAATTCAAACATGACGCTGCGTGCATCTCGTTTGCCACGGCTTAGTTGTCTATCGGCATGTGACTTAAATCAGCATCGGCGCCAAGACGCTGGTCTCCGCCGGCCACCCCTGCAGACTGGATCAGCGTATGGGCATCGCGCGCCAGCAGCGCCACGACAACCGACAGCAGCACGACCACGCCGCTATGTCCGAGTGAGAAAAACAGCCCCACCGCCACCGGGCGCTGGCCGTCTTGGCGCAGCTTGCGGGTGACGTTGTCGATGGCGGCGATGTGGTCTGCATCGAAGGCGTGGCGCAGACCGAGAAAGTAGGCCATCGCACCGATGCCCATCAGCGCCGGATGGCCGGGCAGCAGCGCCAGCAGCCAACCCCACGCCGCGACAGGCTGTGCCAGCAGGGTGAGGCCCGTGGCGGTGAGGGCGCGTCGGTCGAGTCGGCCCAAGCCCGGTCGGTTGGAGGTCGGCATGGTCGGAAGGTGCAAGAGTCAGCCCGCCTGTAGCAAGCCCTTGGTTTCGATGAACTGCACCACGGCGTCCAGTCCGTCCAAGGTCTTGAGGTTGGTCATGGCGTAGGGTCTGTTGGGACGCATGCGCTCGGTGTCGGCGCGCATCACGTCGAGGTTGGCGCCCACATGCGGAGCGAGGTCGGTTTTGTTGATGACGAACAGGTCGCTTTTGGTGATGCCGGGGCCGCCCTTGCGCGGAATTTTTTCGCCGCCGGCCACGTCGATGACGTAGATCGTCAGGTCGCTGAGTTCCGGGCTGAAGGTGGCAGCCAGGTTGTCGCCGCCGCTTTCGATGAACACGATGTCGGCATTCGGAAACTGCTCCAGCATGCGGTCGACCGCTTCGAGATTGATCGACGCATCTTCGCGGATGGCGGTGTGCGGGCAGCCGCCGGTCTCCACGCCCAGAATGCGCTCAGGTTCGAGCGCGCCCGCCACGGTGAGCAGGCGCTGGTCTTCCTTGGTGTAGATGTCGTTGGTCACCACGACGAGGTCGTAGCGGCTGCGCATCGCCTTGCACAGCATTTCAAGCAGAGTGGTCTTGCCCGATCCCACCGGGCCGCCGATGCCCACGCGCAGCGGCGGCAGGCGCTTGGTGCGATGGGGAATGTGATGCAGCGGCGAGGCGTTGGCCGCGGTGGAGGGGTGTGCGCTCATGATCGGAACAGTCGGGAATATTGGGTTTCGTGACGGCTGCTGAGAATGGCCAGCAGGGGCGAGAAGCTCTGCCAGTCGTCCATACGGTGTTGCAGGTTTCGTGCCTGCGCCACGGCGGCGGGAATGTCGGGCGCAAGCGCGGCGAGCAGGCGCTGCCCCGCGCTCTGGCCCAACGGAACCGCCCGCAGCGCCGCCTGCACTTGGTTCTCCAGCCAGGAGAAGGCCAGCGCGTGCGCCATCTGTTCGGCGTCCAGCCCCAGGGCCAAGCCAGCCAGGGCGAAGGCCAGCGGCCAGGCGGGCGCGGGTTCGAGTTGAGCAGCGAGCGGCAGTGCGGGATGGTCGGGGCGCAGATTGCGTAGCCACTCCAGCATGGAGCGGCCCATCTGCTGGCTTTGCTGGCGCAGCTCAAAGGTTTCGCGCGTGGCCAGCACCCAGGTCTGCACGGCGCGCAGCGCTGCGAGGTCTGCTGCAGACCAGGCCGCATGCGCGGCGCAGGCAGCCGGCAGTTCGCTGCGCGCAAGCGTGAGCTGCAACTGACCGCGCAGCCAGGCCAGTGTCTGCGCTTCGTCGGTGACGAAGCCCGCGTCCACCGACGCTTCCAGCCCCTCGGAATAGCTGAACCCACCCACCGGCAAAGCGGGGGAGGACAGCCACATCATCGCGAGTTGCGGGGCGGGGCAGGCTTGCGGCTCAATGCCCATGGGAATGATCGTGACCCTGCCCGTGATGGTCGTCGTGCGCATGCGCATGGCCGTGCCCATGATCGTGCCCATGCTGCCCATGCCCGCCGCCCTCGCCATAGGCCCCGGCCTCGGGCTCGAACGGGGCCTCCATCTCGGTGACGATCAGGTGCATGCGGCGCAGCATGTCGGCCAGCACCGGGTCGGGCTCGAACTGCAGATAGTCGGCCTGCACTTCGAGCTGCACATGCCGGTTGCCCAGGTGATACGCGGCGCGCGGCAGATCGGTGGCCGTGCCATGCGCCGGGCAGGCGCGCACTTGCAGCACGGCTTGCGGCGCGGCTTGCACACGGATCATTGAGCCGTCTTCAGCCACCAGCAGGTCGCCGCCACGCAGCACCGTGCCGCGCGGCAAAAACACGGCGAGGTGACGACCGGCGCTGTCGTGCGCGTCAAAGCGGCTTTTGCTGCGCGTGTCCCAATCGAGGCTGACTGTGGCGGCGCGCTGCACCAGCGCCGGGGCCAGGCCGCGCGCGGCGGGAAGATGTTTGTTGACGGTGAGCATGAGGATTCGGAAGGGGAGGGTATGCAGAAACGGGTTTGCAGAAATTCGGGGCGCCGCCTAATATAACAACCGTTATAACTTCATCGTCCGACTGCACCAGTCGTCAGGAGAACCGCATGTCCGCCCTCAAACTCACCCAGATCGGCAATTCCGTTGGCGTCATTCTGCCCAAGGAACTCCTCGCCCGCCTCAAACTGGAAAAGGGCGACACGGTGTTCGTCACCGAGGCGGCGAATGGCGCTGTGATGCTATCGCCCTACAGCGCCGAGTTCGAGTCGCAGATGCTTGCCGCACGCAGTGTGATGAAAAAGCGGCGCAACGTCCTGCGTGAACTGGCCAAATGAGCCGCTGGATCTGGCTCGACCCTGCAGTACTGCAGGCCGTACATGAAGAGCAGTTGGCCGAGCATGGCGGCGCCTCAGGCACGCGCGATACGGGGTTGTTTGAATCGGCGCTGGCGCGGCCGGAGAACCTGGCCGCCTACGGCGAGCCCGACGCCGCCGCGTTGGCCGCCGCATATGGCTGGGGGCTGGCGCGCAATCATCCTTTCGTCGATGGCAACAAGCGCACCGCCTTCGTCGCCGCCGAGTTGTTCCTGATGCTCAACGGCCATGAACTCGCCGCCGGCGATGCCGCCTGCGTGCTCACTATGCTCGCCGTCGCTTCTGGCGACATGGGCGAAGACGCGTTTGCCGCGTGGATACGGTCGCATCTGCTGCCGCGCTAAGCAATGGGATTGAGCACTCTATGTGGATGTCGGCAGCTGGAGATGACGCACCGATCAGTGGACGCAGGCAGTGTCCGCGAACAAGCCTACCGACGCGCCTCAGTGGCCACGCGCACGGCCAAAGCGGCCAGCACCATCCCCTTCAGCCATCGTTGCACGGTGATCCACATTGGCCGCAGCTCCAGAAAGCTGGCAATCGAACCGGCCATGAGAACAATCAGCGCGTTCACCGCAAGGCTGATCACGATTTGTGTCATGCCCAGCGCCAACGACTGGCCGAGCACGGAGCCATGCGCAGGGTCGATGAACTGCGGCAGGAGCGACAGATACAAGACAGATACAAGACCGCAATCTTGGGGTTCAGCAGATTCGTGACAAAGCCCATGGCAAACAACTTGCGCGGCGGGTCCACAGGCAGATCGCGCATCTGAAACGGCGAGTGGCCTCCCGGCTTGACCGCTTGCCAGGCGAGATAAAGCAAATACAGCGCGCCGCCAAAGCGCAGCGCGTCATACGCATAGGGCACCGCCAGCAACAGTGCCGTGATGCCGAATGCCGCGCACAGCATGTAAAACACGAAACCCAGAGCCACTCCCCCCAAGGAGATGAGTCCAGCGCTGCGGCCTTGGGAGATCGAACGTGAAATGAGATAAATCATGTTCGGCCCGGGTGTCAGCACCATGCCAAGAGCAACCAGGGCAAAGGTGAAGAAGTGAGTCAAGGTCGGCATTTCAATCTCTGTTTTGGGGAAGTCAAAACAAGAAATATCGCTGCGCCATCGGCAGCACGGTCGCGGGTTCGCAGGTGAGCAGCACGCCGTCGGCGCGCACCTCGTAGGTCTGCGCGTCCACCTCCATGCGCGGGGTGTAGGCGTTGTGCACCATGTCGGCCTTTTTCACGCTGCGGCAGTCGCGCACGGCGGCGAGCGACTTGTGCAAGCCCAGACGCTGGCCGATGTCGTTGGCCAGCGCGGCCTGGGACACGAAGGTCAGCGAGGTGGCGGTGCGCGCGCCGCCGAAGGCGCCGAACATGGGACGGGTATGCACAGGCTGCGGCGTGGGAATGGACGCGTTGGCGTCGCCCATGAGTGCGGCGGCGATGAAGCCGCCTTTGAGAATCACGCTGGGCTTCACGCCGAACCACGCCGGGCGCCACAGCACCAGATCGGCCCATTTGCCCGCTTCCACCGAGCCCACTTCGTGCGCGATGCCGTGCGCCAGTGCAGGGTTGAGGGTGTATTTGGCGATGTAGCGCTTGGCGCGGAAGTTATCGTTGCGGTCATTGCCCTGGGCGCCACCCGAAGCCGGAGGCGCCAGCCAGCCGCGCTGCGCTTTCATCTTGTGCGCGGTCTGCCAGGTGCGCAGCGCCACTTCGCCCACGCGCCCCATGGCCTGGCTGTCGCTGGACATGATGCTGATGGCGCCGAGGTCGTGCAGCACGTCTTCGGCGGCAATGGTCTCGCGGCGGATGCGGCTTTCAGCAAAAGCCAGATCTTCGGCGATGCCCGCGTCGAGGTGGTGGCACACCATCAGCATGTCGAGGTGCTCGTCGATGGTGTTGACGGTAAAGGGCCGCGTGGGGTTGGTGGAGGACGGCAGCACATTGGCCTCGCCCAGCACGCGCAGGATGTCGGGCGCATGGCCACCGCCCGCGCCTTCGGTATGGAAGGTATGGATGGTGCGGCCCTTGAATGCCGCGATGGTGTCTTCGACGAAGCCGCTCTCGTTGAGCGTATCGGTGTGGATGGCCACCTGCACATCGGTCTCTTCTGCCGCCGAGAGGCAGCAGTCGATCGCCGCGGGCGTGGTGCCCCAGTCTTCGTGCAGCTTCAGGCCGATGGCGCCGGCCTCGATCTGCTCGCGCAGCGCCGCGGGCTGGCTGGCGTTGCCCTTGCCGAGAAAACCCAGGTTCATCGGGAAGGCATCGGCCGCCTGCAACATGCGGGCGATGTTTTCCGGCCCCGGGGTGCAGGTGGTGGCGTTGGTGCCAGTGGCCGGGCCGGTGCCGCCGCCCAGCATGGTGGTGACGCCGCTCATCAGCGCCTCTTCGATCTGCTGCGGGCAGATGAAGTGGATATGGCTGTCGATACCCCCGGCGGTGAGGATCATGCCTTCCCCCGCGAGGATTTCGGTGCCCGGGCCGATGATGATGTCCACGCCCGGCTGCACGTCCGGATTGCCCGCCTTGCCGATGGCGGCGATGCGCTGGCCACGAATGCCCACGTCCGCCTTGACGATGCCCCAGTGGTCGAGGATGAGCGCATTGGTGATGACCAGATCCATCACCCCTTCGGCGCGGGTGCGCTGGCTCTGACCCATGCCGTCGCGGATGGTTTTGCCGCCGCCGAACTTCACCTCTTCGCCATAGCCTCCGGCGCGCAGGGTGTAGTCGTCTTCCACTTCGATGAGCAGGTCAGTGTCGGCCAGGCGCACGCGGTCGCCGGTGGTGGGGCCGTACATCTCGGCATAGGCGCGGCGGGAGATCGTGGCCATCACAGCGCTCCCATCACGTCTTGCCGGAAACCGATGACCACGCGCTCGCCCGCGAAGGCCACCAGCTCCACCGTGCGCTGCTGCCCCGGCTCGAAGCGCACCGCGGTGCCGCTGGCGATGTGCAGCCGCATGCCGCGCGCGGCTGCGCGGTCAAAGCGCAGCGCCGGATTGGTTTCCGCAAAGTGATAGTGCGAGCCGACCTGAATGGGCCGGTCGCCCGCGTTTTCCACCACCACGCTCAAGGTGGCGCGGCCGGGGTTGAGAGCGAGGTCGCCCTCGGCACAAAGGATTTCTCCAGGAATCATTGAAACGCTCCAGATTGGGGGATTCACGCAATGGGCTGGTGCACGGTCACGAGCTTGGTGCCGTCGGGGAAGGTGGCTTCCACCTGAATATCGGGGATGAGTTCGGCCACGCCGTCCATCACCTCGTCGCGGCTGAGCAAGGTGCGGCCAAAGCTCATCAACTCGGCCACGGTGCGGCCGTCGCGCGCGCCTTCCATCACTGCGGCGGTGATGTAGGCGATGGCCTCGGGTACGTTGAGCTTGAGGCCGCGCGCCTTGCGGCGCTCGGCCAGCAGCGCGGCGGTGAAGATCAGCAGCTTGTCTTTTTCGCGGGGGGTGAGGTCCATGGGGCGGCGGATGGAACGGGAATCGTGAGGTGAGCTTAACGCGAGGCCACATCGAAAGCGCAGGCTGGTGCTGCAGCAAAAAGCAGACCTGCCGCCCCTGCTGGAACGGTGCGGGTCTCCGTTTGCCCCGGTTTGGTGCGAACGCACCAAAGACGATCGAGCTGATGCGCGCGGTGGTGCCTCAAAACAGATTGTGGGGCGCGTTCAGGCCCGCGCGGCGCAAGTTCGGGCCAAGTGTCATCGAACTGTCACCCCGTGCTGAGGGGGCAGACAAAACCGTGGCACGCGACTTGCACAACACAGCGTGTCGCACCCCACCACAACCTCTGGAGGAATTTCCAACATGGATCGTCGTACCGCACTCAAGACCGTTGGCGGCGCAGTTGCCGCAGCGGCGACCAGCACGCTGTCATTCCCCGCCATTGCTGCGAGCAAGAAACCGATCAAGGTCGGCATCCTGCATTCGCTCTCGGGCACCATGGCCATTTCCGAAACCGCGTTGAAGGACGTGGACCTGATGACCATTGCCGAGATCAATGCCGCAGGCGGCGTGGACGGCCACATGATCGAGCCCGTGGTGGTTGACCCCGCTTCGAACTGGCCGCTGTTCGCCGAGAAGGCGCGCCAGCTCATCAGTCAGGACAAGGTGGCGGCCATCTTCGGCTGCTGGACCTCGGTGTCGCGCAAGTCGGTGCTGCCCGTGCTCGACGAGCTCAACGGCCTGCTGTTCTATCCGGTGCAGTTTGAAGGCCAGGAGCAGAACAAGCATGTGGTCTACACGGGTGCTGCGCCCAACCAGCAAGCCATTCCGGCCACTGAATACCTCATGAGCAAAGACGGCGGCGGCGCCAAGCGCTTCTTCCTGCTGGGCACCGACTATGTGTACCCCCGCACAACCAACGCCATCCTGCGCGGCTTCCTGCACTCCAAGGGCGTGAAGGATGCGGACATCGCCGAGGTCTATACGCCGTTTGGCTTCAGCAACTATCAGAACATCGTGGCCGACATCAAGAAGTTCGCCTCGGCCGGCCCGACCTGCGTGATCTCCACCGTGAATGGCGATTCCAACGTTCCGTTCTACAAGGAGCTGGGCAACCAGGGCATCAAGGCCACCGACATTCCGGTGGTCGGCTTCTCCATCGCCGAGCAGGAAATTGCGGGCATGGACATCAAGCCCCTGGTCGGCCAGCTCACCGCGTGGAACTACTTCGAGAGTCTGAAAAATCCGCGCAATGCCAAGTTCGTCAAGTCGTGGCAAGACTGGGTGAAAAAGGAAAAGCTGAAAGACTATCCGGTCACCGACGACCCGATGGAAGCCTCCTACATCGGCATCCATCTGTGGAAGCAGGCCGTCGAGAAGGCCAAGTCCACCAAGACCGATGAAGTGCGCAAGGCACTGATCGGGCAGAAGTTCGCCGCCCCTGATGGCTATACCGTCGAAGTGCTGGAGAACCAGTATCTGAGCAAGCCGGTGTTCATCGGCCAGATTAACGACAAGGCGCAGTTCGACGTGGTGTGGAAGTCCAAGGGTCTGGTCCCGGGCGAGTCCTGGAGCCCCTACATCCCCAGACCGAAAAACGCCTGATCGTTCGGCAACGCAAACACTCCCTCTCCCAACCTCCCCCACGCCGTGGGGAGGGGCAAATCACAGCGTATCGCGATGGTTTGCTCCCTCTCCGCTCGCGGGGAGGGTTGGGGTGGGGAGTCTTGAAAGCATCGACCTTCCCTGTTTCTTTCACGACCATGACCTCTACGCGCTCTCTGTGGGGCCGGCCCGGCGCATGGCTGCGCATGGCGTTCGGCCCGCTGTCGTTCGGTTTACTGCTCGGTTTGCTGCCCGGCCTGACGCCGCAGGCCCATGCCCTCACCCCGCAGGAAGCGCTGGCCATTTCCAGCGGCGACACCGACGCCCGCATCGCCGCCCTGCACAAGGCCGTGGCCAAGCCCGATCCGCAACTTGCCGACTTTCTGCACAAGCTGCTCAACGGCGACGTGCAGATCGATGGCGACATGGTGCAAGTGCAAAAAGGCAACGACTGGATCGACCTGGCCACCGGCAAAGCCGTCACCCCCAGCGACAACGCGCAGGGCGTGGTCAACAACAACTATGTGCGTAAAGAGCTGCAGTCGGCCCGCGCCGCGCTCGATCTGTTTTCGCCGCAGCGCGCGCAGCGGCTCAAGGCCGTGCAGCAACTGCAGGACGATCCCACCTCGGTCGATCGCGGTCTGGTTGAACAGGCGCTGAAAACCGAGAAAGACCCGGAGATCGTGCAGCGGCTGCAACTGCTGCACGCCGCCATTCTGCTCACCAGCGCCAGCGCCGCCGACCGTCTGGCCGCGGCCAAACAACTGGCGGCCAGCAACTACCCGGCGGTGCGCGCCCTGCTGCTCTCTCGGCTGGACAAGAAAGACGGCGCCTACATTGAGTCGTCTCCGCTGGTTCGCACGCAGATCGAAAAAAGCCTTTCTGAGATCGACAGCCGCCTGGCCTGGGGCGAGCGGCTGGGCACGCTGTTCTCGGGCATCAGCCTGGGCAGCATCCTGCTGCTGGCCGCGCTGGGCCTGGCCGTCACCTACGGCCTGATGGGCGTGATCAATATGGCGCAGGGCGAGTTCATCATGATCGGCGCCTACGCCACTTATGTGATGCAGAGCCTGTTCCAGCACTATCTGCCGGGCTATGTGCACTACGCGCTGATTGCTGCGGTGCCGTTCTCCTTCGTCGTGGCGGGGGGCATCGGCATGCTCATCGAGCGCACCATCATCCGCCGCCTGTACGGGCGGCCGCTTGAAACCCTGCTGGCCACCTGGGGCATCAGCCTGGTGCTGATCCAGGCAGTGCGCAGCCTGTTCGGGCCGCAGAACGTGCAGGTGGACAACCCGCCGTGGATGTCGGGCGGATTCAACCTCATGGCCAATCTCATCCTGCCCTACAACCGCATGGTGATCATCGCCTTCACCGTGGTGGTGCTACTGGGCATGTGGCTGCTCATCAGCCGCACGCGCCTGGGCTTGTTCGTGCGCGCGGTCACGCAGAACCGGCCTATGGCCTCCTGCGTGGGGGTGCGCATCGCGCGGGTGGACATGCTGGCCTTCGGCCTCGGCACCGGCATCGCGGGTCTGGCGGGTTGCGCGCTAAGCCAGATCGGCAACGTCAGCCCGGAGATGGGAACAGGCTACATCGTCGACTGCTTCATGGTGGTGGTGCTGGGCGGCGTGGGTCAGCTCACCGGCACGGTGGCTGCGGCCATGAGCCTGGGGGTGGCCAACACTCTGCTCGAAGGCGTGGCGGGCGCGGTGTTGGCGAAGATCGCGGTGCTGGTCGCCATCATCCTGTTCATTCAGAAGCGCCCGCAGGGCATGTTCGCCCTCAAGGGCCGCAGCGTGGAAAGCTGAAATTCAATGGCCGCCATCCTCAATGAATCCGGCACGCTGGTGCCACCACCGCGGGTGCAACTGCAGTCACCCACGGCCTTTCTGCCGCTGTGGGGCTGGGCTGCGCTGATCGGCTTTCTGCTGATCGCCGCCGTGCTGGTGCCGCTGCTGGCGCTGGCTCTGCCGCAGGGCAGCAGCCTGCATCTATCGCAATACTGGGTCGGGCTGTCGGGCAAGATTCTTTGCTACGCCATGGTGGCGCTGGCGATGGATCTGGTCTGGGGCTACGCCGGCATTCTGTCGCTGGGCCACGGCCTGTTCTTCGCTCTGGGCGGCTATGCCATGGGCATGTACCTCAACCGGGCGATGAATGCGGCCAGCGGCAATCTGCCCGACTTCATGCAGTTCATGCAGTGGACGCATTTCCCCTGGTACTGGGTGGGCACCGAACATTTTGCCTGGGCGCTGTTTCTCGCGGTGGCAGCTCCTGGCCTGCTGGCCTTCATATTCGGCTTCTTCGCCTTCCGCTCGCGCATCAAGGGGGTGTATTTCTCCATCATCACCCAGGCGCTCACCTATGCGGCCATGCTGCTGTTCTTCCGCAACGAAACCGGCTTCGGCGGCAATAACGGCCTCACCGACTTCAAGGTGCTGCTGGGCTTTCCCATGGGCACGGCGGGCATGACGGTGTCGCTGTTCGTCGCCAGCAGCCTCACCTTGGTGTTGATGTTTCTGTTTTCGCGCTGGCTGGTGCGCAGCAAGTTCGGCCGCGTGCTCACCGCCGTGCGCGATGCAGAGAGTCGCGTGATGTTCTGCGGCTACAACCCGCTGTGGTTCAAGCTCGGAGTGTGGACGATTTCGGCCATGATGTGCGGCATTGCGGGAGCGCTGTATGCGCCGCAGGTGGGCATCATCAACCCCAGCGAAATGTCCACCTCCAACTCGATCGAGATCGCCATCTGGACGGCCATCGGCGGGCGCGGCACGCTCATCGGCCCCATCGTCGGCGCAGTGCTCGTGAACGTTGCCAAGAGCTGGCTGACCGTGGCCATGCCGCAAGTCTGGCTGTATGTGCTGGGCGGGCTGTTCATCGTGGTCACGCTGTATGCGCCATATGGCATCGTCGGCCTGCTCAAGCAGTGGAGGGCGCGCCGTGGCTAATCTTGACTGGCGGGAGATCGTGTACCAGGAGCCGCAGCCCGAACTCAGCGGTGATGCCACCGCGGGCTACGGCCACGTCATGCAGCCCGGCGTGGATCTGAGCCACGGCGTAGCCCTTTATCTCGACGACATCAGCGTGAGCTTCGACGGCTTTCGCGCCCTCAACAAACTCAGCCTCTCGCTCGACGTGGGCGAGCTGCGCTGCATCATCGGACCCAATGGCGCGGGCAAGACCACCATGATGGACGTCATCACCGGCAAGACGCGGCCCGACTCGGGCACCGCCTTTTTCGGCCAGACCATCGACCTGCTCAAGCTGCGCGAGGCCGAGGTGGTGGCCGCCGGGGTAGGCCGCAAGTTCCAGAAGCCCACCGTGTTTGAAGACCTCAGCGTGCAGGACAACCTGGAGCTGGCCCTCAAGTCGGACAAGCGCGCGCGCAACACCCTGTTCTTCCGCCTGAGCGCGGCGCAGCGCCAGCGAGTAGAAGAAGTGTTGGAACAAATTCGCCTGCACGACCAGGCTGCACGCCGCGCCGGTGACCTGTCGCACGGCCAAAAGCAATGGCTGGAAATCGGCATGCTGCTGATGCTTGAACCGCAACTGCTGCTGCTTGACGAGCCCGTGGCCGGCATGACCGACTTTGAAACCGACCGCACCGCCGAACTGTTCATCTCACTGGCGGGTAATCACACCCTCATGGTGGTGGAGCACGACATGGAGTTCGTGCGCAAGATCGCCCACAAAGTCACCGTGCTGCACGAAGGCAGCGTGCTCGCCGAAGGCAGCCTGGAACAGGTACAGGCCAATGAGCGCGTGGTCGAGGTCTATCTTGGACGCTGAATCTGGACGCTGAACCAGCCACACACCATGCTCAACATCGACACGGTCAACCAGTACTACGGCGGCAGCCACATCCTGCGCAACGTCAGCTTGCGTCTTGAAAAAGGTCAAGTGCTCACCCTGCTCGGCCGCAATGGTGTGGGCAAGACCACGCTGCTTAAATCCCTCATGGGGTTGGTGCCGATCAAGAGCGGCAGCATCACCCTCGATGCCGAACGCATTGACACCCTGCGCCCGGACGCCCGTGCCCGGCTGGGTATCGGCTATGTGCCGCAGGGCCGAGAAATTTTCCCCCGCCTCAGCGTCGAAGAAAACCTGCACATGGGCCTGGCCTACAAGCCCGGTGCCGCCACCGTGCCGCAAGAACTGTTCGAACTGTTCCCCGTGCTCAAGCAGATGCTGCACCGCCGTGGCGGCGACCTTTCCGGCGGCCAGCAACAACAGCTCGCCATCGCCCGGGCGCTGGCCGCAGGCCCCAAGCTTCTCATCCTCGACGAACCCACCGAAGGCATCCAGCCCTCGATCATCAAGGACATCGAGCGCGTCATCCGCATGCTTGCCCAGCGCGGTGACATGGCCATTCTGCTCGTCGAGCAGTACTACGACTTCGCCAAATCACTGGCCGACACCTATTGCGTCATGTCGCGCGGCGAAATCATCAAGTCCGGCCAGGGCGCCGATATGGACGTTGACGGTGTCCGTGATCTGATCGCGGTTTGAGGGTGTGCGACAGCCCACCGCACTACACGCGCATCGACCGAGCTGTGGGCTGGCCTGTCCAGCTCGCGTCCACTTTCAGCACAAGGGTGTGGATTACCGTGGTGCAGACGTCCACATAGCTCACTCGGTCTGACCGAGACCATCCTGAACGCGGCCTACTCTCTCCAGCCCTCAACGAGTGGGCGAAGGAGAAATGGTCTTTGAATTTTGCAGGGCCGACCAAGACATATCGGGTCTCTGTTACAAAGCCAATCTGCATTGTGTGATGCTGCTAGACGATATTGTTCGACTTTCTCCTGTTCATACATGACGCCTTGGCACTCCCGCTTGCAATTGCGGTTCTCCGCCGAACCGGCGCGCACGGTGCTGCGCCACCAACACGAGGGCGGCCTGCGCGCGCTGGCCAGCCACTATCCCGAAGACCCTCAAATCTGCCATCAGGTGCTGGTGCACCCGCCGGGCGGGTTGGTGGGCGGCGACATTCTGGACATCGACCTGTCGGTGCAAGAAGGCGCGCATGCGTTGGTCACCACGCCGGGGGCAGGACGTTTCTATCGCAGCACCGGCGCGCCTGCGCGGCAGACCCTGGAAGCCCGGCTGGCGCCGGGCGCAAGGCTGGAATGGCTGCCGCTTGAGACCCTGGCCTACAACGACTGCCTGGGCGAGAACCGCAGCCGCTTTCACCTCGCGCCGGGCGCCGAGCTGATGGCCTGGGATCTGCTCGCGCTTGGTCTGCCTGCGGCAGACGCCGCGTTCCGCTCCGGCCGCTTCACCCAGCACATCGAGCTGCCCGGCATCTGGTTGGAGCGCGGTTGCATCGCGGGTGACGACGACGCGCTGCTGCATGGGCCGGGCGGTTTGCGCGGCCATACCGCGCTGGCCACCCTGTTCTTCGCCGCGGGCAGCCCGCTGGCCTCGCCACGCCGTGAGGCGCTGCTCGATGTGGCGCGGCAGGCGGCCGATGACGCGCAGCAGGCCAGCGTACTTTTTGGCGCTACCGCACCGCATGCGCAGATCGTTGCCTTGCGGGTGCTCGGGCATCGCATCGAGCCGGTGGCGGCGCTGTGCCGCGCGGTGTGGGCTGCTTGGCGGCAGACGGGGTGGGGTGTGGAAGACTGCGCGCCGCGCGTTTGGTCGACTTGACAACCCGTTCAAGGTTGGCGCCGCGCGCAGGTCGTTTGCCATGGATGGGACGTAGGGAAAGAGAAATGCCCCGCCCCCCGGCCTAGGATCACCACAGCGGAAAAGGACACCGGGATCGTTTGTCGCTTAACGCATCCACATCTCCATGGAACCATAAAAAGACTATATTAAGTCTTTTCCAAGTCTGGAGCATAGCCATGCGCTACTCGTCACAAATCAAGCCCATCAGCTATCTCAAAGCCAACGCGGCTGAGGTTTTAACGCGCCTCGCGCAGCAGCGTGAACCGATGGTCATCACCCAAAACGGCGAGGCCAAGGCGGTTCTGCAGGACGTCGCCTCGTTCGAAGAAACGCAAGAAACGCTGGCCCTGTTAAAAATCCTGGCGCTTGGAAATCAGGATGTCGTTGCTGGCAAGGTCACACCTGTAGCTGACGTCGTTTCCCGCCTTCGCGCCAAACGCGCCTGAGTCTGATGGCCGACACGCCGACCCAGTTTGAAGTCCTGCTCACTGAGGGCGCGGAACAGGATTTGGAGGCCATCCACGATTACATCTCCGAACTGGATTGCGTCGCCAACGCCAATCAGGTGTTGGATGACTTGATGGGTGTTGTGCAGAGCCTGTCGAGATTCCCCGAACGCGGCAGCTATCCGAAAGAGCTACTCGGCCTTGGAATCAAGGAATACCGTCAGACCTTTCTCAAGCCGTACCGCGTGGTCTATCGTGTCACAGGCCGCCAGGTCATCATTTACCTGATAGCGGACGGACGCCGTGACCTGCAAACCGTGCTTGCTCGCCGCCTGTTGGGCGCTTGACCCGAAGATAGCAAACCGAGCCGACGCCCGTAAGCTCGACAGGCCAGTCCAAGCCGATTCCCGCTGATTTTGGCGTTGAAGTGAGGGCTGCCGCTTTAAGCTGCTCGCACCTGCTTGGGCGGGCAAGCGCATGCCGTCGTGGGTCACCCGGTCATGCTGACCAGAGACCCTGCGACAACAACGCCGCCACGGTGCGGGTGAGTTGATCGTCCGCCAACTGGCCCGTTAGCCGCTTTGGATGCGGCAGCCAATGTCATGACCGTGTCCATTCTGGTGAAGAATGGACCAAAGACGGCAATGACGCTGTGAGTCGCCGGGGATTTGGACGGTCGCCTCCGCTGTCGCGCTCTCGTGGACTGCCTGCCGTCCGCGCCCCGGTCAACGGCTGCCCACCAGCTCCACAGCGCCCATGATCGAAGCGGACTTCCTGTTCGTCGATGCCTGTTTCACCGCCGTCTTACGACGACGGCCAGTATCTTCCTCTGCGCAGCTCGCCGTGAAAGGTGAAGCGTTCAAAGGCCCCAGGCATCCGTTCAGCTTGCGCAGGGGTGTTCATCGACGTCGGCGGCGGGGACTCAGCTCCTGGGCGAGGAAGTCTTCGAGCGCAGCCAATGCCTCCTCCCAGCTCTCCTCGGCCAGTGCTTGGCTGGAACGCTCTTGCTCACGCAGCCAGGATTTCATGAAGCGCACCTCGGCTTTGCGCGAAAGCACCGATTTCAGTTCGCCCTCGACCATCTCCAGGGCGTCGAGTTCCTGTTCGATCAGAGTGTCGATCGCGCGGGGATCGAGCTTCCCGGCGGATGCGGCGAAGGGCATGTTGATCCGCAGATCCTGCTCGATCAGGGTGATCTCATCCTCCAGGTCGGCAAGCTGGGCTTTGAGCGCCCGGACATAGTCCTTGATCTGCGCGTCGGCCAGAGACGAAAGGTGGGCGGCGTCGACCATGGCGATTTCAAGTTGCAGGCCGAGCAAGGCGAGGAGATCGCCGTTTTTGTAAGACTGATTGGCGCGCTGCAGCAAGGCGGTCTTGCGCGCACGCTCTTCGGGGTCAGACTCGCGGTCAGGATGCAGCGCGCTGGCGAGTTTGCGGTAGATGATGCGCAGGGACGGGGTTTGGGCGTCTCGCGGCCGCTTCTCCACGTCGATCTGATGCCGTCGGTGAAATCCGGCGCTGTCGTCAGCCTCCGCATCGAAGCCATCGACCTCAGGCGCGTCGGCATCCTGAGCTTCAGCTTGACTGAACTCGTCGAAGCCAAACAGGTCACCCATCCCAGATTCGCGTTCCTCACGCGCCGGTGCACGCTGCCGGTTCAGGATCGCCTCGATATCCGCGTCGTGCTGAATGCTCAGGCAGGCATGCGCAAGTACCTCGATCATGGCGCGCAGGCGCTTGTGGTCAGTTTTGTTGTACCCGGGATCAGCTTGCATGACGTCCAGGGCCAGCAAGAGTTCTTTGCGCATCGCGTTGAGATTGCGCATCTTGGGGTCGATCTGCGCAGCCTGTGCCTGGGCCGCACGCTGCATCGCATCGTGCCATTGCTGAAGACGATTGCGGGCACGGTGGATCTTGCCGACCAGGGTGTTGAAAGCCTTTTGCTGTTTGCTCAGCGGCTTGCCAGAAACAGGGGGCTGCAGGGTGATCGCGGGGAAGGACATGGGAACAATCGATTATGGCTGGGTGGCGTCGGCGGTCGTTCGAGGCGGTGGGCGACTTATCCAGAGCGTTGTCGACGCTTGCGGCGAACCGAGCAAGGCGGCGGACAAAGCGGCCTGATACTACCCGATGGCCTGCATGAACCGATGCGCATGGGTCGAACGATGGAATGGCCAGAGCCGCCAACCCCGCATCACTTTCAGAAGTGGGTCAATTTTCGTTCGGCACGAACACTTCAAACCGCTCCGGCTTCGGCCTGAATAGGTTGCGGCGGCTGTGCAGAGTCGTCGTCTGCCCGCAGGAAAGTGAGTAGCCCGAATGACGCCAAGGCCAGACCCGGCAGCACCAGAACCAGCAGTGCCTCTCGCAAGGCCAGCCGTTCGGCCAGCCACCCTGCACCCAGCGCCAGGGTGGACTGCACGAGCAGCACCAACTGCGCGCCCCTCACACTGATCGCCGCGGTCTCCTCGGGGCTGAATCGGCGAAGCCGCGCGGTGTAAGCGATGTTGAACACCATGCTCGAACAGGTGTGCGCTAGTGCAACCGCCGCAAGCACTAGCGCGAAGCTGTGCGTGGACATGACAAGCACGTAGTGTGAACAGACGCACATCAACCCGCGTTTCGCAGTGGGTTGTGCAGATCTTTCCTAAGAATCTATCCGTAAATAATATTGACCTGGAGCGGCACCTTCCGGAACGCAATGATCGCTGCGGCGAGGTGGTTGAGCGCGACGAAACTGCGCTCGAGCTTCTCGTAGCGCACCAGCAGCTTGCGCAACCGGTTGAACCAGCTATGGCAGACCTCGACGACCCAACGTCGCGCCTTCTTCGTCGGGTCACGCCGCTTGATGTCTGCCTCTTTGCGGCGGCTGACGACGTGGGCGATGTTGTCATGCTTTTCGATGGTGCGAGCGTTGTCGGCACCGCGATAGCCGGCGTCTGCGCACAGGTGCTTGTGGCGCCGCGACGGTGGGCTCTCGCGCTTGACCATGATCGCGCTCAGCACCTCGTCCAGGCGCTTGCAGTCATTGATGTTCGCCCCGGTCACGATGAGCAACAACGGGACGCCACGGCCGTCCACCAGCAGGTGACGCTTGCTCCCATTTTTTCCCCCGATCCGTCGGGTTTGGCCCGACGGATTGCTGTGCCAGCGGCGCACGCGTCATCGCGCCGTCCACGCTCTGCCATCGCCACGCAATGCCTTGCATGTCGTCGTACTCGGCCAAGCCGGCCTTCCACAGCGCCTCGAAGAAACCTGCCTTTTCCCACTCCAGGAAGCGCTTGTGCACGGCGCTGGCACTGCCAAATCGCTCCTTGGGCAACGCCTTCCACTGACAGCCCGTGCGCAGCACGTACACAATCGCCTCAAACACCTGCCGCGCTGGCTTCGGCGGTCGCCCCGCCCCGGGCCTGCGCTTATACACCCTGTCGACCGGCGCGACCCGCTGTGGAACCAAAGGCTCCGCCCGTTGCCAGAATGCATCCGTCACGACCCACGACTCCGCTCGCTTGGCCAATGCATTGCTCCGACGCCGCGCATCTCGCGACTCGGAGTGCCATTTTATCTATTTACGGATAAGTTCTAAGTCGAACAGGGGTAAGGTTAATTCCCAAATAGCATTGGCCCGTTGATGGTTCTGCCTTACGTTCAAGCGGCCACATATTGACGCACATGTTCTTCAGCATGCACGGCATCCTCAGACCAGGACGAGTTATTGGGCGTGTGCAATAGCTGCACAGCTTCTTGCAAGGCTTCCCCAATGAGCATCACGCAAGGGGAGCCTACTTCCTTGGTTTGAATAGTTTTGCAGAGGTCGGCTAGACGGGTAGCGACGAGGCGCTCCTCTGTGCAACTGGCAGCCTGAACCAGCATCGCAGGTGTTTCGGGTGGAAGCCCCCCCTGCAGCAGTCCCGCTTCGATGGATGAGGCTTCGGCGACACCCATGTAAATGGCTAGGGTCAGCCCTGATTTGGCAAGTGCTGCCCAGCGCAGTGGGCTGCCATCCGGTTGACGGTGGCCGGTGATGAATGCCACACCCGGTGCATGGTGTCGATGGGTAAGGGATGTGCGTGCTGCCGCTGCTGCCGCCACGCCGGCCGTGATGCCAGGAACGACCTCAACTTGGAGACCGACTGCGTGCAAGGCTGCAATTTCTTCTCCTGCCCGACCAAAAACCAGTGGATCACCTCCTTTGAGGCGTACGACACGCTCACCACGAAGGGCCTCATACACCATGAGCCGCTCGATGAAGTCTTGCGGTGTGCTGGCACACCCGCCACGCTTGCCTACTGAAACGATGCGGCAGTCCGCCGCGAGATGTTTCAGACAGCCGGGATTGACCAGATCGTCGACCAGGGCCACTGTGGCCCGCTGCAGCACGCGCGCTGCCTTGAGGGTGAGCAACTCCGGATCGCCCGGACCTGCGCCGACGAGGTGGACGGTGAATCGAGAAGGGTCAGCGGGGTTGGGCATGAGGGTCCTCCGCGCGTGAGCAGGTCAGTGGAGTGGCAATCGCTAACGCGTTGGCACCCGTGCTAGCGGGGGCCATGATGGCCTCGCACATGTTGCGGATGCTGGCCATCTGTCGCGCCAAGGGCTCAGGCGGCAGCAAATAGCCGTCGAGCACGGCATGTGTCCAGTCCGCGCTGGCGTTCAGATCGAGTCCATCGGGCATATGCGGGCAAGGAATGAACGGCGCACCGGCAGGCCACTTTTGCACTGCGCCATCGGCATATAGGCTCAGACGCTCCGTGTCGCGGTTGGGATGGCCCACGGCCTCGCCCTCGCAGCCTCGAAGCAGCAAGGCGGGCTGCCGCAAGGCAAGCAAAACCTCTTGCATTAGCTGCGCATACTCCGGATGGGTGTAGGCCGTCACGAGCAGGCTGGGTGACTGCAAAGGATTGAGCATCTTGACTACGGAGTGACCGCCGTTGCGCACGCCGAGCACGTTGCGCCATTGCAGCAATCGGTGCAGCTCTGGGCTGAGGGTGTTCAGCGGCAGCAGCACGGCTTCGTTTTGTTCGAGCCACTGTTGCGCCTGCTCGACACCCGAGGCGACATGCATACCCAGCGCTTTCCATAGGGGTTCGGTGGGCAGGCGTCCGTGCTCAGTGGACGGGGCGTCAATCACCAGAACGGGAAAATCTTGTTCGCGCAGGAGTGCGGCGAGCAAGGGTACCTGGTTGGGCAGGCGGCGAGCGCCGTTCGCGCTGGGAATGACCACGACGGGACGCGCGGTGCGCACCACCATGGGGGCGATGGTCTGCTGCACGGCCAGGGTGAAGCCTTCAAGTTCTTCGGCGCTCTCGCCCTTCATGCGCAAGGCCAGCAGGAGGCCGCCAATCTGGGCGTCAGAGACTTCACGCCGCAGCAGCCAGCCCATCAGAATGCGGGCTTGTTCGCGGCTCAGATTGCGGCTGCCGTCCGCGCCGCGACCGATGGTGCGCAACATTGACAAAGCCTCGGGATTGAATCGGCCCGGGCCGGTCTCAAGTGCTATGGGAAGCTGGGAAGCGGGGTTGAACATGGCGAGAACCTCCTGAAATGGATACTGCAAGAATCAGGCCGTGACCGGGCTGCCGCCGCGCACGATGCGGCGCAGCTCAGGGAGGCAGGAGCCGCAGTTGGTGCCGCACTTGAGTTGCTGCTGCAGCGTGGCAAGCTGCGCCTCGGCGTCGCCCTCCAGCGTGGGCAGCAGGGCGTCGATCTGGCTTTGCCAAACATCGAAACAGTTGCACACCTGGTGGCCGGGGCTGGGTAGATTGGCGGGAGGCGTGGTGGAGGGCAGCAGCAGCCAGCGGCCATAGGGCTTGGCACTGGCTTCGCTTTGCAGCAATTCGCGCAGCCAGCCTTGCGCCATCACGCTGTCGGCTGGGCCGCTGAGAAGCGCGGCGTCGATGCGCTCGCCCGCCAGTCGCACGGCACGGTGCACGCCGCGGCCAGGGTCGGCGTAGTGCAACGCGGCGCTTCTCTGCACACCGAAATGGGCTTCGATCCGCGCCAGCAACGCGGCAGCCGGCGCACCGCGCGCGGCGGCGCGCAGCAGCAGGCCGGTGCGGTCGCGGCCGAAGGGCACGCACAGGACGAAGGGCAGATCGGCCAGCTCCTGCATCAGCGTGGCGCGCAGCGCCTGGGCGCGGTGTTCGGGCATCCAGCCGAAGGCGGCGAGGTGCCAGGGGAGATGGGCGGCCTCCACCCGCACCGCGCTGTGCTTGAGTTCGGGCTGGAAGGAATAGGGGTCGATGACGGGCAGGGTGAGGCCGTTGACGCCCAGCCGCGCCACGCCTTGGGCATTGCGCCCGCCAAGGTATTCCGCGCCCCAGTGCATGGCGATGAAGGCCTGGCCGGGGCGCACCGTGTCGGTGGCGCGTGCGGGCAGCACGATGTCGCCGCGGCGCGAGGCCACGCGCAGCAACTCGCCGTCGCTCAGACCTCGCCGGGCGAGATCGCTGGGGTGCAGGTCGATGCAGGGCTCGGGTGCATGGTTGAACAGGCGTGGCACCGAGCCGGTGCGGCTCATGCCATGCCACTGGTCGCGGAGGCGGCCGGTGGTCAGCGCCACGGGGTAGCGCGCGTCGCAGGGTTCGGCCACGGGTTTGAAGGCCTCGGCGAAGAATCTGGCGCGGCCATCTGCCGTGGGGAACTGGCCGTCGTCGTACAGCCGCGCTTTGCCGACGCTCGCACCGGCGGGGTAGGGCCACTGCTGCGGGCCGTCGCGCTCCAGCGTGGCCCACGACAGGCCGGTGATGTCGAGGTCGCGGCCTCGGGTGCTTTCGCGGTGCTCGTTCCAGACGGCTTCGGGCGTGGCGTAGGGGAAGAGCGTGAGCCTGCCGTTCAGCCGTGCAGGCAAGAGGGCTTCGAGCCGACGGGCGAAGTCCACCGCAATCTCCCAGTCGTCGCGCGCCTCGCCGGGGGCTTTGGTTGCGGCGCGCACGCGGCTGATGCGGCGCTCGGAGTTGGTCACCGTCCCAATCTTCTCGCCCCAGGTGGTGGCGGGCAGCAGTACGTCGGCATAAGGCACGGTGGCGGCTGTGGTGTAGGCCTCCTGCACCACGACGAGTTCGGCGGTCTGCAGCGCGCGACGCACCAGCGCCTGGTCGGGCAGCGACTGGGCAGGGTTGGTGCAGGCGATCCACAGTGCCTTCACCTTGCCGTCGGCCGCGGCCTGGAACAACTCGACGGCGGTCTTGCCGCGCAGCGCCGGAACGTCGGCCACACCCCAAAGTTTGGCCACTTCGGCGCGGTGCGCCGGGTTGGCCAGATCACGATGCGCCGACAGCAGATTGGCCATGCCGCCCACTTCGCGCCCGCCCATGGCGTTGGGCTGGCCGGTGAGCGAAAACGGCCCTGCGCCCGGCTTGCCAATCTGGCCGCAGGCGAGGTGCAGATTGATGAGCCCGGCGTTCTTCGCCGTGCCGCTGCTTGACTGGTTGAGGCCTTGGCAGTACATGGAGAGCGTTGGCTGGCGCGTCTGCGGTGTCGCGTCCGGCGCGCCCAGCGCGAACCAGCGTGCGACGGTGACGATGTCCTCCGCCTTCAGCCCGCACAGATTGGCAGCGGCCGCCGGGCTCATTTCCCGCACCCGCTCGCGCAGGGCCGCATAGCCGCTGGTGTGCGCTGCGATGTAGGCGGGGTCGACCAGGTCTTCCCACACCATCACATGCAGCATGGCGTGGAACAGCGCGACGTCGGTGCCGGGCAACAACTGCAGGTGCAGATCGGCGAGTTCGGCGGTTTCGGTACGGCGCGGGTCGATGACGATGATGCGCATCTCGGGCCGCCTGGCCTTGGCCTTTTCGATGCGGCGAAAGGTGATGGGATGCGACCACGCCGCATTGCTGCCCGCCAGCACCAGACAGGAGGCGTGGTCAATGTCGTCGTAGTTGCACGGCGGCGCGTCAGCCCCCAGCGTGACCTTGTAGCCGGCTACCGCGCTGCTCATGCACACGCGGGAATTGGTATCCACATTGTTGGTGCCGACCAGCCCCTTGGCCAGCTTGTTGAAAACGTAGTAGTCCTCGGTCAGCATCTGGCCGGAGATGTAGAAACCCACGCTGTCGGGCCCATGCTCGGCGATGATGGCGGCGAAGCGCTGCGCGACATGGTCCAGCGCCTCGTCCCAACGCACCGCACGGCGTGGCGCATCGCGCTGCGTGCGCAGTTCGGGCCGCAGCGCGCGCACCTGCGGCAGCAACTCCGGCTTGGCGCTCAGGTGCAGCGCGCCGCCCTTGGTGCACAGCTTGCCGAAGTTGGCCGGATGATCCGGGTCGCCGCGCACACCCGTGATGCGCCCGCCCTCGGTCTTGATGAGCACACCACAGCCCACGCCGCAATACGGGCAGGTCGAGCGCACCTCGCGCAGCGCGCCTTCGGGCATGATGGCGATGGAGCCTGCGGGCAGGTCGGCGGCGTTCATCAGTCCGCGCTCGCGCAGGCTGCGCCGTCACAGTGCGCCGCGTGCATTTCGGTAATTGACGCGTGCAACTGGTCGCTGCGCAGATAGACCTGTTCGCCCTCCACCTTCACCGCGAAGGCCGGAGTGCAGCCCTCGTCCGGCGCTTGCGCACGACCATCGTCGAGCCGGATGGTCCAGTTGTGTAGCGGGCAGGCGACCGATTCACCGAACACGATGCCCTGGCTCAGCGGGCCGCCCTTGTGCGGGCAGCGGTCGAGCAGGGCGTAGATGCGGTCGCTGGCGGTGCGGAACAGGGCGATGTCCACGCCGTCCGGGCGGCGCACGCGGCGTGCGCCCAGTGCGGGAATCTCGGACTGGGTGCAGACAGGAGTCCAGTGGCTGGTGCTCATGCCGGTTCTCCTTGTGCTGCGGCAACCGGCACGATGGGAATGAACTGCCGCGTATCCACTTGCGCCTTGTCGAACTCGAACCACGGGTCGGGCTCTCCCTGCAGCGCGAATTGCAGCCGCTCCCACAGAGCTTTGCGGCCCTCGGCGTCGGCCAGGATGCGCTGCTTCACAACGTCCAGGCCGACACGGGCGATGTAATGCACGGTGCGCTCCAGATACCAGCCTTCCTCGCGGTAAAGCTGGATGAAGGCGCCGGTGTACTCCAGCACTTCCTCCTGCGTCTTGAGCTTGACCAGGAACTGCGCGACTTCGGTCTTGATGCCGCCGTTGCCGCCCACATACATTTCCCAGCCGGAATCGACGCCGATGATGCCCACGTCCTTGATGCCGCTTTCCGCGCAGTTGCGTGGGCAGCCGCTCACGGCGAACTTCACCTTGTGCGGCGCGTACATGCGCCAGGTGGCGCGCTCCAGCAGTTTGCCCAGCGCCGTGCTGTCCTGCGTGCCGAAGCGGCACCACTCGCTGCCGACGCAGGTCTTCACCGTGCGCAGCGCCTTGGCGTAAGCGTGGCCGCTGGGCATGCCGATGTCGGTCCACACGGCTTGCAGGTCTTCCTTTTTCACGCCCAGCAGGTCGATGCGCTGGCCGCCGGTCACTTTCACCGTGGGGATGTTGTACTTGTCCACGGCGTCGGCGATGCGGCGCAACTCGGCGGCCGAAGTCTCGCCGCCCCACATGCGCGGAATCACCGAATAAGTGCCGTTCTTCTGGATGTTGGCGTGGCTGCGCTCGTTGATGAAACGGCTTTGCGGGTCATCCTTGGCCTCGTGCGGCCAGGTGGAAATGAGGTAATAGTTCACCGCCGGGCGGCAGCTTGAGCAGCCATTGGGTGTGCGCCAGCCGAGCTTGGCGTACACGTCGGCAATGGTGAGCAGATGCTGTTCGCGGATGGCGTCGCGCACCTCCTGGTGGGTGGCGTCGGTGCAGCCACACAGCGCCTTTTTCTTCGGTGCGGCGGAGAAGTCGCCTCCCGCAGTGAACATCAGGATCTGCTCGACGAGCCCGGTGCAGGAGCCGCACGAGGCGCTGGCCTTGGTGTGCTTGCGCACTTCTTCCAGCGTGAACAGTCCCCTGTCCTTGATCGCCTTGACAATCGTGCCCTTGCACACGCCGTTGCAACCGCAGACCTCGTCGGTGTCGGCCATCAGCATGGCCTTGCTCTGGCCCTGATGGCCGGCATCACCCAGAGCGCCTTCGCCGAACATCAGCTTGTCGCGGATGTCATGCACCTTGCGGCCTTCGCGCAGCAGCTTGAAGTACCACGAGCCATCCACGGTGTCGCCGTACAGGCAGGCGCCGACCAGCTTGTCGCCCTGAATCACCAGGCGCTTGTAAACGCCGGAAAACGGGTCGGACAGGACGATGTCTTCGCAGCCCTCGCCGCCCATGAAGCTACCGGCCGAGAACAGGTCGATACCCGTGACCTTGAGTTTGGTGCTGATCTGGCTGCCGGTGTATCGACCTATGCCCATCTGCGCCAGGTGGTTGGCTGCCACCTTGGCCTGCTCGAACAGCGGCGCCACCAGGCCGTAGGCAATGCCGCGATGCGCGGCACATTCGCCCACGGCGTAAATGCGCGGGTCGGTGATGGTCTGCAGCGTGTCGCTCACGACGATGCCGCGATTGCAGTGAATGCCGGCCTTCTCCGCCAGCGCGGTGTTGGGGCGGATGCCTGCGGTCATCACCACCAGATCGGCGGGAATCTCGCTGCCGTCCTTGAACCGCACGGCGCGCACCCGGCCTGATTCATTGCCCAGCAAGGCTTGCGTCTGCGCGCCGATGAGGAACTTGAGACCGCGATCTTCAAGCGACTTCTGCAGCAGCTTGCCCGCCACATCGTCGAGTTGTCGCTCCATCAGCCACGGCATGATGTGCACCACGGTCACGTCCATGCCGCGCAGCATCAGACCGTTGGCCGCTTCCAGCCCCAGCAGGCCGCCGCCAATGACCACCGCGTGCCTGTGCGTCTTCGCGGTCTCGATCATGGTTTCGGTGTCCTTGATGTCGCGGTAGGCGATCACCCCGTCCAACTCCTTGCCCGGCACCGGCAGGATGAACGGCAGCGAGCCTGTGCCCAGCAGCAGCCGGTCGTAGGGGGCTTCGAGGCCTTCATCGGTGCGTACCACGCGCTTGATGCGATCGATTTGCACCACCGTCTTGCCGGTGTGCAGGGCGATGCCGTTGTCGGCATACCAGTCCAGCGGATTGAGGATGATCTGCTCGATGGTCTGCTCCCCGGCCAGCACGGGCGACAGTAGGATGCGGTTGTAGTTCGGGTGCGGCTCGCTGCCGAACACGGTGATGTCGTAGAGATCGGGCGCGAGCTTGAGCAGTTCTTCGAGCGCCCGCACCCCGGCCATGCCATTGCCGACGAGAACGAGTTTGGGTTTGTTCATGATGCGGAGTCCATTGGGTTGCGCGCTGCGTCTCAGGCTGCCTTGGCCTGCGGGTGCGCCTGGCGCTTGTAGAGAAACTCCAGCACCTGGGCGCGCAGATGGGCGTAGTGCGGGTCTTCGCTCAGAGCCAGACGTTCGCGCGGGCGCGGCAGATCGACCGTGAGAATTTCGCCGATGGTCGCGGCAGGGCCATTGGTCAGCATGACGATGCGGTCGGACAGCAGCACCGCCTCGTCCACGTCGTGCGTCACCATCACCACAGTGGCGCCGCTTTTCGCCACGATGCCTTGCAGCTCGTCCTGCAGCCGGGCACGGGTGAGGGCGTCGAGCGCGCCGAAAGGCTCGTCCATCAGCAGCAACTTGGGCTCCATCGCCAGAGCCCGGGCGATGCCGACGCGCTGCTTCATACCGCCGGAAATTTCGTGTGGATGTTTGTGTGCCGCGTGCGGCAGGCCAACGAGTTCCAAAGCAGACTGGGTGCGGGCCTTGAGTTGCGACTTGGTTTCGCTTGCGCCGAACACGCGCTCCACGCCGAGGTAGATGTTGCCGTAGCAGGTCATCCAAGGCAGCAGCGAGTGGTTTTGGAACACCACGGCGCGGTCAGGGCCTGGCGCGTGAATTTCGCGGCCGTCGCACACCATCACGCCCGAGGATGGCAGCGTGAGTCCGGCGATGAGGTTGAGCAGGGTGCTCTTGCCGCAGCCGGAATGGCCGATCAGGCTGATGAACTCGCCCTTGGCGATGTCGAGGTTGATGCCCTTGAGCGCGTGGAAAGGACCGCGCGCGGTGTCGAACACCATTTCGACGTGTTGGATGATGATGAAATGTTCCATGATGATGGCCTTTTGTGTTTTGCGTGATGGGAAGATCAGCGCGCTTCGTCGTAGCTGAATCGCCGCGCAATCAGCATCAGCGCGCCTTCGAGCACCATGCCGGTGACGCCGATGACCAGAATGGCGATGATGATGTGGGCGAGGTTGAGGTTGTTCCACTCGTTCCACAGCCAGAAGCCGATGCCGGTGCCGCCTGTCAGCATTTCAGCGGCGACGATCACCAGCCAGGCGGTGCCGACCGACAGCCGCACGCCGGTCATCATGTAGGGCATGACCGAGGGCAGCAGAATCTTGGTGAACACCTTCCAGGTGGAGAGGTCGAGCACGCGGGCCACGTTCAAATAATCCGCCGGAATGCGCTGCACGCCGATGGCGGTGTTGATCATCATCGGCCAGATGGAGCAGATGAAAATGGTGTAGATGGCCGCCGCCGGCGCATTGCTGAACACATACAGCCCGATGGGCAGCCAGGCCAGCGGCGACACCGGACGCAGCAGGCTGATGAGAGGCGAGAGCATGCGGTTCAAGAACTGCACGCGGCCAATGGCGAAACCCAGCGGAATGCCTACCAGCGCCGCCAGACCAAAGCCGTAGGCCACTCGCTGCAGCGAGGCCAGCAGGTTCCAGCCGATGCCCACATCGTTCGGTCCGTTGTCATAAAAGGGATGCGCAAACACCTTCTGCGCCGACTGCCAGGTGACCAGCGGCGAGGGGAATTGCGCGCTGTGCTCGGCCGCCAGTTCCCACACCAGCAGCAGGAGTGCGAAGCCCATCAGCGGGGCGATGAGGCGCAGCGCGATTTGGCGGTTCTTCGCGCGTTGCCGCTCTGCCGGGCTCACGGTGCGTATGGCAGTTTGCTTTGTAGCGGCCGGGGGAGCTTCGGGTGAGGCGTCCTCCGTCGCAGAGGCTTCAAACGATCCGCCCGGGGCGGAAAAGACGGCAGTGTTCATGCTGGACTCCTGGTTCATTGCGTCGGCAAGGTCAAACGGCGAGATCGTTGACTTTGAAGCCGTGGGCATAGGCCTTGGGGTCCTTGCCGTCCCAGGTCACGCCGTCGATCAGCTTGGAGGTGCGCAGCGTGGTGGCGGGCACCGGCACCTTCAGTTCGGTGGCGACTTCCTTGTACAGATCGACGCGGTTCACCGCCTTGGCCACGGCGAGATAGTCGGGGTCGGTCTTGATCAGTCCCCAGCGGCGGAACTGGGTGAGGAACCACATGCCGTCGGACAACCACGGGAAGTTGACCTGCCCGTCTTCATAGAACGTCATCGGGTGCGCGTCGTGCCAGCTTTTGCCCAGGCCGTTGGTGTAGTTGCCAAGGATGCGCGGCAGGATGGTTGCCACCTGGGTGTTGACATAGCCCGGCGCGGCGATGGTCTCGGCCATCTTGGTGCGGTTGGCATCCGAGGCGTCGATCCAGCGGCAGGTTTCGAGCACGGCGGCCATCACCGCCTTGGTGGTGTTGGGGTACTTTTCGACGAACTCGGCGGTGGTGCCCAGCACCTTCTCTGGATGGTCCACCCAGATTTCCTGCGAAGTCACCGCAGTGAAGCCGATCTTCTGGTTGATAGCCACCGCGTTCCACGGCTCGCCTACGCAGAAGCCGTCCATGCTGCCCACCCGCATATTCGCCACCATCTGCGGCGGCGGCACGGTAATCACCTTGTCGTCCTTCAGCGGGTTGATGCCGTAGGTCGCCAGCCAGTAATAAAGCCACATCGCATGCGTGCTGGTGGGGAAGGTCTGGGCGAAGGTGTAGGTGCGCTTTTTCTGCGCAATGGCCTTGGCCAGCGCCGGGCCGGTGGTGATGCCTTCCTTGGCCAGCGCGTCAGCCAGGGTGATGGCCTGGCCGTTGCGGTTCAGGCCCATGAGTATGGCCATGTCCTTCTTCGGCCCGCCGACGCCGAGCTGCACGCCATACGGCAGGCCGTAGAGCACATGCGCCATCTGGATGCCGCCGGTCACCAGGTTGTCGCGCACTGCGGCCCACGAGGCCTGCTTGCTTGGAATGATCTTGACGCCGTACTTCTTGTCGAAACCCAGCACCGCGGCCATGACGATGGGCGCGCAATCAGTGAGGGGAATGAATCCGATCTTGACTTCTTCCATTTCAGGTTTTCCCAGAGTGGCGGCGCGCGCCGTGGGCTGCAGGCTGGGAAGAAGACCGGCAACAGCCACGGCGGCGCCTGACTTGATGAGGGTGCGGCGCAAGGGTTGTGCCGGGTCGTTGCTCGGAGGGGGGGCGTCTTGCTGTTTGCGCATGGCAGTTCCTGAAATAGCGGGCGAAAAAAAGCCTTCGGGCGCTTCACACAAGGCGAAGCACACGAAGGCATCATTGCCGAGCTGAGCGGGGGAGACTCCCGTTCAGTGGGTTCAACATAGACCGCCGTTGGCCTACAGCGCTATTTAAGCAATCAGCGTGCCAACCCTCCACTCGGGAGAGATCAGAGGGAAGCTCCCCGCTGTATCAAATTAGGCTGGTCTTCGATGACGCAAAACTGTGCGTAACGGTTCCAGTCTGGTGCGTGTGAGCACACAAAGCGCGCAGCCGCAAGGCTCAGATCAATCCGACGGTATCGAGAATGCGCTGGGCAACCTCGGAGAGCTTCAAGCCTTTTTCCATCGCCAGCTTGCGCATGCGGCTGAAGGCTTCTTCCTCGGTGCAGCCCTGGCGCTGCATCACAATGCCCTTGGCCCGCTCGATCAGCTTGCGCTCGGTGAGATGGGTGCGCGCCTGGCTCAGTTCCGCGCGCAAACCCTGTTCGCGCTCGAACCGCGCCAGCGCCACCTCAATCACCGGCCTCACCCGGTTGGGCTTGAGGCCGTCCACGATATAGGCCGTCACCCCCGCCGTGATGGCTAGTTGCGCAGTCTCGGTGTCGTCGTCATCGGTGAACAGCACGATGGGTCGGGGCGTGTCGCGCGAGGCCAGCACGACGTGCTCCAGCAGATCGCGCACGCCAGACTCTGCATCCACAATCACCAGATCGGGCTTGAGCGCGGCAATGCGGTCGTCCAGGTCGGGTTTGGCCGGCAGAACGGCCACTACCTGGTAGCCCGCATCCAACAAGGCCTTTTCCAGCATCGCGCAACGCCCTGCCTGGCGCTCATGATTCGCCTGATCGTTCTCCGTCGCCAATGCGGGATCGGGGGAGATGACAGCAACCGTCAGAGTGCTTAGTGGGTTGGGCATATCTCGATTCGAGCAAATTCCATGCCCCAAAGAGTTAGTTCGTTTTCCTGCGATTGATGACAAATCTTGAGGCCATTCAAGAATCAAGGGATGTCATGCTTTGCGTGGCATACGCAGCAAGTGCCGCAATCACTCCAGCATCTTCGCCCGCTGGCTGTGCGAGCACGATTCGCAGCTTCGGATATCGCGCCCGCGCGGCTTGCACCACTTCTGGAATGTCGCGCCGGAGGTGGCCGCCTGCACCAAGGAAGAGGGGCGCGATGTGCACATACTCCGTGCCGTTTTGGCCCGCTTCCTCCAAGGCTTGTTGCAGGGAGGGTTGCATCGACTCCAGAAAAGCAAGGCGGACGGTCAGTTCGGGGTGGCGGGACTGCACCATGCCACAAACGGCCTCAAAGGGCAGAGCCCATTCGGCTAACCGGGAGCCATGGGCCAGCAAGACAAGTAACCTAGGTTCACTGTTCATCGGTATGTAAGTTTGGGTCATGATTAGGGTGCTGGTGGTGCACCCCGGTATTGATCGGCCTGAGATTGTTCGACGCGATTTCGGGATGCGACGAGGCGAACTGCATATAACCGTTCGCTCTGCGGTCGCTGGGTACGTGCTTCAGAAGTGGAATGTAGATTGCAGTCTGGATAGGCGACTGGATCCGATGATCCATCGCTTGAGCTTGAAGAACATTGAATCACTGAAGGACTGCAAGAATGCGGCGATTGCGCCGGGATTTAGCAATCCGGTGGCCACTGGCTAGTGCCCTGTCCCGCTGATACGTGAGCAAAGTCGATGCAGCTTTTCGAGGATGGAGTCGGCAGTAGCGGTCCACTTGAATGGCTGGCAGTTCATGTTGTGGGCGGCGACGAAGTGGTCGATGCGTTGCACGAGTTGTTTGACGCTGGTGAACGAGCCGCGGCGAATGGCCTTGTCGGTGATCAGCGCGAAGAAGCGCTCGACCTGATTGAGCCAGGAGCTGTAGGTGGGGATGAAGTGCAGGTGCCAACGCGGTCGTGCTGCCAACCAGGCTTTGATCTTGGGATGGCTGTGGGTGGCGTAGTGGTCGCAGATGCATTGGATGTCCAGTTCGGCGGGCACGGCCTGGTCAATCTCGCGCAGGAAGGACAGGTATTCCTGGTGTCGGTGGCGCGGTTTGCACGCCGCCAGCACCGCGCCGTTGATCACGTTGAGCGCCGCAAACAACGTGGTTGTGCCATGGCGCTTGTAGTCGTGGGTGACCCCTTCGGCATAGCCGAACCCCATGGGCAGCATCGGCTGGGTGCGCTCCAGCGCCTGACACTGGCTCTTTTCGTCCACGCAGATCACCAGCGCGTTGTCCGGCGGGCTCAGGTACAGGCCGACCACGTCGCGCAACTTCTCGATGAAGAAGGGGGCGTTGGACAACTTGAAGCTCTCGGTGCGATGGGGCTGCAGACCGAAGAGTTGGAAGTAGCGCGCGACGCTGCTCTTGGAGATGCCGGTCTCGGCGGCCACCGAGCGCACGCTCCAATGCGTCGAGCCGTTGACCGGTTTGGTGTGCAGCGTGGTCTTGATCAGGTGCGCAACGCGTTCATCGTCGATCGAGCGCGGCTTGCCCGGCCGCACGTCGTCGTACAGCCCGGCGATGCGCCGCTCGATGAACCGCTTGCGCCATTTGCCCACTGTGGCCTGGGTCAGCTTCAAGCGCTCGGCAATGGCGCTGTTCGGTTCACCGTCCGCACTGCTCAGAGCCGCGGGCAGCAAGCGGCTGCGCGTCCGGAGTTTGTCGAGGCCGAAAGAGCTTGGTGATGCTGCGATTTTTGCTGGACACCAACATCTGTATTTATCTGATGAAGGAACAGCCCGAGCCGGTCATTCGACGGTTTTCGGCTTGCAAGCCCGGCGAGGTTGGGGTCAGCTCGATTACTTGGGCTGAGTTGTGTTGCGGTTTGGAGGTGCATAACAGCCCGCCCGAGTTGACCGCGCTGTCGAACAGCTTGGTCATCAAAGATTTCGACGTGCAAGCGGCGGCTTTTTTTGGAAATCTCTCCCGGCAGTTTCCAGCCAGAAAAAACAGCTTCGACCGCATGATCGCTGCGCATGCCATCTCCTTGGGGATCACGTTAGTGACCAACAACGCCGCCGATTTTGCGCTTTACGCCGATGCCGGGCTGGTCGTCGAGAACTGGACGACTTCCGCCTGACGAAAATATGGCTTCTTGTTGGTCGGCCCGCAAACCAAGATGCGATGTCCCTATCTACGCGTTGCGGACCGGGAAGCGCAAAGCAACATCAGCGCTGCTGACTGCAACTGTATGACTGCGGCCGTCTGGGAGACGATCGCGCTCATCCGCGAGAAGTCGCGGTGGATTCCGATTCATACGAGCACTTGCCGACGTCGATCCGCAAGGGCGCCGGCACGAAGTCCGGCGTTTGCTTTCCAGGCATCTCTCCTCGACTTGCGCTACGCCACGGGTGAGCGCAATCACCAGCGCCAACGCAGTCACGCCGAAAAATCAAAAGTGATATTCCACACGCACCATGGGGGTACTGGCCTTGGCGCCCGGCACGGTAGATGCCGGGTTGCCAAACTTGTTGCGCCAATATTGATATTGCACCCCGGCCCAGAGTTTGTTGGGCACGCTGTAGAGCGCCTTGCCCACGTCATACATGATCTCGGTGGAGAGCAGCGTTTCCGGCGCGGTGCCGTAGCCTTTGGCGCCGATATGGTCGAAATAACCGCTCCACTTCCAGCTGCCGCCGGCAAACGGAATGCCCCAGTCCGCGGCCAGCACGTAGGTGGTCTTGAAGCTCACATCGCCGCCTTGCGGATAAGGGTTAAAACCGTTGTGGTTGCTCTCCTTGTAAAGCTCCAGGCCGACCTTGGCGTAGCCCGGCACGTTCAGACCGAGCATGGGGCCGATACGGAATTTGCGCACGCGCGGCGCAAAGGTGGTGTTTTTGCTGGAATAGTCGAAGCCCATGCCGAGCAGGACATCGTTGATCGGCCCCCAATTGATCTTGTTGCCGCTGATTTGGGAGTAGGAGAAGGTGCGACGGTAGACCGCGTAGATCTCCTGCGCCCCCGCTGCAGCACAACTCGTGCCTGCCGCACAGGCTTCCGGGTCGGAAGAGTCGGACATCAGCACGTCCATATTGAAAAAGTTGGTGCCGAGCGAATCGCCGCTGGCATAGGAAAAGCCGAGGATGCGCTTGGCGATGTCCTTGGGGTTTCCGGGCTCGGCAAATTGCGTGCCGTACTGGCCGTGAACCCAGGCATCGCTCCAGGTGGCGGCCTGGGCCGAAGTGCCTGCGGCACCCAAGCTCGCTGCGAGGATGGACGCGGCTGCGATGGTTTTTCCGGTGTTTCGACCTGTTTTCATGTTGTGTTCTCCCTGTCAAAAAGTTGTCAATCTGAGTGAACTGGAGCGATGTCCAGACGAGTTCCCCGGGTTGAAAAGCGGGTGGCGGATACCGCGCTGCAGAGGCGCGGTGAAAGTGGGGGCGCTGGATCAGCCATAACTGGCGGCGAGCTTGTGCAGGATGTGGTCACGCGCGGTAATGGGCGCATACGCGGGTGGCTGTCCGACAGGCACGCAACCTGCCAGCGAAGACACCAGCACGGCGTCATCCGGATCGGAGAAAAAGGCGATGGAATAGCGGCTGCGCCACGGCTGCAGGGGACGCACGCGGTGCAAGGTGGAGCGAAAGCGGCCATTGCTCCAGCGCTCCAGCAAGTCGCCGGTGTTCACCACCACGGCGTCGGCGTCGGCCGGCACAGGCACCCAGGCCCCATCTGCCGCGCGCACTTCCAGTCCAGGATTGCCATCCTGCCACAGCAGGGTGAGGCTGCCGTAGTCGGTGTGCGCACCGGCGCCCGCGGCAAGATCTCCGCCATGCTGCGGCGGATAGTGCAGAAAGCGCAGGGTCTGGTTCTCTCCCCGGTGACGCTGCGCGAAATAGCCCGGCTGCAGTCCGAGCGCGAGGCCGATGGCGTCGAGCAGACCTTCCGCCAAGGCGCGTGCCGCGGCGAACAAGGCCAGGGCATCGTTGCGAAATGCAGAGCCGGGCCAGGCGGTGACATCGCTTGCTGAACGCAGCGCGTCACGCATGGTGAAGCTCTCCTTGCGATCAGCCGAGGCCAGCGGATCAAGCGCCTCTTGGCCTAGGGCAACATAGCCGTGGTTGCGCTGGATGTCGCGGTAGCGCAGCGTCTCCTTGTCTGCATCGGCCAAGGCGAAAAATCGCTTGCTGGAGGTGAAGGCGTTTTGCAGCAGGGCAGCATCCAAGCCGGTGTTGCGCAGGCACATGAAACCGCTGTCCTGCGCCGCGGCGCACAGCGCCTGGCCAAGCGCGCCGCGGTCGGCACCTGGGCGCATGCCGCCGCAATCAATCAGGGGAATGGACGGGCCGGGCATGTCCGCTCAACGATCCATTGCACTCTCGTGCCAGTTCTTCAGCGCCAGCTTGGACAGCAGCACCATCAGCACGAACAGCGCCACGCCGGCAAGGGTCAGCAGGATGAGCGCGGCAAACATCTCAGGAATCTGCAGGTTGTAGCCCGACTGCAGGATTTGATAAGCCAACCCCGAACCCTGGCCGCCCGTACCCGCGACAAACTCGGCAACCACGGCGCCAATCAGCGCCAGGCCGCTGCTGATGCGCAGGCCGCCGAAAAAGTAGGGCAAGGCACCAGGAATGCGCAACCGCACCAACCGCTGCCAACGCGAGGCGCGGTACAGGGTGAACAGGTTGTTGAGATTGCCGCTGACGCTGTTGAGACCCAGGGTGGTGTTGGAGATGATGGGAAAGATGGCGATGATGGTGGCGCACACCACTAGCGCCAGTTCAGTGTTCTTGATCCAGATGATGATCAACGGAGCAATCGCCACAATGGGGGTGACCTGCAACATCACCGCATAAGGAAACAGGCTCATTTCCAGCCAGCGGCTCTGGGCGAACAGCAGTGCCGCCAGCGTGCCCAGCAGCGTGGCAGCAAGAAAGGCGAAGAAGGTGACTTTGAGGGTCATCAGCAGCGCGAAAAACAACGTGGGCGCATGCGCCACCAGCGCCTGCGCGATGAGCAGCGGGCCCGGCAGCAGGTAAGAGGGAATGTGGCCGACTTCGACCACCAGTTGCCAAATCAGCAGAAACAGCACGCCCACCCCCAGGGGAGCGGCGACGCGGAGAACGCGCGGTTGTTGAAGCAAGGCAGCTGGGGTCATGGCGTTGCGGTGCAGGAGGTTGGCAGACAAGGCGCTCGATCGCGGGCTTCAGGAGCCGTCGGGTTTGCTGGGCAGGATGCGCAGTTCCTTGATGAACTGCATGTCGTAGGCCTTGCGGTAGTCGAAGTCGGCGGGCAGCATTTTGTTCTGCACCATGTAATCGAACATGGCTTTCCAGCGCGCGTTCGTCATGGCACCAATGCCGAGCGTCTGCGCTTCGTCCCCTGTGACGATCTGGTACTTCTTCATCATGCGGATGGAGAAGTCGATCTGCTCTGTGCTCTGCTTGGGGTTGGCCTCGGTGATGAGCTTGTCACCCGCGGCGGGGTCGGCCAGATACAACTTCCAGCCTTCGAGTGATGCCTTGACGAAGGCGGCCACCCACTGCGGATGCTCCTTGATCAGCGCGGTGCGGGTGTCGATGGTTTTGCCGTAGGCCATCCAGCCGTCATCGGCCAGCAGGAAGACCACGGGCTTCTCGCCACCTTTCTCGATGGCCAGCGGCTCGTTGCCGACATAGCCCTGCATGGACATGTCCTTGTCGTGCAGGAAGGGGGCGACACTGGCGTTGTAAGGCCGCTGCTGCGCCTTGGTGTAGCCAAACTTGCCCTCCAGCCACGGCCACCAAGTGGCGTTGGCGTACTGCGCCACCATGATGGGCTTGCCCTTGAGTTCGGCCAGCGACTTGATGCCCTGGTGCGCAATCAGCGCCTGGGGATCTCTCTGGAAGAACGCGGCCACTGTGGCGACCGGCGCACCGCGCTCGACGGCCTGCATGGTCTGCATCGGATAGCCGGTGTAAAAGTCGCACGAACCGCTGGCGAGCAATTGCTGGCCGTTGATCTGCGGCCCGCCGGGCTGAATGCTCACATCCAGCCCGGCCTTTTTGTAGAGGCCAAGCGCGAGCGCCTGATAGAAGCCGCCCTGCTCGGCTTGCGGAAACCAACTGGTGCAGAGTTTGAGCTTGGGCAACGCCTGAGCGCTGGCCGCAGGCAGGGATGCCAGCGCACCCAGGGAAATCAATGCGGCAGAGACGAGATGACGAATAGACATGATCGTGGAGACAAGGACAGAAAAAAAGCGGGGTTACTTGAGATCGGCCGCGTCGGGCAAGACCTTGATCGTCTTGATGAACTGGAGGTCGTAAACCTTGCGATAGTCGAAGCTGGCGGGCACCATCTTGTTGTGCACCATGAAGTCGAACATCTCTTTCCAGCGCGCATCGGTCATGGCGCCGATGCCGAGTTTGGACGCCTCCCCGCCGGTGACGAGCTGGTACTTCTCCATCATGCTCAGGCCGAATGCGAGTTGTTCCGGCGTCTGTTTGGGGTCGGCTTCGACGATCAGCTTGTTACCTGCTGCGGGGTCGGCGAGATAGGACTTCCAGCCCTCGGCTGAAGCCTTGATGAAGGCCGCCACGACCTGGGGCTTCTTGTCGATCAAGCTGCGCGTGGTGTCGATGGTTTCGGCGTAGGCCGGCCACCCGTAGTCGGACAGCAGGAACACCACCGGCTTCTCCCCGCCTTTCTCGATCATCAGCGGCTCGGAGCCGACATAGCCCTGCTGCGAGAGATTCTTGTCCTGCAGAAACTGGGCGACGTTGAAGGTGTAGGGGCGCTGCTGCGACTGGGTGAAGCCGTACTTGTTTTCCAGCCAGGGCCACCAGGTGGTGTTGGCGTAAGAGGCCACGAGAATGGGCTTGCCTTTGAGGTCTGCCAGAGTCTTTACCCCCTGATGCGCGATGATCACGCTGGGATCTTTCTGGAACACCGCTGCAACCGTGACCACTGGCACGCCGCGCGAGGCGGCCACGATGTCCTGCACCGGATAGCCCATGTAGAAATCGCACGTACCGCCCGCGAGCAGCTGCAGGCCATTGACCTGCGGCCCGCCCATCTTGATGGTCACATCCAGACCGGCTTTCTTATAAAGCCCGTTGGCCAGCGCCTGGTAGAAGCCGCCGTGCTCAGCCTGCGCAAACCAGTTGGTGCAAAACCTGATTTTTTGTGGCGTCTGGGCCTGCGCACCTGCAAGACCGGACATTGCCAGGGCGGCGCCCAAGACCCAACGCTGCCAACCGTGACCTCTTTCCATTGCATCGATCCTTTTTTTGAAAATTGCCAAATGTTGTATGCAATGACGATGCAAAACGTATGCCAGGCAATTTCTTTAACTTGCAGAACTGGTGCGCAGATGTAACTGCCTGCCTGACATCGGCTGCATGCACCATGCGCGTGGGCATCCCGCATGGATTCAGTGCGCTGCGCACCAGCGTTGTTCAACGGACCCGGCGTCAACCCGATCCGCCATGGCATCCGAATTGCTAGATGCTATGCAGGAGTAGAAGCGGTCAGCGGCGATGCTGCGGGACATTGCTCCCCTGAGACCTCTGCCGCAAGACCGTTTGCAGGCCGGGCCTCATTTCCGCAACCTTTAAGAGGAGCCGCCATGCTCGTTACACAACAACCCGTCCTGCGTCGTTTTTGGTATGCAATCATGCCTCTGCATGATCTCGAATCTGGACCAAAACCATTCACCCTGCTCGGCGAAAAACTGGTGCTGTGGAAGACGCCCGACGGACAGCCTGCGGCATTGCGCGACCGCTGCTGCCACCGCACCGCGCAACTGTCCAAGGGCTTTGTCGATGCTGCAGGGTGCATCGTCTGTGGGTATCACGGCTGGACCTACGACTGCGGCGGCAACTGCGTACGCATCCCCCAGAACCCGGACATGGCCATACCCGCTGGAGCGCGGGTGGAGTCGTTTCACTGCGCAGCGCGCTATGGCTATGCCTGGGTGGCATTGGAGAAGCCGCTGGCGCCCATCCCCGACTTTCCCGAAGAGGGCGCAGAAGGGTTTCGGCGCGTCTTCCAGTTTTACGAGCGTTGGGCCACCAGCCCGCTGCGCTTCATGGAGAACGCATTCGACAACTCGCACTTCAGCTATGTGCACAAGGCGAATTTCGGCATCTTTGAGCAGCCCCAGCCCTCGAGTTACCGCATCGAGGCCACCGAAGACGGTTTCGAGGCCGAAACCCTGGTACCCATCCGCAATCCGGCAAGCGGTCACCGCATTACCGGCAGTACCGGAGAATTCACCCAGCGTCACCTGCTCAACCGCTGGTGGCTGCCGTTCGTGCGGCGCTTCGGTTGCGTCTACCCGGAAAGCGGCCTGCATCACATCATCTACAACTGCGCCACGCCGATTGATGATGACCACATCATGCTGGCGCAATGGCTCTATCGCAATGACACCGAGGCGGACTGCAGCACACAGGAGTTGATTGCCTGGGATCGGCCCATCGTCGATGAAGACCGCGACATCCTGGAAGCCACCGACCCGGACGCCTGCGTCGATACGCGTCGTCGCATGGAGTTCCACATGCAATCCGACAAGCCGGGCCTGATGATGCGCAAGCGCCTGCTCGAACTCTTGCATGCGCATGGCGAGGAAGAAGTTTTCAGGTCTGCGGCGGTGAAGCACTTTCCCATCCAACCCATACCCTCCTGAACAGGGATGCCCACATGGACATGACCCTCACATCGACGCCCCCTGACTCGCAAGCCACAACGCCGCTGGACCAGCCCGACGCGCTTACCGCGCTGTTCGCCAACCGGGTTGAGAAGACCTACCCCAACGGCACCCATGCCCTTGATGAGGTGCGCCTGCGTATCCAGCAGGGCGAGTTCGTGTCGCTGCTCGGACCTTCCGGCTGCGGCAAGAGCACGCTGTTGCGCATGTTCGCCGGGCTGGATACGCCGTCGGCCGGGCGCATTCTGTGGTGGGGCTCGGAAAAAATGGACGGCGCCGACGGCAAGCAGTCGTTGTCCATGGTGTTCCAGGAGCCCACGCTGATGCCCTGGGCGCGGGTGCGCGCAAATACCCGGCTGCCGCTCGACCTGCGCGGCACGCCGCGCGCAGAGGCCGATGCCCGCGTGACCGAGGCGTTGCAGATGGTGGGACTGGACAAATTTGCCGATTCCTGGCCGCGCGAGCTGTCCGGCGGTATGCAGATGCGCGTGTCGCTGGCGCGGGCGCTGGTCACCCACCCCAGCCTGCTGCTGCTCGACGAACCCTTCGGCGCGCTCGACGAGTTCACCCGCAACAAGCTCGACAGCGATGTGCGCAATCTGTGGGCGCAGCAGGCCATGACCGTCGCCTTCGTCACGCACAGCATTTACGAGGCCGTCTTTCTCTCCACCCGCGTGGTGGTCATGGCCGCCCGGCCGGGCCGGGTGATTGCCGATGTGGCCATCGACGGCCCGGAGGTGCGCGACGAGGAATGGCGGGTCAGCGCGCCGTTTCTCGCCTACTGCCGACAACTCTCCGAGCTGCTCACTGCAGCCGCGCAGGGCAGAGTCTGAATGACCCCCGAATGGACCTCTCCTATGCAGCAACCCACTTCCCCTGACCTGCTCATCCGCGGCGCACAGGCACTCCTGACCGGCCTGCCTGGCGGCGCGGCGCGAAGCGCAGGTGCAGACGTGCGTGTTCGAAACGGCGTCATCAGCGCCGTCGGCACTCTCACGCCAGAACCGGGTGAACCCGTGCTCGACGCCAGCGGCTGCGTGATCTACCCCGCCTGGGTCAATACCCACCATCATCTGTTCCAGTCCTTGCTCAAGGGCGACCCGAAGGGCATCGACTGCACCCTCACCCCCTGGCTGGCCGCCGTGCCCTACCGCTACCGCGCCGCGTTCGATGCGCAGCGGTTTCGGCTGGCCGTGCGCATCGGCCTGGTGGAGCTTGCGCTCTCGGGCTGCGGCACCGTGGCCGATCACAACTACCTCTACTGGCCCGACATGCCTTTCGACGGCTCGGCCATCGTGTTCGATGAGGCGGAGCAACTCGGGCTGCGCATGGTCTTGTGCCGCGGCGGACAGACCCGCACCCGGCAACTCGAAACCAGCCTGCCCAAGGTGCTGCAACCCGAAACACTGCAGGCCTATCTGGATGATCTGTCAAGGCTCCAACAACGCTATCACGACCCCGCGCCGCAGGCCATGCGCCGCGTCGTGGCCGCGCCCACCACGCCGCTGTTCTCCATGCTGCCGCAGGAATTGCGCGACACCGCGGCGCACGCGCGCAGCCTGGGTCTGCGACTGCATTCGCATCTGTCGGAGACCGTCATCTATCAGCAGACCGCACAAACGCAGCACCAGCGCAGCCCCATCGATTTTGCCGCCAGCGTGGACTGGCTGGGCCCGGACGTGTGGTTCGCCCACCTGGTCAAGCTCGACCCTGAGGAGATCGACTTGCTCGGCCGCACCGGCACCGGCATCGCCCACTGCCCGCAGAGCAATGGGCGGCTGGGCAGCGGCATTTCCCCCATCCGTGCGCTCGAAAATGCTGGCACACCCATTTCGTTAGCGGTGGATGGCGCCGCGTCAAATGAGGCTGCCGACATGCTCAACGAAGCGCATGTCGCCTGGCTGATGGCCCGCGCCCGGGGCGGCCACGCGGCACGGCCCGAATACGCCGGAGGGCGTGGTGAAACCGGCGCGGCGGATGCCACTGTGGAAGACGTGGTGCGCTGGGGTACGGCAGGCGGCGCACGCGTGCTGGGCCTGGACAGCGTGGGCACCCTACAACCGGGCATGGCCGCAGACATTGCCATCTACGTCCTGGATCAACCGCGTCACTTCGGCCTGCACGATCCTGCCATTGCCCCCGTGGCCAGCGGGGGCGCCAGCCTGCGCGCCCTGCTGGTCGGCGGCAAGGAGGTGGTGCGCAACGGCGTCATTCCCGGCCTGGACTTGGCCGAACTCGCCGCGCAGGCGCGCGCCGCCGTGCGCACCCTGCAGAGTCTGGCAACGCCTTGAGCCACCATGCGCGTTCTCTTGCTGTATGCCCATCCGGTGGAGACTAGCTTCCATGCGGCGCTGCATGCCCGCATGGTGCAGGCGCTGCGCGCAGCAGGCCACGAAGTCGATGACTTCGACCTCTACGCCGAAGACTTCAACCCGGTGCTGTCGCGCGAGGAACGCTTGAATTACCGCGACACCACCCGCAACACCGCAGCCGTGGCCAGCTATGTGCAGCGCCTGCAACGGGCCGAAGCCCTCGTGCTGTGCTTCCCTACTTGGTGCTTCGGCCTGCCCGCCATCCTCAAGGGGTTTTTCGACCGGGTTCTGGTGCCTGGCGTGGCCTTCGACATCACCAACCCGGCAAAGGTGCGCCCCGGATTGACGCATCTCCGCCACATCGCCGCCATATCGCCGCCGTCGTCACCTACGGCCGCCCCCGGTGGATGGCCTGGGCCATGGGCGATCCTCCGCGCAAAGTCGTCACCCGCTATTTACGCGCGCTGTGCGGGCGCGGCGTGCGCATCCGCTACCACGCGCGCTATCACATGAATGTTGCCACCCGCGACCAGCTCGAACGGTTCGCGCTGCGCGTGGAAGACGCCATGCACAGGCTGCCGCGGTAGCGAAAACCCCCTCCGGGGCGCAGATGCAGACGCGGCAGGCCTGGGGGCGCTCTCAGGCCGTGCGCCAATGCACCGCAGCCGGTCGTCCTGGCAACTGCAGCTCGGCCACGGCGGGCTGCGTGCTGGCGATGATCTGGCCTGCGCGCAGCACCAGCAGGCGGGTGGCGCGCAGGCGGATGGCCTCGACTGGGTCACCTGCCTGCAGCAGCACCAGATCGGCGCGGCAGCCCACGTCCAGGCCGTAGCCCTCCAGCCCGAGAATGCGCGCCGGGGTGGTGGTCACTGCGTCGAAGCACTGGCGCATCGCCGCCTGCCCCGTCATCTGCGCCACATGCAGGCCCATGTGGGCGATTTCTAGCATGTCGCCGCTGCCGCCCGCGTACCACGGGTCCATCACGCAATCCTAGCCGAAGGCCACGGGCACACCCGCGGCCAGCAGCTCGGGCACGCGGGTCATGCCGCGGCGCTTGGGATAGGTGTCGTGGCGGCCTTGCAGGGTGATGTTGATCAGCGGGTTGGCGATGGCCGCCACGCCGCTCTCGGCCATCAGCGGCAGCAGCTTGCTGACGTAATAGTTGTCCATGCTGTGCATGGAGGTGAGGTGCGAGCCGACCACCCGTCCTTGCAGCCCAAGGCGCTGGGTGTGGAAGGCCAGGGTTTCGATGTGGCGACTCATCGGGTCGTCGGACTCGTCGCAATGCATGTCCACCGGCAGGCCGCGCGCGGCGGCGAGTTCGCACAGCAGCTTCACGCTCTCTGCGCAGTCTGCCATGGTGCGCTCGAAATGCGGAATGCCGCCCACCACGTCCACGCCCAGGTCAAGCGCGCGCTGCAGGTTGCGCAGCGCGGTCGGTGAGCGCAGCACGCCGTCCTGCGGGAAGGCGACGAGCTGCAGGTCGAGGTAGGGCCTGACGTGCTCGCGCACTTGCAACAGGGCTTCGACCGCCAGCAGACGGTCGTCGCATACATCGACATGCGAGCGGATGGCGAGCAGGCCTTTGGCCACCGCCCAGTCGCAATAGGCCAGGGCGCGCTCGATGAGAGCGTCTTGTGTGAGCTGCGGCTTCAACTCGCCCCACAGCGTAATGCCTTCGAGCAGGGTGCCGCTCTGATTGACGCGCGGCAGGCCGTAGCTCAGCGTGGAATCCATGTGGAAATGCGCGTCGACGAAGGGCGGGCTCAGCAGCTGCCCGGCGCAGTCGATCTCGCGTGCGGCTGGACCGCGACGATGCGCCCGGCTTCAATGCCGAGGTCGATGTCGGTGCGGCCATCGGGCAGAGTGCCGCGGCGAAGAATGAGATCGAGCATCAGGCGTGTTCCTGCGGCAAGGGCTGCATGAGCGCCGCAGAGTAGCGGCAGCGCGCGCTCATCGTAAGCCGCTGCCGCGCAGCACCATGTCGAGCACATGGCGGGTGGCGCGTTGTTGTTGCGCTGCGTCCATCTCGGGAGCGCCCAGCACGGCCTGCACCTGCACGGCGAAATCCGCATAGGTCTGGGTGGCGGCCCAGATGGTGAAGAACAGGTGGGTGCTGTCCACCGCGTGCATGCGGCCCTGGGCGATCCATTGATCGATCACCGCAGCCTTCTCGCGCACCAGCGGGTTGAGGGTGGTGGCGAGCATGTCGCCAATTTCAGGGGCGCCGTGCAGCAATTCGTTGGCGAACACCTTGGAGGCCAATGGACGCGCGAAGGCCATGCGCATTTTGTCGCGGATATAGGTCTCCAGCGCGGCGCGCGGGTCAGCCTCCAGAACGATGCCATGCACTGGAATCAGCCAGTCGTCTAGGATGCGCGCCAGCACCCTACGGTACAGGGCGCGCTTGTTGCCGAAGTAGTAGTGCAGATTGGCCTTGGGCAGGGCCGCCGCCTCGGCAATCGCAGCCATGGTGGCGCCGCCGAACCCAGCGCCCGCAAAAACGCGCTCGGCGGCGTCGAGGATCAGCGCCTCGTTGGCTTCACGCATGAGCCCGCGCATCCGCTTCTTCCCGCTGGATGAGCCGCGCCCCGGCACCGAGCGCGCTACTGTCTCTGCGGTGCTGGCGGGTGCCAGGGCGGCGCTCATGGGTGCAATGCCCGAGGGGTTACTTCGCCGGTGGCCAGGGCAGTTTGGCAGCGATGTCCCAGATCGCGTGGCTGTACCCTGCCCTGCCGGGATCGGTCTTGATCACCGGATCGCTGCCGCCTGACAGCAGCACTTTGACCGTGCGCGCGTAGTCAGCCGGGTAGAGATAGCCGATCTTGGGGGTGTTGGCGTCGGTGATGAGTTCGGCCATGCTCTTCATCTGGCGCTCCTGCACGGCCACCGTGGCGCTGCCGCTGGCGTCCTGCGCCACCACGATCTTGGCGGCTTCTTCAGGGTGCTTCACCGCGTAGTTCCACCCGGCGAAGGAGGCCTTGAGGAACTTGGCCATCTTCTCGTCGAAGGCCTTGTCCTTGAGCTTGGGGCCCATGACATAGAGCCCGTCTTCCAGCGTGGACACGCCTTCCTTCTGATAGGAGAACACCACCAGATCGCTGGGCTTCACCCCGGCGTCGATGATCTGCCAGTACTCGTTGTAATTCATCGCCGAGATGCAGGCGGCCTGGTTCTGCAACAGCGGATCGACGTTGAAACCCTGCTTGAGCACGGTGATGTCCTTGCCCGGCTTGTAACCCAGTTTGCTCATCCAGTTGAAGAAGGGGTATTCATTGCCGCCGAACCAGACGCCCAGCGTCTTGCCTTTGAAGTCTTTCGGGCTGGTGACGCCGCTGGACTTCTTGCACACCAGCAGCAAGCCGGAATGGTTGAACACCTGGGCGATGTTGACCAGCGGTACGCCCTTCTCGCGCGAAGCCAGCGCGTCGGGCATCCAGTCCACCACCACGTCGGCGCCACCGCCAGCGATGACCTGTACTGGCGACACGTCCGGCCCGCCCGGCTTGATGGTCACGTCCAGACCTTCGTCCTTGTAATAGCCCTTGGCCGCAGCCACGTAATACCCGGCGAACTGCGCCTGCGGCACCCACTTGAGCTGCAGCGTGACCTTGTTGTCCGCGGCGAGCGCGGCGTGGCTTGTGCCAAGGCCGATGAGGGCGGCGGCAGCCCAGTGGCGGATGTATCCAGACAGCAATTTCATGATGCGCTCCTTGCGAGGTGGGTGAAATGGGATTAAGAAATTCCGGCAGCGCTGCGCACCGACGGATGCCAGAACGCGGCGCGGCGCTCCAGCAGTACCAGCGCGGCATATGCAACTGAGCCAGCCACCGAGGCGGCGGTGATCGCGGCCCAGACCAAGCCCATATTCATGCGCGCCGCCTCGGTAGAAATTCGAAAGCCCAGCCCGACCGTAGGCGAGCCGAAAAACTCGGCGACGATGGCGCCTATCAGCGCCAGGGTGGCGTTGATTTTGAGCGCCGTGATCATCTGCGGCACGGCAGACGGCAGCTTGAGCAGCCATAGGGTCTGGCGGTGGCTGGCGCCGTAGGTCTGCATCAGCTCGGCCTCCAGCGTGCCCGCTGCGCGAAGCCCGGCCAGGGTGGAAACCAGCATGGGGAAAAAGGTCATCAGCGCCACTACGGCGGCCTTGGATTCCCAGCCGAAGCCGAACCACATCACGGCAATAGGGGCGACGCCCACCAGCGGCACGGCGCTGGTCATGGAAGCGATAGGCAGCAGGCCGCGCTGCAGAAAACTGTGGCGGTCGATGGCGAGCGCCACGCCAAAGCCCAGGCCGCAGCCGATGAGCCATCCGGTCAGCGCCTCGCGCACCAGGGTCTGCATGGCATCTTGCACGAGCGTGCCCGCGCGCTCCACCAGCGAGGCCAGCACCCACTGCGGCGCGGGAAGAATGACGCGCGGCACATCGAATGCCGTCACGCCCAGTTGCCAGAACAGCAAGGCCCACAGGCCGAGGACTGCGGCGGCGGACTGTGCGTCCAGGCGCGAGCCGTCGAGATGCGCGCAGCGATGCACCGTGAGCAAACCGATCAGCCCCAGTGCGACGCAGCCCAGCCAGAAACCGCTGCCTGCCTGGACATCGCCCAGAGCCGGCGGCACGCCCAGCCACAGCAGCCCGGCAGAGAGCGCCAGCAGGGTGAGGCCATAGGTCATCCAGCGCCCGCTGGGCCAGAGCAGGCGCACGGCGGCGAGCAGCAACAGGCCCAGCGCAGCCAGCGCGCGCGGCTGCTGCGCGGCGTCGAGCACCAGAGCGCCTGGTGCATCGGCCAATAAGGGCATGGCGGCGCTCAGCGCAATGGCCAGCAGGGCGCACAGCGCCAGCACGCCGCCGGGGGCGCGGCGGCGCGGCGCCACTGCGCCACCCGCCAGCGAAGAAGGGCTAGCGGCCATGGCGATTGCGCTCATTGCACCCTCCCGCCGCGTTTGCGCAGCACCACACGCTCCAGCACCGCCACCGCCGCAGTCAGTCCCAGTCCCAACAGCGCGGCCATGACCAGCGCGGCCCACATCTGCAGGATGTTGCCGTAGTAAGACGCGGTGAGCAGGCGCGCGCCCAGGCCGCCCTGCGCGCCGGTGGACACCTCCGCCACCATCGCCCCCACCAGCCCCGCGGCCACGGCGACTTTCAGCGCCGGAAACACATAGGGCAGCGCCGAGGGCATGCGCAGTAGCCAGAACGTCTGCCAGCGCGAGGCGGCATAGGTCTGCAGCAATTCGGTTTCAATGCGCTGCGGCGCGCGCAGGCCCTGCACCATGGCCACCGTCACCGGAAAGAAACAGAGATACATGGCGATGACCGCCTTGGGCAGCAGCCCGCTCAGCCCCAAGCTGCCAAGGATAATGAGCACGATAGGCGCTAACGCCAGCACCGGCACCGTCTGCGAGGCCACAACCCAGGGCATCAGCGCCCGCTCGGGCGTGCGGGCATGCACCATCAGCGCCGCGAGCACCCAACCAAACAGGCCGCCGAGCACGAAGCCCAGCAGCGTGGCCTGCGCAGTGATCCAGGTCTGCAGCAGCAGGCTGCGCGGCGAGTCGACGGGCCAGTCGAACACGCCCTGCCACAGGGTGATGGCGATCTGGTGCGGCGCAGGCAGCACCGGGCGCGGCGTCGACCAGGTGGCCAGCAGCCAGTCGCTCCAGGTCCACGGCTTGTTCAGCGGCGCGAGCACTTGCTGCTCGGCACTGTGGCCGTTGAGCAGCACAGCCAGGCCATACCAGAGCAGCACCAGCACGGCGCCTACCGCCAGCACTGGCAAGGTCCTGCCCTGGGACGCGGGGCGTGCGCGCGCTGCGGGTTCATGCGGCGCCAATCGGATCACGGGGATGGAGGCCATGTGTCGGTCAATGGTGGCCGTCGCTGAGCGCCTTGCGCACGGCCTGCACCAGCGCGGCATATTCCGGCGTGTCGCGCAGTTCCAGGGTGCGCTCGTCGGGCAGGGTGGACTCGATCACCTCGACGATGCGCCCGGGCCGAGGCGACATGACCACAATGCGGGTGGACAGGTACACCGCCTCGGCGATGGAGTGGGTGACGAACACCACGGTGCGGCGCTCGCGCTGCCACAGCGCCTGCAACTGGGCGTTGAGATCATCGCGGGTGATTTCGTCGAGCGCGCCGAAAGGCTCGTCCATCATCAGGATGCGCGGCTCGAAGGCCAGAGCGCGGGCGATGGACACGCGCTGCTGCATACCGCCGGACAACTGCCAGGGATACTTGTTCTCGAAGGCGGCCAAGCCCACGCGCGCCAGGTGCTCACGCGCCACGCCGACAGCCTGCTCCTTGCGCATGCCCTGGATGCGCAGCGGCAGCATCACGTTAGCCAGCACCGTGCGCCAAGCGAACAGCGCCGGTGCCTGGAACACATAGCCGTAGGCGCGCGATTGCCGCGCGTCCCGGGGGCTCAGGCCGTTGACCCACACCTCGCCAGCGCTGATGGACTCCAGATCGGCAATGACCCGCAGCAGCGTGGTCTTGCCGCAGCCCGACGGACCGATGAGCGAGACGAACTCGCCCTGGCCGATGCGCAGATCAATGTCCTTGAGCGCCTGCACCGGCGCGTCGGCCGCTGCATACACCACGCTGGCGCCGCGCACCTCGACGGCAGGTTTGATGGAGGCGGCGAGGCGCGATTTGGCGAACGGATCAATCAGGGCAGACATGCGGAGGCGGCGAGAAGAACAAATGGACCAAATGGTCAGAACAGTTGCAAGGAGTGTGCCCGTGCCGCATCACTGCACCACGCCCGCACGCTCGAGCATGGCGTGCAGCAGCACATTGGCCCCGGCGGTGATGTGCTCGGGCTTGGCGTCCTCGATCTCGTTGTGGCTGATACCGTCTTTGCAGGGGATGAAAATCATCCCGGCGGGGGCCAGGCGCGCGGCGTACACCGCGTCATGCCCGGCGCCGGAAACTGCAGGCATGTGCGAGTAGCCCAGTTGCGCGGCGGCACGCTGCACCGCGTTAATGCAGTCTGCGTGAAAGGCCTGTGCTGGATAGCTCGACACCAGGTCGATCTGGATGGACAGGCCGCTGTCATCGGCCAGCTTGCGGGCGTAGGCCTTGACCTCGTCGGCCATCTGGTTGACGGCGGCGTCGCTGCCGTTGCGCAGGTCGATGCTGAACTTCACTCGCCCCGGAATCACGTTGCGGCTGTTGGGATGAACCTGCACCATGCCCACGGTGCCGCGTCCGTGCGGCGCGTGGCGCAGGGCGCAGGCCACGACCTCCTGCATCAAGTGCGTGGCCACTTGCAACGCGTCCTTGCGCAGGGCCATCGGTGTCGGCCCGGCATGCGCCTCCATGCCAGTGACGGTGCAGTCGAACCAGCGGATGCCGAGCACGCCTTGCACTACGCCGATGGTCACCTCGGCATCTTCGAGCACCGGACCTTGTTCGATGTGAGTCTCGAAGTAGGCGCCCAGGGGATGATCGCCCGGCTCCTGCTCACCGATATAGCCAATGCGCTCCAGTTCGCCCCGCACCGTCTTGCCCTCGGTGTCGGTGGCGGCGTAGGCGTGCTCCAGGGTGAAGGCCTTGGCGAACACGCCAGAGCCCATCATCACCGGCACGAAGCGCGAACCTTCCTCGTTGGTCCAGAACGCCACCTCGATGGGCGCTTCGGTTTGAATGCCGTGGTCATTGAGCGTGCGCACCACCTCCAGCCCGGCGAGCACGCCGTAGTTGCCATCGAACTTGCCGCCTGTCGGCTGGGTGTCGATGTGGCTGCCGGTCATGATGGGCGGCAGCGCGTTGTTGCGGCCGGCGCGGCGCATGAAGCCGTTGCCGATCTTGTCGATGGTCACGCTCATGCCGGCCTCGCGCGCCCAGGCCAGCACCAGATCGCGGCCCTGTTTGTCGAGATCGGTCAGGGTGAGACGGCACACGCCGCCCTTGGGCGTGGCGCCAATCTGCGCCAGTTCCATGAGCGATTGCCACAGGCGCTCGCCATTGACGCGCAATACGGCGGCAGCGGTCTGCGACGGAAGATCAGTGCGGGTGTTCATCAGGTCATCCTCCAGAGAAAGCGGAGCATCAGCGTTGCACGGCCACCGGCGCGTGCTGCTTGCCCCAACGGGCCATGGCGTCGAACTGCGGGCTGAACGCCGGGCGTTGCACATAGCGGCCGGCGCCACGCTCGGCGCGCAGGTCGCCGTCGACATAGACCACCTTGCCTTGGCTGATGGTGGTGGTGGGCGCGCCGGTGACGGTGCGACCCTCGAACACATTGAAGTCGCCCAGCGACTTCTGCGTCTTGACGGACAGAGTGCGGGTCGCGGCGGGATCCCACAGCACCAGATCGGCGTCGGCCTCGGGGGTGATGCAGCCCTTGCGCGGGTAGATGTTGAACAGCTTGGCGGCATTGGCCGAGGCGATGGCGACAAACTCGCTGGGAGTCAGCCTCCCGCTGTTTACCCCGGCATCCCAGATCACCATCATGCGTTCTTCCACCCCGCCGCAGCCGTTGGGAATGCGGGTGAAGTCGTCTTTCCCCGCCGCCTTTTGCGCGGCGCAGAAAGTGCAATGGTCAGTAGCCGTGGCGTGCAGGTGCCCGGCCTGCAGGCCGCGCCACAGCGCCTCCTGATGCGATTTTTCGCGGTAGGGCGGGCTCATCACATGGCCTGCGGCGGTGGCGAAGTCGGGGTTGCGGTAGGCGCTGTCGTCGACCGTCAGATGTCCGGCGAGCACCTCGCCAAACACCCGTTGGCCGCGGGCGCGGGCGCGGGCGATGGCTTCTGCCGCCTCAGCGCACGACACATGCACGATATAGATCGGCACGCCCAGCACGTCGGCGATGGCGATGGCGCGTTGCGCCGCTTCGGCCTCCACCGCAGGCGGACGGCTCAGCGGGTGGCCTTCCGGCCCGGTGATGCCCAGCGCCTTCATCTCCTGCTGCAGCAGGAACACCAGTTCGCCGTTCTCGGCGTGCACCGTGGGCATGGCGCCGAGCTCCAGTGCGCGGCGGAAGCTGCGCACCAGGGTTTCGTCGTCGCACATGATGGCGTTCTTGTAAGCCATGAAATGCTTGAAGCTGTTGATGCCTTCCTCGCGCACCAGCGTGCCCATGTCGCGGTGCACGCTGTCGTCCCACCAGGTCACGGCGACGTGAAAGCTGTAGTCGCTGGCGGCTTTTTCGGCCCAGCCGCGCCACTTGCGGTAGGCGTCCATCAGCGGCTCTTTGGGGTCGGGGATGACGAAGTCGATGATGGTCGTCGTGCCCCCGGCCAGCCCCGCTGCGGTGCCGCTGTAGAAGTCGTCCATGGTGACCGTGCCCATGAAGGGAAGCTGCATATGGGTGTGCGGATCGATGCCGCCGGGCATGAGGTACTGGCCGCCGCCATCGATGACCGTGGCGCCGGCCGACACGCCCAGATCGGCGCCCACTGCGACGATGCGGCCGTCGTGGCAGAGCACGTCGGCACGTTCGGCGCGGTCGGCGTTGACCACGGTCGCGCCACGGATGAGCAGGGATGAGGGCATGGGGTATCTCCTTGAAACGGCGGGGCTGTAGATCGGGCGGCTGCGTTCAGGCTGCACTCAGGCAGGCGCAGGCGGCGTTGTTGGGATGCTCGGTCCAGTTCAGCGGCTGGGCGCTGACCGCCTGGCCGGTGCGCAGGTCCACCTCGCCCACCGCTAGGTCGCGCAGGGTGATGCAGTCGGGCACCGGGCAGACGTTGACGCAGAGGTTGCAACCCACGCAGTCCTCCTCTTTCACCACGAAGCGGCGCTGGCCGTCCACCGTGGCGGTGATGGCCTGATGCGAAGTGTCTTCGCAGGCGATGTGGCAGCGTCCGCACTGGATACACAGCGCCTGGTCGATCACCGCCTTGGATATGTGATTGAGGTTGAGGTATTTCCAGTCGGTCACGCTCGGCAGCGCCTTACCGGTGAGCTGCGCCACGCTGGAAAAGCCCATCTCGTCCATATAGTTGGACAGACCGTCCGTCATCTCCTGCACGATCTTGAAGCCATACACCATGGCGGCGGTGCAGACCTGCACACTACCCGCACCCAGGGCGATGAAGTCCAGCGCGTCGCGCCAGTTGCCGATGCCGCCGATGCCGGAAATGGGCAGCCCGGCGGTCTTGGGGTCGCGCGCAATGTCGGCCACCATGTTCAGCGCGATGGGCTTGACCGCAGGCCCGCAATATCCGCCGTGCGAGCCCCGACCGCCGGTCGACGGCGTCATGGTGAGCGTGGCCGGATCGACGCCGATGATGGAGTTGATGGTATTGATCAGCGAAACCGCGTCGGCCCCGCCCGCCCGGGCCGCGCGCGCCGGTTGGCGCACGTCGGTGATGTTGGGCGTGAGCTTGACGATGACTGGCAGACGGCTGTAGCGCTTGCACCAGGCGGTGACCATCTCGATGTATTCGGGCACCTGCCCCACCGCGGCGCCCATGCCGCGCTCGCTCATGCCGTGCGGACAGCCGAAGTTGAGTTCGATGCCATCGCAGCCGGTGTCTTCCACCCGGGGCAGGATGGCTTTCCACGCTGCCTCCTCGCACGGCACCATGAGCGACACCACCATGGCGCGGTCGGGCCAGTCGCGCTTGACCTGGGTGATTTCGCTCAGGTTCAGCTCCAGATCGCGGTCCGTGATGAGTTCGATATTGTTGAAACCCAGCAGCCTGCGGTCGGGCGTGAGCAAGGCGCCGTAGCGCGGGCCATTGACGTTGACCACGGGCGGACCAGCTTCACCGAGCGTCTTCCACACCACCCCGCCCCAGCCGGCCTCGAAGGCGCGGTTGACATTGACGGCCTTGTCGGTGGGCGGCGCGGACGCCAGCCAGAACGGATTGGGGCTGCGGATGCCCGCAAAGTCGATGCGCAGATCAGCCATGGGAAAGTCCTCGATGTTGGACGGCGGCAGCTCCCGCAGCGCTCAGTTGCGCGTGAATGGAGTGCGCCGCGCGCTTGCCGTGTTCCACTGCCTCGACGGTAAGTTCCAGACCGCCAATGCAGTCTCCCCCCGCCCATACGCCGGGCAACGCCGTGCGGCCCTGCTCATCGGCAACGATGCGGCCCTGCGCCAGTTCCAGCCCGGCGTCGCGCAGCCAGGGGTTGCCCAGCGTCTGGCCGATGGCCTTGAGCACCATATCGGCCTGCAGCATCTCGGTCTCACCCGTGGATGCCAGACGACCCTCGCGCAGCGTCTGGCGCGCGAGGCGCACCGCCTGCACCTTGCCCTGCGCGCCCAGAACTTCTTCCGGCGCCAGCCAGTGGCGGATGGTCACACCATGCGTCTGCGCCCAATCCTGCTCCTCCTTCGACGCGGACATGCTGGACGCGCCCCGGCGGTAGACAATGGTCACCTGCTCCGCCCCGAGCAGGCTGGCCTGCACGGCGGCGTCAACCGCCGTCATGCCGCCGCCGATGACCACCACGCGGCGGCCGATCGGGATCTGCTCCAGATGCCTGGCCTGCCGCAGCGCGGCGATGAAGTCCACCGCGTCGTCCACGCCATACAGCGTCTCGCCAGGAATGCCGAGCGTGTGCGTGTCGGCCAGGCCGATGGCGAGGAATACGGCGTCGAACTCCGCGCGCAAGGCCTGAAGTTGCAGCGCCGATTCAAGGCGCCAGCCGTTGTGCAGCGTGATGCCGCCAATGCTCAGCAGCCAGGCCACCTCTTTCTGTGCGAAATCGCCTGTGGTCTTGTAGGCCGCCAGACCATATTCATTCAGGCCGCCGGGTTTGGCGCGCGCATCGAACATCTCCACGTCATAGCCCTGGCGCGCCAGCGTGTGGGCGCAGGCCAGGCCAGCAGGCCCGGCGCCAATCACGGCAACGCGCCGACCCACAGGTGCCGCGCGTTGGAACACCTGCGGCCGCGGACTGCGCATCAAGGCATCGACCGCGTGGCGCTGCAGTCGGCCAATGGCCACGGGCACGCCCTGCTGGGTATTGCGCACGCAGACCTTTTCACAGAGGTCTTCGGTCGGACAGACTCGCGCGCACATGCCGCCCAGCGGGTTGGCGTCGAGTATGGCTTGCGCCGCGCCACGCAAATTGGCATCCGCAATGCGGCGGATGAAGGAGGGGATGTCGATCTGCGTCGGGCAGGCGCGGGCGCAGGGCGCATCAAAGCAATACAGGCAGCGCTCGGCTTCGAGCAGCGCCTGCGTCGCGGTCAGCGGCGGAACGGCATCGGCAAAGCGCGCGGCAAGTTCGGCGGCTTGCTCGGCGGGCAAAAGAAGAGAGGACACGCTGACGACTCCGGCTGGCTTCAAGTTCAAACCTGATCAAACGGTCAGGATATTGAGCTTGATGCAATCTGCGTGCCAATGCGTACGCAATGTCCAGCCCTCGGCGGAACTCTGCCGGGTTGATCGCAGCAAGCCAGCACCTCACATCCATACGCTCGATTGCGGTGCGTGCATGCTGCCTGCCGGTGCAGGCGCACCAGCACATGACGCCCCATCAGGGCCAAGATGAGTCAGCTACTTGGCTCAAGTCGCCGGATGACCGGTTTGCGCTAATTCATGAACGACCTCGACGGCGTTGAACCCGGGTTGCCGTTCTGGAGACGCCGTGAAAGTTTCCAATGCGTATCGTGATTCGCACCTGCGGCACCTTTTGGCAAAGCAGCCATCAGCAGCAACCCAGAAAGGCCCTGCTCTCGTAGAACGGCCCTAAGTCTTCTGCCATCATCATGACAACTTCGCGCCAGCGTCCGCATTCGGCATGACTTCCAAGGCGCGAGCGCGCCTGCGCAAGAAGTTCGGCATAAAGAGCCGGCTCGTCGAGACTGAGAACCTTGCCCCGATGGACGATGGTCCGCCCATCAATGATGACCTGCTCGATGTGGCGCCCCTTGGCGCGTGCCAGCACGTAGTCCAGTGGGTCGATGTCGGAAAACAGGGCATCATCGTCCAGATCGGCGTGATCCAGAATCAACAAATCCGCAGGGGCGCCTGGCGCGATGCGCCCCGCCAGGGATTCGCGCCCCGCATCGGGGCCGCGCACCACGCGGTCGCCATTCGCCGCAGCAAATGCCCAGAGCTGGGCCCGCGTCATGGTGACGTCATAACCCCAGCCGCGATGCAGCGCGTAGGCCAGGCGCATTTCGCGCAAGGCATCGTCGTCCTCATCCAGCGCCATGCCATCCAGCCCCATCGCCACGCGGCAACCGGCACGCAACATCTCCGCGACTGGCGCCACGCCCGATTTCAAGCCGAGGTTGGAACTGGTGTTGACTGCTATGGTGACGCCCCGCTCGGCAAGAAGCGCCAATTCCTGCGGCCGCGCCCAGGTGCAATGCGCCAGCGTCAGGCGCGGGCTCAACAGACCGATAGCATCGAGATAGGTCAAGATGCCCTGTGGATAGGTGTGGTCGGCCCATTCGCGCTGGTAGCGGGTTTCGAGCAAATGCATGTGCACGGGACGCCCGGTGTCGCTCGACGCCTGCGCGATGGACTGGAGCAACGCATCGCTGCACCACTGCACCCCGGTGGGGCCATACTGCACCGTGACATGCGAACCGTAGCCGCCTTGCGCCACCATGTCCGCGACCGCGTCGACCAGCGCGAGCTGACCCGCAGGGTCTGGACTTGCATGCATGCCCAGGCGTTGCGCCACCAGGGACCGAATCTCAGGCCGCAGCGCGTTCAACGCGGCGTCATCACTGCTGTAGGCGATGCCCTGGCGGTCGCGCAAGACAATGGCGAAGCCGATGTGGATCCCAACGTCGCGCGCGGCGCGCGCAACAGCCTGCGCCTCGTCCACGTAGGACGAGAGCCCCTGAACACACGTGTAGTGCACCATCAACCGAGCCACCCCATGCCGCACCGCGCGTGCGAAACAGGTGGCTGCGGACAGATAGGGGTCGACTCCTGGCACCAAACCGAGAAACGGCAACCAGCTCTCCAATGGTTGCTCGAACGCGCCGAGTGACGCGCTACGGAAGGTGCGCGCAGGTCGTGTGCATTACTCAGCGCGGGCAGTACAAGCTTGCTGCAAGCCACGTCCTCTTGCTGTTGCGGCACGATGTCCTGAATCTTGCCCTGTGCGATGTGAATGCGCATGTGCGACTGTGCGTCCTCGCTTCCGGGCGAGGCTAGCAGCCAGCGACAATCCACCAGTGAGGCCAATTGATGCAACGGTTCGTCGGCCATGCGCGTCATCTCGCCGTCACGATACGCCGCGCAACACCGCATCAAGCTTGCAGGTCCAGCCGACGATGCCACCCTGCGCGGCGATCATCTCCAGCGTGGCCTGCTTGAAATACGGGAAATAGCTGGCCGTGGCCTCTTCGACCAGGAGGCAGTCATAGCCCCGGTCGTTCGCCTCGCGCATGCTGGTCTGCACACAGACCTCGGTGGTCACGCCACCGAAGATCAGGTGGGTGATCGCACGGCGCTGCAGGATCTCCTGCAGTCCGGTGTCGTAGAACGCGCCCTTCCCGGGTTTGTCGAGCTCCACCTCGCCTGCGATAGGTTGCAGCGCATCGATGATGGCGTTACCCGGTTCACCGCGAACCAGAACGCGCCCCATCGGCCCCATGTCGCCGATTCGCAGGCTGGGCTCGCCCCGGCAGCGCTTCGCGGGCGGGCAGTCGGACAGGTCGGGCGCATGCGACTCACGCGTGTGCACCACCAGCAAACCATACGTGCGCGCCCAAGCCAGCAGCCTGGCGGCGGGCTCCACCGCCTGCGCAAGTTGCCCGACGTCGTTGCCAAGGGTTTCGCCGAAGCCGCCGGGCTCGATGAAATCGCGCTGCATATCGATGAGCACCAGCGCCGTGTTGCGCAGATCGCAAGCGAACGGGCCGGGACGTGCCCGCACGCGCAGGGTCATCAGGGTCGTCTCGGACGCACTCATACCTTCTCCCAGACTTGCAGCAAGGTGGCGGCATCGCTGACGGCGCCGAACACGCCACCCTGCATGGTGACCATCTTGATCGCTGCTGCGTGATTTCCGGCGTCGGTTGCGCCGCAGCAGTCGGTGAGCAGCAGACATTCGAAGCCGCGGTCGTTTGCCTCGCGCATGGTGGTGTGCACACACACGTCGGTGGTAATGCCGGTGAGCACCAGATTGCGGATGCCCCGCGTGTGCAGAATCAATTCCAGATCAGTGGCGCAGAAACTACCCTTGCCCGGCTTGTCGATGACAATCTCGCCCGGCAGCGGCGCCAGTTCGGGAATGATCTCCCAGCCAGGCTCTCCACGCACCAGAATCTTGCCGCAGGGCCCGGGGTCGCCGATGCCCGCACCGATGCGCTGGCTGCGCCAGCGTTTGTTGGCGGGAAGATCCGACAGGTCTGGACGATGTCCTTCGCGTGTGTGAATGATGGTGCAACCCACGGCGCGCATCGCCGTGAGAACCTTGCGGATGGGCTCGATGGGCGCACGGGTCAGGGAGAGGTCGTAGCCCATGGCGTCGACATAGCCGCCGACGCCACAGAAATCGGTTTGCATGTCGATGACCACCAGAGCCGTATTGCCGGGACGCAGGTCACCGTCGAAGGGCCAGGGATAGGGATGCGACGCGATTGACGGCATCAGACCTCCGGCTCGAAAGGGTTGGGCTCGGGGCCGCGATAGCTTCGGCTTGGTGCGGCGAAACCACAGGGCGTGCCGTCGCGCACTTGGACTGTGCCATCCCACGGCAGTTTGTAGCGCCCCGCGACCATGTCGTGCATGAAGGTGTAGGGGCAGTCCTGTGCCCCGCCCTGCACCGCAACGTAGCCGCGGTGATAGAGCTGGTAGGGATTGTTCTCCACGCCCCAGACCGCGCGCGCCTCGCGCACCAGATCCGGCCGTAGTTCGGCAGTGATGATCTCGTCGGGACGATTGCCGCCGACGGTGATCACCGTCCCGTCGAAGTTGCAGAACATGCCCTCACCCATCGAATCGAAGTTGCCGTCACTGCCACAAAGACAGACGCTGGCGGTAATGGCGAGGTTCTGGAACGCATTAGCCTGGTTGGTAATCGTCCAGGCGTGGCGAATAGGCGCGGTGTAGCCGGCTGTGCGCAGAATGATTTCCGCTCCCTTGTAGGCTGCCTCGCGCGCCATTTCGGGAAACATGCCGTCGTGGCAGATGATCAGTCCGAGTTTGCAGCCCTTGGGACCGTCGCACACCGGGATGCCCACATTGCCGGGCTCCCAGGCTTCCACGGGAACCCAGGGGTGCAGCTTGCGGTAGTACAGCCTGATCTCCCCCTGATCATCGATGATCAGACCCGTGTTGTACGGATTGCCGTGCGGGTTGAACTCCATGATGGAGAAGCAGCCCCAGATCCGATGCGCCACACAAGAAGCCTTGAACGCAGTCACTTCCGGCCCATCCAGCGACACCATCAACTCGGGCGCCGTGCTCATCGACAAGCCGTGCAGGGCGTACTCCGGGAACACGACGAGATCCATCGTGCCCAAGTTGCGCCGCGCCTTGCCGACCAGGGCACAGATGCGCTCAGCCTGCGCGGCGAGTTGCACGGGCGTCTCCACCACAGGCAGTTGCAATTGCACCAGGCCGACGACTACCCCATGCGGAGACTTGTTCAGACCGCCGAGTCCACTCACGTTCAATACTCCCTGCTTGGAGGATGCTGTTCAGACTATGCCGGGCGTGCAGGCAATCACTTGGTATTGCCAATCACGCCCTTGACAAAGAAGTCCATCGACGCGATTTTGTCCGGGCTCAGGCTCTGCCCTTTGGCGGCCAGTACCGTGCCATCCTGCGCCTCGATCGGGCCGGCCCACACATGCAGCTTGCCGTCCTCGATTTCCTTCTTCTTCGCTTCGATCAACGTGCGCGTGGCCGCTTCGACAGACGGCCCAAACGGCGCCAACTGGGTGGTTCCGGACTTCAGATTGCCGTGAATGGCCTCGGACTTCCAGGTACCGGCCTCGACCTGCTTGACCACGTCCGCCATGACCGGTCCCCAGTTCTCGACTACCCCGGTCAGCCAGCCCTGCGGATCGAACTTCATATCGTTGAAGTGGTAACCCACCACCTTGATGCCGCGCTTCTTCGCCGCCTCGATCACCGGAATCGGCGAGTCGACGTGCGACGCAACAACATCCACGCCTTGGTCGACCAGGGCATTCACCGAAGCCACGTCTTTGGCCGGATCGTTCCACGAGCCCGTGTAAACAACGGTCACTGTCGCTTTGGGATTGACCGACTGCGCACCCAAAGCCAAGGCATTGATGTTCTGCAGCACTGGCGGAATCGGGTGCGCCGCTACAAAGCCGATCTTGCCGGTCTTGGTCGCCTTGCCCGCCGCGATGCCAGCCAGATACATGGCCTCGTAGGTTTCAGCGGAATAGGTGCCCAGGTTCGCGGCGCGCTTGTCGCCGTAGCAATGCATGAAAGTTACCTTGGGGTATTTCTTCGCCAATTCGAGTGCATACGACAGATAGCCATAACTCGTAGCGAAGATGATCTTGTCGCCGGCGCCGATCATGCGCTCCATCGCCTGGGTTACCTGCGCATTCTCGGGCACGTTTTCTAGGAAGTTGGTCTTCACGCCCGGCACATCTTTTTGCACATACAGCCGACCGGCGTTCTGCGCTTCGTTATAGCCGCCGTCGGTTTTGGCGCCGACGTAGACATAGCCCACGGCGATGTCGGCCAGGGCTGGTTGGGCTGAGAGGGTGGTGGCCAGACCGAGGGCTGCAGCTAGGGCGAGAAGACGAGATTTCATGTTGTTCTCCAGTGCAAAGGGGACAAGAAAGTAGATGGAAGGACCAGTCAAGCCATGCCACGAAACACGCCGACGAGTTCTTGTGGCATGGACGTTCCGCGCTGGCTGGCCCGGTAGCTCAGCAGCAGAACAACGAGCGGCACCAGGTACGGCAAGGTGCCAAGCAGGTACGGTGAGATGTCGGCCCCCATGGACTGCAGCCGTAGCGCCAGCGCTTCCGACAGGCCGTAGATCAGCGCCACCGGCAGCGCCAGCCAGGGGTTCCAGCGTGCAACGATGACCAGACCGACAGCTAGGAGGCCGCGACCCGCCGTCATCTGCTCGACCCAGGTGCGGGTGTAGTCCACCGACAGCGCCGCTCCCGCGAGTCCGGTGAACAAGCCGCCGGTAAGAATGCCCGCAATGCGCAGCGCGACGGGCTTCTTGCCCAACATACGCAATGCGTCGGCCGACTCGCCAGTGGCGCGCCACACCAGGCCCCATTGCGTGCGGTAGAGAAACAGGCCGCAGAGCAGCACCAGAATCAGCGCCAGATACACGGTGGGCGTGAGCTGGCCGAGAAAGCTGCCAACGATGGGCAAGTGCCCCAGCCAGCCGTGCGCGAGGCTGTGAAAACCGGAAATCTGCTGTCCCACCAGTGGTGCGCCGTAGAACGCTGACAGGCCGTTGCCGAGAAAGAAAATGGCCAGCCCGCTTGCTATCTGGTTGACCCCCAATCCAAGGCAAAGCAGCGCGTGAACCGACGACAAGGCCATGCCTGCCAGCGCCCCCACCAGCATCCCCAACCAGGGGCTGCCACTGGCGTAGGTGACTGCAAAGCCTGCGGCGGCACCCACCAGCATCTGTCCCTCGACGCCTAGGTTGACGATACCGGTGCGCTGCGTCAGCATTTCGCCCAGCATCGCCAGCAACACCGGCGTGGCCATGAGCAAAGCGATGGACAAGAGCCCAAACCAGGCGGCAATGTTCATGCGACGCTCCTGTGTTTGGCGCGCCAGGCCCCCACGCCGAGCACGCTGATGAACAGCAACGCCTGCATCACCAAGGTGTTGGAAAACGGCAGTTGGGCGAAAAGCTGCAAGGCATCGCCCGAGGACAGCAACCCGCCCATGATCAACGCCAACGGAATGATGCGCAGAAAGTTTTGCCCCGCCAGCCAGGCGACCAGAAAGCCGATATAGCCGTAGCCAGACGAGATGTCGGGCTGCAGGTGAGTCTGCACATTGGCCGCCTGCACCCAGCCCGCAAGGCCGGCAAGACTGCCCGCCAGCGCCATGACGGCAATCGCATGGCGGGTGTAGGAGAGCCCGGCCATGCGCGCCACGCGCGGGTTGCTTCGAAGCAGCGACAAGCCCGTGCCCCAGCGGCTCTTTTCCACCAGCACATGCAGCACGATGGCGAGCAGCACAGCCAGCACCAGCGCCCAGTTACTGGACAGGGCGCCGAGATGCAAGGACGGAAACTTGGCAGCGTCAGGAAAGGCGATGGTGGCCGGCCAGCCGAGATTGGCCGCATCTTTCCACGGCCCATACACCGCGTATTCCACAATCTTGATGGCGATGTAGTTCATCAGGATGGTGACGATGGTTTCGTTCACGCCCAGCGCCGCACGCAGCACGCCGGGAATGGCGCCCCAAAGGGCGCCGCCCAGCAGCGCCAGCAGCAGTGCTGCGGGAAACAGTTCCCAGAAGGGTGCAGCCGTTATGGCCAGCACTACCGCGGTGCCGGTGAGCGCGCCGAAATACAACTGCCCTTCGGCCCCCACGGACACCAGGCCCATGCGCGCGGGCAAGGCCGTGGCCATGGCGCAAAACAGAATGGGGATGGTCTTGCTCAGCGTGGTGTTGGTGGAGAAGGCATTGCCGAACGCGCCCTGCACCATCTGACTGAAAATCTGCAACGGCGCATAGCCGTTGAGCTGGAAGAACACCGCCGCCAGCAACAGAAACACGAGTGTTCCAGCCACCGGCACAAACGCCCGATCGACCCACGGCAGTGCCAGAAACGATTTCATGCAGCCTCCCCATGCGTCATCAAATGGCCAAGGCGCACGCGGTCGGCCTCCCCCGCGGTCAGCACCCCGGCAATGCGCCCGTGATACAGCACAGCAATTCGGTGGGCATAGCGCAGCAGGTCATCCAGGTCTTCGGATATCCACAGGATCGCGGCGCCAGCAGCAGCTTGTCGGAACAGCTCGTCATACACCGCCTGCGTCGCATGCAGGTCCAACCCCATGGTGGGATAGCACGCGACGATGAACTGGCGCGGCTCCGACAACTCGCGTGCGATCACCAGCTTCTGCAGATTGCCGCCCGACAGGCGACCCGACGCCAGGCCGCTCTGGCGTGGGCGCACGTCATAGCGCTCCATCAGCGCATCAGCGCGTGCATCCAGCTTGGCCCAGCGCGGAAACAGCGGCAAGCGCAGCAGGCCACGCAGCGCGAGATTCAGGCTGTTGCGCATCTCTGCTGCCACGGCGTTTTTCAGCGGATATTCCGGGATATAGCCCTGGCGCGCATCGTGCGGCTGGCGAGTGTCGCGGCTGTGAAGCACTTCGCCGTCGAGCAGCACGTCGCCCTCTTGCAAGTTCACCATGCCGGTGGCTGCGTCTGCCAACAGATCCTGCCCATTGCCCGACACCCCAGCAACCCCCAGCACTTCGCCCGGGGCGATGTCGAGGTCAATGCCCTCCAGCGACAACGATTCCGTGCTGCAGCGCAAGTTGCGCAGGCTGATGCGCGCCACCGCACTGGCTGGCGGCGCGGTCTGCGCCACCGGCTTCAAGCTGGCATCACCCACCATCAGCGTCACCAGTTTGGCGGCGTCCATACCGCGCGCATCGGCCTGCGCCACCAGTTTGCCCGCGCGCATGACCGCCACACGATGCGCACAGGCGCGCACGTCCTCCAATTTGTGGGTGATGAACACCACGCTGCGCCCGGTATCGGCCAGCTTGCGCACCACAGCGTGCAGACGCTGCACCTCTTCAGGGGCCAGGACCGATGTGGGTTCGTCGAGGATGATCAGACGGGCGTCAAGATTGAGCACCTTGACCAGTTCCACCTGCTGCCTCTGCCCCACCGACAACTCCGAAACCAATCGCTGCGGCGCCACCCCCGGAGCAAACTCGGCCAGCAGTCGCAAGACCTTGGCGGTATTGCCGCGGCCATGCCACAACGGTGCATCGGGATAGGCCAGCAGCAGGTTATCCAGTACCGTAAGCGCGGGAATGACGCTGAACTGCTGGAACACCATGCCGATGCCCAGGGCCATGGCGTCGCGTGGTGAAGCAATGTCCACCTCTCGTCCGCCCAGCAGCACCTGCCCGCTGTCAGCGCGGTAGTAGCCATAAAGCACCTTCATCAGTGTGCTCTTGCCCGCGCCGTTCTCGCCGAGCAGCGCCAGCACTTCACCTTCGCCAATCTCAAGCGACACGGCATCATTGGCCTGCACCGGGCCAAAGCGCTTGCTGATGTCGATGAGCTCGACTTTCATTGCACGCGCCCGAACTCAACTGGCCGGCACGTCCAACTAGGCACACTCCCCCATCCGGACGTCCGACTCAACGGCTTAGGCTGAAAGTGACCCAGCCCGCTCACATTGACTTGAATAGTTATGCACATGATCTTTTCCTGCGAACCTCATGCCTCAAATGTCACGGTCACTGAGCCCCACTGAGCCCTTCGGCGCCCCACCCTGCTCGATCCGCCCGCGTAGTTCGCCGAGGAACGGAATGTCACGATATTGATCGGGTTCAACCTGATCCCAGGCCACCCCATGGGGCTGTGGATAGGGTGTGTCGGTCCGAATGCTTTCTTCCTCGGTGAAGACCCAGTCCAGCGCCGAATCGTGGCCGAGCATCACCAGACGCTGCGCTGCCACGACTTGGCAGGAATGCACCGTCGTGACGATTGGGGTGCCTGCAGACAGCTTGCCAAGTTCTCGGAAGATGCCAAGTTCAAGGTCAGCGAAACCGCCGCCCTTGCCGGTGCGCCCACCGAGACGGGTTACCGCCACGCAGCCCACCACCACCAGATCGAGAGTCGGCAGTTCCTCGAACTGCACCGGCACGCCATGAGCCACGCCTCCCTGGGAGGTTGCGGCAAGCTCGAATGAGACCTGGCGCGCGGCAAGCTGCACCGGGTCGAGCAGTACAAAGGGATAGGGACGCTCCAACTCAGGAACCGGCATATAGAGTTGCTTGCCGGCGTAAAGCGCACGCAGGCGCAGAGGAATCTGTGGCGGGTCCGGGTTGCACTTGACCACCCCTGCGTCGCGCCACATAGGGGTGGCGGCTAGGCGCCAAGCGGCTCTGTCTGCGCCGACGAAATTCGGAATGCGGCTACGCACCGGCCCCACGCCAACCTCCATACGCTCAAGCGCGAACCAGATCTCGTCACGCAAGGCGTCTTTATCACGGTTGCGGCCCGCCCAGCGCGCCGTGTCGTCTATTGATGCTGTGGATGCGATGCTTTCGGACATATTCGTCATTCCTTGGAAATACGCAAGCAGCTCTTTGCAGGATCGCCGACCTGCGTCGGCGATTGCGCTGGGCTTTGTCTGGCAGGTCTGGATTCACCATCCTTGAGCGCCAGACCGGGTGCAAATAGCCTTGCCTCCAGCCTCGAACTCAACCCACCCTGACAAGTCAACCGCAACTATCTTGTGCACAAGATGCCATGCAAGATGTGTGCCATTGCCCAGTAGCAACTGCGCGGTGCGTGAAGCAAACAGCACACTGCTGCTTCCCAGTTGACTGAGTAATTTTCCCAACCCGCTTCGGCCTGATTGGCACATCCATTGCATATCATGATGCATACAAGTCTGGGGCTCGCTGTCATGCTCCGTCTGTCCAGCACCCACCCGAACCCAAACACAAGTTGGAATGCATTCCGTGGCAATTGGCGCCACACGGCAGCAGTGCGCAACGGGCACCGCACTGGTGCAAGTTGCACCAAACCCGCCAGATCAATCCAGTCAACATTGAGGCAAACCATGCAACACACACCGACACCCTCCGCCGACGCACCGTCCCACATCGACACGGTTCGATGCGCCGCGACACAACTCGACCTCGTGCTCACGGACGATGCCCTGCAGCGCGTCGCCGACCAATGGGCTCGCCTGCAGACCATGGCCTCCGCGCTGACGCAAGAGCCTTTGGGCATTGCAGATGAGCCCGCGCCGGTCTTTACGCCCTGAACCCTGTCACATAGCCCGACCCAACTGTCCTTCCGCCGAGAAGACCTTCCATGACGACCTCCAATTCATCCCTTGCGCTGCAAGTCGCCGGCCCCCTGGCTCAGGCCATTGCCTCCGGTGAGATCTCCGCCTTGGAAGTAACCGAACAGGCCTTGGCGCGTATCGCCGCAGTTGATGGCGCCATCAACGCCTTCACCGCCATCACGGCGCAGCGCGCACGCGACGAAGCGCGCAGAATCGACGCCCTGCGTGCGCAAGGCGCCCCGTTGCCGCCACTGGCCGGCGTGCCCTATGCGGTAAAGAACCTGTTCGACATCTTCGGGCTAACCACGCTCGCCGGCTCGAAACTACTGGCGACGCAGTCACCCGCCACAAACGACGCTGTGCTGGTGCAGCGCATGCAGGCCGCAGGCGCCGTCCTCGTAGGCGCGTTGAATATGGATGAATTCGCCTATGGCTTCACCACCGAAAACAGCCACTACGGACCGACGCGTAACCCGCATGACCCAACACGCAGCGCCGGTGGATCCTCGGGTGGAAGCGCCGCAGCGATTGCTGCGGGCATGGTGCCTCTCGCACTGGGTTCAGACACCAACGGTTCGATCCGCGTACCGTCCTCGCTATGCGGCATCTTCGGCATCAAGCCCACGTTTGGCAGGCTGTCACGCAGTGGCAGCTACCCCTTCGTCTACAACCTCGACCACCTCGGCGCTTTCGCGCGCAGCGTGGACGACCTTGCCCTGTGCTACGAAGCGCTTTGCGCGGGCGAACCGCCTCGATCTGAAGCCTTGCTGCGGCAGAGCGACACCCCTTTGCGCGTCGGTCAGCTCGGCGGCTATTTCGACGATCACGCCGGACCCCAAGCGCGTGAGGCCGTAGGCATGGCCGCCGAGGCCCTCGGCGCACGCGACCCAGTGAACTGGGTTGGCGTGGAAGCCGCCCGTTCCGCAGCCTTCCTCATCACAGCAGCCGAAGGCGGGCAACTGCACCTGGACCATCTGCGCACCCAGTACGACCTGATGGAGCCCCTTTCACGCGACCGCCTCGCGGCCGGGTCCATGCTCCCCGCCGCCTGGTATGCACAGGCCCAGCGCGTACGTGCTCGCTTTCATGCCCGCGCTCTGGAACTTTTCAGTCGTTACGACCTGCTCATCGCTGCGGCGACGCCGGTCTCGGCACAGCCCCTGGACAGCGAGGGCTTCGAACTCGACGGCCGCATGCTGCCCACCCGCGCCAATATGGGTCTGCTCACCCAGCCCATTTCCTGCATTGGCCTGCCCGTGGTCGCCGCTCCGATCCGGCATGCCCCGGGAGCCATGCCTATCGGCGTGCAACTCATCGCCCCGCCCTGGCGCGAGGACATCGCCCTGCGTGCAGCGAAAATACTTGAATCTGCAGGCGTGGCCTTCGCCACCCCCGTTCCAATCTGACAGCACACCAACCGCCAATCTCGACATGACCCCATCCGCGATCAACCTCCCCGACGTCCTGGCCGAAGTCGAGGACATGTTCGCTCGCTACGAACAGGCGCTGGTGAGCAACGACGTCGCCAGCCTTGACGCCCTGTTCTGGAATTCGCCGCATACCCTGCGCTATGGTGCAACCGAGAACCTCTATGGATTCGACGCCATCGCGGCGTTTCGGGCCCAACGTCCGGGCCAAGGACTGGCGCGACGCATTCGCCACCGCTCCATTACCACCTTCGGCCGTGATTTTGCCGTGGCGAACGTTGAATTCGAACGCAGCAACAGCCCGCGCGTCGGACGCCAAAGCCAGACCTGGGTGCGCTTTGAGCAAGGGTGGCGCGTGGTTGCCGCGCATGTGAGCTGGATGGACACATTATGACAACTGCCGCAGCACGCACGAGCCACGTTGCAATCAAGGCCAAGCCCGCGCCCAAGGCGGCGTCGCGCGCAGAGGAAATCTACGCCCGCTTGCGCGAAGAAGTGTTTGAGTTTCACCTGTTACCCGGCCAGCGCTTCACGGAAACGGAGTTGGCCGAGCACTATGTCGTATCCCGCACCCCGGTGCGCGAAGCACTGCTGCGCTTGCAGGCTGAAGGGTTGGTACGCGGCTATTTCCGCAGCGGCTGGGAAGTCGTGCCGATCGACTTCGCTCGTTTCGACCATCTGTACGAATTGCGCAAGCTCGTTGAAGTGCACGCCGTTCGCAAGCTTTCCATGCGTGAACTGGCCACTGAAACGCAAACCATGCTGGATGCGCTGGCAGCATCCTGGATCGTGGACAAATCGGCGCGTCTGAGTGATGCCCGAAAGATCTCATTGCTGGATGAGGCCTTCCATACCAATCTGGTGGCTGCCGCGGGCAACCCAGAGATTCTGCGCGTGCATGCGGAAATCACCGATCGCATCCGCATCATCCGCCGCCTCGACTTCACCTATACCCATCGCGTCAGCACCACCTACGACGAGCATGCCGCCATCCTGCGTGCCATCCAGCGCCACAAGCCCGACCAGGCCGAACTGCTGATTCGAGCCCACATTGATCGCAGCCAGATCGAAACACGCAAGATCACCTTGCACCGCTTGCAAAACATACGCACCGAAACACAACACGACGCTGCGCTGTAGTGCGTCCACCTTGTTATTTCTCTTCGCATGGTCGGCAGGCACGTTGAGCGCCGTCTTTGCTTAGGGCGAAAGACGATTCTGTTTTTCATGCCCCACACCGTGAAAGATGAGGGAGCTAACGGCCTTATTTTGCAGCGCTTGAAGCAGGCATGCATCTTGCATTTTTTCTTGCACACAAGATGCTTCCGACCTATCTGCATCGAATCTCAAGGGGCTGCTATGAACGAAAAAATTTCTCGGGTTTCCAGCTTGGCTGACGCGTCACGCCGCACCGCACTGAAAGCTGGGCTCGCCGCAGGGCTTGTCAGTGGGTTCCCAGCGCTGGCGCGTGCGCAGGACAACACTATCCGGATTGGCTACTGGCCCATCGCCGCGGGGATTCCGCTGTATGCGGGCGTCAATCATGACGTCTTCAAACAAGCAGGACTGCAAGTCGAGGCCGTGAAGTTTGCGAGCGCCCAGCAGGTCGTCGAGGCCATGATTGCTGGGCGCATTCACGGATCGGCCAACGGCACTGCATCTGCCGCGCTCGGTCTCGGTGACATTGCTGAACCCGGCCTGTGCAAAATCATCGCAGCCAATCCATCAAACGCCAAACTGGTGCTCGACGAAGTACTGGTGGCGGAGAAGAGCGATTACAAAACCATCGCGTCTCTCAAGGGAAAGCGCATTGGCTGCGGCCCTGGCATTCAAAACGTGACCCTGGCGAAGATCATTTTTGAAAAGAATGGCTATCCAGAGGTCAAGCCAATTGAAATGCCTGTCGGCCAACATGTCGCCGCGCTTGCGGCGGGGCAAGTCGACGCCGTCTATACGCTCGAGCCCACGGGCACTGTGGGTCGGCTGAAAGGCTTGACCAAAATCCTCGAAACCGGCGTGATCTCAAAGTACGTTCTGGGCAATCCGATGGCCCCGTGGTACGGCGGCTCGGCCTCATTGACCGCCGCCTTTCTCAAGGCACAGCCAGAGCTGGCCAAACGCTACATCACCGCCTATCTCAGCGCAATTGACCTCGTGCTCAAGGAACCGGCCAAAGTCCGCCCCGACCTAGTGGGCTACACCGCCATCGACGCCAAGCTGGCTGAAGCCGTTCCCTTGCCGGGCTTCACGACCTACAGCCAGTTCACACCTTCCGATATTGGTTATTTCCAGAAATTTTTCGACGTATTCACCGAGCGCAAAATTTTCACACGCAAGGTTGATGTCGCCTCCATGTTGTACCGGGCCTGAGCGTCATCACTATGCAACGTCTGCTTCCTCTCACGGGACCATTTCTGCTCCTGCTGCTGTGGCAAATGGCAGTGTCCGCGCACTGGGTCAACCCGGTGCTGCTCCCCTCGCCCGAAGACACGCTGGCGACGCTCTGGACCAGCCTGATTGATGGCAGCATGTGGCCGGATTTTCAGGCCACTGTGTTGCGCACCTTCTACGCCTTTGCCATTGCAGCAGTGATTGGCGTGCCACTGGGCGTTGCGCTGGGCAGTTCGCCTGCCATTTATCGCAGCGTCGAATTCTTGGTCGATTTTTTCCGCTCCACGCCATCTTCTGCACTGATTCCCTTGTTCATGCTGCTGTTCGGCCTGTCCGATCTGAACAAGATCGCGATCGCGGCGTTCGCCGCCGTGCTGCTCATCTTGTTCAACAGCGCCTATGGCGTGATGAATGCGCGCAAGACCCGCGTGCTTGCCGTCAAGGTCATGGGCGTCTCGCGCTGGCATGTGTTCAAGGATGTGCTGCTACTGGAGAGCCTACCGCAGACCTTTGTCGGTCTACGAACAGGCGTGAGCATGGCGCTGGTCATCGTCATCGTTGCGGAGATGTTCATCGGCTCGGATACCGGTCTGGGACAGCGCATCATCAACGCGCAACAAGTGCTCAACATCAAGGGCATGTATGCGGCCATCCTGCTCACCGGCATCCTGGGATATGCCCTGAATCTGCTGTTCTCGTTGGTGGAAATACGCTTTGTTCACTGGGGTGGAAAATGAACGCACTTGCAAAGCTATTCCAGGGCGGACCCAAGAAGACGGGAACGCCGGACGGCCTCCCCGAACTGACGCGGCTCCCAGCGGCGCCAGAGACGCATGTGACGATCCGCGGACTTAACAAGCAGTTCGGCGGCGTGCCCCTCTATCAGGGGTTTGACCTGGATATTCCACGCGGAAAGATTGTCTCCATCTTCGGCCCGAACGGCTGCGGAAAATCCACGCTCATCAATATGATTGCAGGACTGCTGCCCGTGGATGGCGGCGAGATTTTGTTCGACGGAAAGAGCCTGCGAGAAACGGTCATCGGCTATGTGTTCCAGAACTATCGCGAGGCGCTGCTGCCCTGGCTGTCCGCGCGGCGCAACATTGAATATCCGCTGATCCGCAGCGGGATGAAGCCCGTGCAGGTGAAGGCGCGCGTGGACGAACTGGTGGCCGCTTTCGACATCCGATTCGACCTGGAACGACACCCCTATGAGTTTTCCGGGGGACAACAACAACTCGTGTCCATCATGCGCGCCCTGGCGCCGCGCCCCGAAGTGCTGTTTCTGGACGAACCCTTCTCCGCGCTCGACTATGAAATGACGCTGTTCATCCGCGACAAGCTGCAGGAGGTGCAACTGCAGGACCGCACCACGACGCTGATTGTCTCGCACGATCTGGAGGATGCCGTGTTTCTCGCCGATCGCATCCTGCTGCTCACGCGCCGGCCAACACGTGTTGCAGCCGCACTGAATTTCGAACTTGCACGACCGCGCGGCCCAGAGTCAATCGCGGACGCCCGGTTCATTGAGGTGAAATCCAACGCCCTGGAAATTTTTCGCCGTGAGCTAGCCTCTTCATGAGCGCGAAGATCACCCAAAAGCGCCCCATGCATCTCTATCGTGGGATGGACAAGGCAACTCTTGATGCCGCCTACAACAACAGCGCCGCGGTCACCGACAGCGCACAAATTCTCATGCGTTGGGAGGACCGCAGCATGCAGCTCCGATCCTCCCGGGCCTCTCTCCTCGTCTTGCACTACGCCACGGGTGAACGCAACCGCATCGATTGCTTTGATGCTGGCCCTGGCACGCCTTGGCTCGCATTCATTCATGGCGGCTATTGGCAGATGCGCGCCAAGGAAACCTTCCACTTCGTCGCTGCGGGCCCTCTTGCCCTTGGGATCAGCGTGGCATTCATCGGCTACACGCTGGCGCCAGAAAAGAGGCTGGACGGCATCGTTGCGGAAATCTCCGCAGCGCTGGATATATTGACGCAACGGGTCGGTGCCATCCATCTTTCTGGCTGGTCGGCAGGCGCTCACCTCGTAGCCATGAGCATGGGCCACCCGGCAGTGAAGAGTGGGCTGGCCATGAGCGGGATTTACGACCTTGAGCCCATGCGCCTGTGCTATGTGAATGACAAGCTGGGGCTGGACGAAGACGAGGTCGTGCGCAACAGCCCGATTGCGCTTCCTGCACCCAGCAAACCCCTGGTGATCGCCTACGGCGGAAGCGAGTTGGCCGAGTTGCAGCGTCAGTCTGTCTCCTACTTTCAGACTCTTCAAATACAGCGCACGAACTTGCACGCATTGGAGCGCCTTGACGGCCATCACCATTTCTCCATCCTCGAAGAATTAGCCTCGCCGACCGGCGCGCTTGCGCTTGCCGCAGCGCGCCTCACGGCTGTGCGTTGATTGCCCCAACTGTGGGCGCCCTGCACTACATCGGCATCACAGGGCGACGCAACATGCCGCTTTCCTGGCGGTTTTTCTGGGGAGCAAAGCGTGCTGAAGATGGCATGAACTTTGCATATAACCCCCTGCACGGAATTGGTGGTGGCACGCCAATTGTTGATTTGCGTTTGACAGGGTAGCTAGGGTTCCGGCTTCTGCACGAAGCGTCTGGTCCAAGAGCTGCCCGGCCTCTCAAAGAGGCTCCACGGAGGGATAAAAGCCCGGGAGATAAGCGACACCGCTTACTTCCGTGCTTTGCCATTTTTCCCTCACCCTCGGAGCCCGCATCATGATGTCTACACGCAAAGCTGTCATCCGCACTTTTGCAAGCCTTGCCGTATTTGCTTCCATTGCAGTCGCCAGCAGTCAGGTGGCCCAAGCGGCCCCCAAGATGGTCATTGGTACTGTGGTCTGGATTGGCTACGGTCCGTTCTATGTTGCTGATGCCAAGGGTTTTTTCAAAAAATACGGTCTCGATGCGAAGCTGCAGAATTTCAATGATCCTGCGGTGATTCCCTCGGCCATCGCCAGCGGTGCAGTTGATGGTGGCATGTTGACCTACGACCAGGTGATTGGCACCGACGCTAAGGGCTTGGGCCTGCAGGTAGTTATGCCCATCGACTATTCCAATGGCGCCGATGCCATTGTGGCTAAGCGTGACATCACGACGGTGAGTCAGTTCAAGGGCCAGAAGATTGGCTACAACCCGCTGTCACCCTCCGATTTCCTGCTCACTTATGCCTTGATGAAAAACGGCATGGGAGAAAAGGATGTGCAGTCCGTCAGCATGACGCCCGAGTCTGTGCCCGCCGCCATGGCATCGGGTGGAATTCCGATCGGGGTCACCTACGAACCGAGTCTGTCGCAGATTGTGGCCATGGATGACGGCAAAAAATTCCATGTGGTGTTCTCTTCAAAGGATGCGCCGGGTCTGATCACGGATGTGCTGGTCTACAACAAGTCCTACATCCAGAAGCATCCCGCTGAAGTGAAAGCAACCATTGAGGCCTATCTGGAGGGGCTGGCCTACATGAAGAGCCATCCGGAGGAAACAGACGCGCTCATCGGCAAAGCCATGGGCATTTCCGCAAAAGACGTGAAGGATCAGATGTCCGGCGTGTTCAACATTCCATTGGACGGCATGGTGAAGTCGTTCACCAAGTCCACTTCGACGACATCGTTCTACGGCAGCGGCCCCGTCATCGGCAAGGTGCTCATGGGCAAAAAGCAGATCACCGCAGTGCCTCCGATTGAAAACACGTTCGATGCGTCCTTCGTGATGGCACTCAGCAAAAAGTAATTCAATTGGTGTCGCCCTGTGTTGCTTTGGAATGCAAAAGCAGAGCGGCGCCAGATTCAACACTCTGGGGGCTCCCATGGCTTCTTCCATCTTTCGCTACAAGGGCGGCGCACTACCCAACGTCGTCGCCTTGACCTACACGGTGCTGGGCTACGCAGGCGGGCTGGCCCTGATCACAAGCAGCTCTTGGTGGATAAACGCGCTCGGCGTATTGCTGTTGGCGCATGCGCTGATCTATTCCGCCTATTTCCTGCATGAATTCGCCCATGGCACGGTTTTCAAGACCAATGCCGCCAACCAGCGTGGCGGCATCGCAATGAGCTGGATCAATGGCAGTTGCTATGCGCCGTTCACGGATCTGCGCCGCAAGCACATGCGTCATCACATCGACCGTGCAGACGTGATCACATTTGACTACAGGCAGTTCCTGCTCGCGTCGCCACGTTGGCTGCGCGGAACCGTCGTGGCGCTGGAGTGGGCGTATCTCCCGGCTGTGGAGTTTCTGATGCGGGCTTATGTGATGTTGCTGCCGTTCATCGAACCGGAACGCGCCGCCGCTCGCAAGCGCATCCTGGGCGTTTTCACTGTGCGCGTCCTGTTCTTCGCCTTGCTCGCCTGGTTTTCACTCAAAGCCCTCCTGCTGTACTTCCTGGCCTATGTGCTGTTCATCACCGCTTTGCGCTTTGCGGATGCGTATCAACATACCTATGACGCCTTCGCCATCTTGTCGACGGGGGGCATTCCGGACGAGAAGCTGCGCGACCACGATTACGAACAGCACAACACCTATTCAAACCTGGTCTCTGTGCGATTTCCGTGGATGAATCTGTTGCTGCTGAATTTCAGTTATCACAACGCGCATCACGAGAAGCCCACTGCGCCATGGCATCAGCTTCCCGCATTGCATCGCCAGCTCTATGCTGATGAGCACTCTCAGGTGATCCCGATGGCGTCACTGCTACGTGGTTTCCATCGTGATCGCGTCCGGCGGGTGCTGAGCGATGACTATGGTGTTGTGACCACTGGCCCCGACAAGGCCGAGCGTTTCTATGGGGCGGTTGGCGTGTCTTTTCTGACCGCAGTCTGAAACCTGTGGCCGCGCTCGATTTTTCTGGTAAGACGGTTCTGGTGACAGGAGCGTCGGGCGGCATCGGACTCGCCATCGCCCAAGCCTTCGGCGCGCATGGCGCGACGCTTGAACTGGTTGATCGCGTCTTGCCCATGCAGAGTTCCGAGACCCGTCGTCTCACTGCTGCAAGTGCGGTGACCTGGCATGCGGCAGACCTCGGCGACGCCTCGGCCGTGGAAGCGCTGGCGCAGGCCCTGCAGCAGCGCGGCGTTTCCGTCGATGTGCTGGTCAACAACGCCGGAGCGGAATACCCAACCCCTCTCGATGACGAGGATCCGCTGGCTGCCAGCCGCTGGTCTGCCCTGCTACACAACAACGTCACCAGCATGTATCTGCTCACCCGCGCTGTGCTGCCCTTGATGGTGCAGGACACAGCGGTCATCAATCAATCCTCCATCTGGGGCAAGACAGGCGTGGCGCACTTTTCAGCTTATGTCGCCAGCAAACACGCGGTCATCGGCTTGACGCGCGCCTTCGCCGCCGAACTCGCACCTCGCGGCATCCGGGTGAACACGGTCTGTCCGGGCTGGGTGCGGACTGCGGCAGCCATGCGCTCGCTCCACGCGATGGCTGCGCGCAGAGGCATGGAGGCCTCCGCGCTGCAGGCTGAAATCCTCAACGGCCAGGCCATTGCCACCTTGCTGGAGCCGGAGGACATCGCAGGCACTTTCCTGTTTCTCGCATCGTCCCTGGCCAAGGGCATCACCGGCCAGAGCATCGTCGTGGACAACGGCGAATTCATGAACTGAGCCACAAGCCCATGACATTTTCACTCGCAGGAAAAACCGCGCTGGTCACCGGTGCAGCGACGGGGATCGGTCGCGCCATCGGCATCGCCTTGGGGCAGGCCGGAGCCACGGTCATCGTCAACCACCTCGGCCGGCTGGAGCAGGCACAGCAGACCGTCGCGCTCATCGCTGCCACGGGTGCGAAGGCCTGGGCGATCGAGGCCAACGTGGCGGATGCCGCTTCCGTAACCCAAATGGTGGAGGCCGTGCTGCAACGTCATGATGCGCTCGACATTCTGGTCAACAACGCGGGCATCCTGCTGGAAACGCCCTTTCTCGACACGAGCGAGGCGGAGTGGGATCAGGTGATCAATACGGATCTCAAGTCGGTCTTCCTGTGCTGCCGGGCGGTCCTGCCGTCCATGCTGAGCCATGGAAGCGGCTGCATCATCAATATCGCTTCAGAGCTTGGTTATCTTGGGCGCGCTGGGTTTACCGCGTACACCACGGCGAAAGCCGGCGTCATTACCCTGACTCGCTCACTCGCGCGCGAGTTCGCCCCCACAGTGCGCATCAACGCCATCGCCCCCGGACCGGTGGACACGGCCATGCTGTCGCTGCATCAGATGAGCCCGGAATGGGTGGCCAAGGAGAGCGCCATCCCCATGGGCCGTGTCGGTCGACCAGAGGAAATCGGCGGGACCGCCGTCTTTCTCGCGTCCGAGCAAGCGAGCTTTTACTGCGGTCAGACCTTGAGCCCTAACGGAGGGGCGCTGATGGCGTGACCGGGCATGACGACACAACACACTCCGTCTGCCGCTGCACCCGTGCTGGCCCTGCTCACCGGCGCCCTGCTTTGGGGGCTGGCATGGTGGCCACTGAAGTATTTTGGAAGTGCGGGAATCAGCGGCAATCTGATGGTCAGCGTCAGCTATGGCCTCGTCGCCATACTGGGCTTGCCTGTGTTGTGGAGGCAGCGGCGGCAATGGCAGAGGCAGGCCGGCCTGTTCCTGCTGATCGCTGTTCTGGGGGGATGGGCAAACACCTCGCTGGTCAATGCGCTGATGAGCGGCAATGTGGTGCGCGTCATGCTGCTGTTTTACATGGCCCCTGTCTGGGGCGTGCTCGCAGGCCGGCTTTTTCTCGGCGAGCACATATCGCTGCATCGCGGCGCCGCTTTGGCATTGGCACTCGTCGGGGCGTTTGTGCTGTTGGGTGGACAGGCGGCCTTTATAACGCCGTTGTCCCCGATCGACATGATGGCGCTTTCCGCCGGACTGGCGTTTGCCCTGACCAACGTCACGACGCGTGCAGCCCATGCCATACCGCTGGCCAGCAAGACCTTGGTCATTTTCCTGGGTTGCACGGTCACGGCCACGACGGCGGCGTTGACCATCGGCCAGACTCTGCCCGCGTTGCCAGCGAGCGTCTGGGGACTGATTGGACTGTTCTCGCTCACTTGGCTGGCGCTGGCAACCCTGGCCACGCAATACGGCGTCACGCACATGCAGGCTGGGCGTGCTTCCGTGCTATTGATTCTCGAACTTGTTGCTGCGGTCATATCCGCCATGCTGATCGGCGGTGAAACGCTCAGACCGCAGGAATGGATCGGCGGAGCGCTGATCGCCTGCGCTGCGCTGTTGGAAGCCCGCACCCCACAACTTTTGCCTGCACGCTGAAAGGATTTGGAATGAACCCTGTGATGATGGAACGGATGAGCTGGATGGCGTATCGCGACCGGATCGCCGAGGACGACCCGGTGATGTTCCTGCCCTGCGGTGCACTCGAACAACATGGCCCGCATCTTCCCCTGGGCACCGATGCACTGCTCGCCACCGCCGTGGCAGCAGGCGCTGCAGCCCGGCTTGAAGGCCTTGTCGCCCCAGCACTGAGCTATGGCTACAAATCGCAGCCCAAATGTGGCGGCGGTCAGCACTTTCCCGGCACGACCAGCCTGGATGCCACCAGCCTGATTCAGATGACGCGCGATGTCATCCGCGAACTCGCCCGGCACGGTATCAAACGACTGGTCGTCGTCGTCGGCCATTATGAAAACCAATGGTTCGTCACCGAAGGCATCGACCTTGCCTTGCGCGAACTCGGCCCGGCTTGCGCCCTGCGAGTGATGCGGCTCGAATACTGGGACTTCCTCACGGAACAAACCCTTGCGCGGGTCTTCCCAGAGGGCTTTCCTGGCTTCGCTCTGGAACATGCCGCGGTCATCGAGACTTCGCTGATGCTGCATCACCATCCTGAACTGGTGCGCATGGACCTGCTGCCGGATGATGGCCCCGCACAGTTCCCGCCCTACGACATCTACCCTCTACGTCCCGAACGCGAACTATTCTCAAATGAGGCCTGGTTGCAAAAACAGGTGTCTAAACAAAATCAATATCTTACGAGCTTGCAAACGGAATATGCAAGCACTTGCGAGAACTTGCATTGCACTGAAATTGGCACAGATTTGCCACAGAATTTCTAAAGAGGGATTTTGAGCACGTAGTTGAATCGGTGAATAAACAGCCTTGCTAGACGCTGAGTGTTCATCCTCTTCTGCTCCTGCCATGACTGCTCCAAAGGCTTCGTCCATCTCTCCATTTGTCGCCGTAACAAAAGAAGCTGCTGCAGCCGCACTGAGCTGCTCCCTACGCTGGATTGACAAGCTCATCGAGGCAGGTGAGTTGCCTGTACCGACAAAAATCGGTCGCCGGGCATACTGGCACCCCGATGAGTTTTATGGGGCGCTCAGCGCCAAGCTGTTGCGAGAAACAAATGCTCCTCGATTCTCGGTCAACGAGGTCGACCATGCTGATACGCCGAGCCAACCGATTGAGCCGACAGTCGATGGTCGGCGAGCGAGAGCGGCCACCGCAACGAAGCTATCCGTTTCTGATGCGAAAGGCCCGCCGCATCGACGACGCTCGGCTTCCCCAGTGGACGCGATGCGTGCAAAGACGGCCGCCGTTCTTCGAGTCGTTGCGACGCCTTGAGGGCGATGTAAAAAGAGAACATGAAAAAGCGGCCCCAAGTCGGGGCCGCCCAAGAATTACATCAGTCCCAACGCTGGGGCCCCATCACCCTCAGCGGTCGATTCCACCGCCGGCTCTCAGTGCAACACAGCACCCGCTGGCACCTGCAGCCGCCCAGCTTGTCTGACGTCAACATCACTGTCGTGCGTCTTGGGCGGAGGCATGCACGCGACCGCCCACCGCTCCCCGACCTCGAAGCCCGGGACGAGGCTCTCCGGCGAGTCTTCAAGGCGCTTGAACAATGCGACCATCTCCAGCGTGCGCGTCACGAACTCACCCCCAAGCGGCGCTTCATCGACCCGCTTACGAATGGCTCCCCACTGCGCGCTTTCCGGGTCTCCGACGGGCGGCCCGGACGTCACGACGATGACTTGGGGCTTGTCGGCAATCGCGACGGCGATGTTCATTGAGCGCCGTGTTTCAACCGCTTCGAACAACCAGGCCTTTGCGACCGTGTTCAGCATCGGCACGAGGCACACGACTTGCGTCGATGCGGCTTGCAGCGTGACGATTGCACACAGAAGACCATCACCATTGCCCGCAATGGCAAGGCCCTGACCCGTCGGCACGAGGCTGCTCTCAAACAGCCGCGCCACGCGGTCCGGTAGCTCGATAAACAGGGCGTGGCCGTCGTAATGGGGCCTTTGCTTCAGCGTCGTCAGTTCGGCGGCGAACTGCGACGGGTCGAGCAGCAGCCCTAAGCCGATGGAATTTCTCTTCGTAGGCATTTTTTCTCCTGGGTTGGATGGCCTGCTCTCGTGTAGCGACCGGCGCCCAGACAAAAAAAGCGGGCCCGCAGGCCCGCGAACAAAAGAAGGAAAAATCAAGACGCCATCAAGCTCCGGTCTTTCCCGGCTGCATGCGCTGCCATGGCTTCATGTTCGTCATGCTGGATGGCCGCACGCTGCAACCAGCGCAGGATGTCCGGCAGGAGCGGCAACTCGGCCAGTTCCATCGCCCGATTCTTGCCATAGACCATCACCAGGTAATGCCTGTACTCGTCGGTCAGGTCCGCGACGGAGTCCGGCACGAGCGCGCGCAGTTTCGGGTCCGTCAGCATCCGCGCAAATTCCCGTTCAATCGTGTCGGTCGGTGACTCGATGCGCGTGGCAAAGTCGCCGACCCGGATGTCGCCGGCGAGTAGCCGTGCGGTAATCGGAGGAATGGCCAGGTAGCGCGCGGCCTTCGTCATGAAGGCGCGGTCCCTGACCAGCCTGGAGGCATGACCGCGTTCGCAGCGTTCAAGCTCCTCCAGGCTGATGCCGAGGACGTGGGCCAAATGGTTGGCGTCATGCCGGCGCCGAGCCGCATCGTCGAGCACCCAGCCGATGAGCGGGCCGCCTGGGTGCTGGTAAAGCCGCAACACGCGTTCGGCCGGGGTCTCCGGGGCGACGTATGCGGACGCGTCGAGCGGTGGATGGAGTGCTGCCTTGTGTTCCATGGTGATGTCCTGTGTGCACGCAAATCCGTGCGCTTCCTATAGCGACCGTGGTTTCGCGGCATCACAGAGCGTATGGATGCGGAACCATCCACGCGCAACGTCAAGAGACTGGGCCAGCAGTAATCCGCGAGCTGGAGGCACCGACGCTTGGATGCTGGTGACTACACCTGAAAGGCCAGTCCTCTGGCGGTCGAAATCGACCCTCCAGAACCCCTCAGGAGTCACATGTGAAAGTCAAGCAAGCCAGGAAAACCAAGGACCTCACCACCTGCACAGAAGTCAATCCCGCCGAGCCCCAAGTAGCAGAACCCGCACCTCATAAGCCTCACGCTCCCTGGAGCGGTGAGGTCAGCGAGACATTCGCCGTCCGGCCCGGTGGCCTGCTGATTGCTGCTCTCGTGCAGTGCGCCGCAGAGCGAGGCCAGTCCTTTCCGGAGATGTGTCGTGAACTGGGCTACAGCTACCCGTACCTGAACCTGCTGATGAGCGGGGTCCGACAGGTCAATCAGATTTCTGACGACTTCGCTCGGGCGTGCGCAGCCTATCTGCGCGTGCCTCGCATGAGTATTTTGATGATGGCTGGACGCATCACGCAAGCCGACCTGATGGAACCGGGGCTGTATGGCCCGCAGACCATTGAACCGGCGTTTCAAGTCCTGTCAAAGGACGCAGCCTGGGGACCGCTCGTGACCGGGGAACTCCGCGACGTTTCGATGGTGTCAAAGTACGCGCTGGTCAAGATGTACGAGAAGGCTGAAGGCAAGAAGCTGCTACCCGAAATGGACATCGCGGCGCTACAAACCGAAGTGGTCGCGATGCAGGCTCACATCAGCACGATAAGGGCAGAGCTCGCGGCGAAGAAAGAATAGAAACTGTCGCGCGGTCATTGAGCCCATTCACGCCCCCGTACTGCGGGGGCTTTTTGCATCCAATCCAGCGGCGGTGGTGCAGGTCGGCGGGGTGTACCGAGAAGCGCAGCGATGCGTGGCGGCCTTGCGTTACGGCCGGATGTGCGGCACGCTGCGCAGAGACCACGCATGGCGCAGCCAGGTTTTGCGGAGGTCGCGTGCCAGCACGCAGAGGGTCAGCGCGAGGGCCAGGATGGCAAGCCAATTCAACATGTAGCAATGTCCTGGTGATGGTTGTCGGAACGGGTGGGGCTCTCGATTTGTCAGGGCATTATCAAATCAAACGTCCAGCGTGAACAGCCGCTGCCCCCATGGTCTAGCGTCCACGGCGCTTGACAAAGCCCTTTGCCTGTAGCGCGCGCAGCAGACTTGCTTCCCCTTCGCCCTGCGTAGCTTCCCAGAAATCGGCCCATAGCCGGTAGGTCTTTGTCGAGCGCACCTGTTCGTCCGGTGCCTTGCCATAGCGACCTGCGGCAACGGCTCGGGCGGCTTCTTGAACGGCCGCCAATGCCGACCGCAAGGGGTCATCGGTCCCTTTGGCATTGGTTGGCATCTGTATTGCCGTGCTGTCGGTCTTCACGCCAGAGAGCGCATCCTGCAAAGCCCCTAACCTGGTCGCAGACACTGGCATTCCGGCACTGCGCGCAGCGGCTTCACGCACCAGCCGCTGCGCTTCCTCCAGCCGCCACCCAGGGTCGCGCTCCCTCACCTCATCCTCCAGCCGTTGCCGTTCCGCAGCTTCCCGCGCGGGCCCGCAAATCTTGGCATCAATGAAGGCGAGCTCGTCGTCTGACATCTGCTCGCGTAGTGCGGCGGGGATGGATTCGGTGGTCACCGGCAGGCTGCCTACATAGACCTGCCGCGAGTAGCCGTGCGTGTTGCCGGCAGAGCCCTTGGGCACCCAGACGGAGCGGTAGAGAAGGGCGCGGGCTCGGCGGTGTTTGATGTGCATGGCGACGGCTCTGGTGACAAGTGATGCCATGTGTAGCCATCACCGTTCCACACGCCACCGTCGCAGGGTGACCCGGCGTATGGACCCAGCGGCACGAAGCCTGCCAACACGTCGGCACCGGGCCAATACCTCGTGGCATCGGCGTGGGTGCACCACGGAGATAAACGCGGTGCCTACATGAAGTCCCAACTTCTCTGGACAGGACTTCACCATGCCCGAGCTTCACACCGCCGCAGTCCCCAGCCGTCTCGTCACCCGTAACGAATTTGGGGCCCTTTGCCCCGAACGGACCCTATCCGCAGAGGAACGAACCTCCGTCGCCTCCTTGCTGGGCCGCGCCATCCAGGCCGACCTACTCCCCGAGTCGTACTGCACGCGCTCAAAAAAGGAAATCCAAAGCCGTAACCATCACATCTATGACGTCCTGCTCGACGATGGACGGGTGACCGCTGTGGTTATCCTCACCCTTGATTTTTGGAAGCACCTGACCAAACTGCGCACCCGGATAGGCAAGGAGTACAACCTGCTAAAAGTCGGCGCGGATGGAGCGGTCGAGGTCATCGACATTGATGTGCGTACGTGCGCCAAGCGCGCGAAAAATGCCACGGCATGGGGCGCTTTACTCAAGGGGCAAGACAAAGACACGTGGCCCCTAAAATAAGACCTGTTGCCATATCACGCTAGTGACGCGTGTGCAAAAAGAGAAGGCTGACGCGACGCATGATTTGGAAGATTCTTTTTCCCGTGGAGAGGGCCGTCCTCCTACCTCTTATCTTCAACGCAGAGACGATGCTTCCGTTTTTGGCCGAGGTCGTCGACGAGCAGCGTGACGCAAAGTGTTCAAAGGTCATTTTCGACTTCAGCAGGTTGACCTTCGTCGAACCGGTTGGTGTCGTTGTCTTATCAAATGTTATTGAGTATTTCAAAACGCTGGGTTGCAAGGTCAGCTTCAAGAACCATGCGACGGAGACTGCAGGAACGAAGTTCCTCGATGACTCCCTTTTCTTCGAGCGGTATCTTGGCAAGAGGATATTTGGTGGCTCCGTTCGCTCTACCACCATGCCGCTCAGGCTCATACATAGCGAACAGGCTCAGGCGTATTTGCTGAGCGACGTTATGCCGTGGGTTGGTCAGCGTGTGGGAATGAGGCCAGAGTCGCTCGATGGCGTTCGCGTTTCGCTCGAGGAGGTTCTTCACAACGTGCAAGACCACTCTGGGGTACGCATCGGGTGCACTTTCGCGCAGTACTTTCCGAAAAAAAATCAAATCCAGATAGCCATTTCCGACTTCGGTGCCGGAATTCCGCGCGTAGTACGAACGAGAGAGCCGAGCGCTAGTGACTCTGCGGCACTTCGCCTGGCATGCCAAGAGGGCTTCACAACGAAGAGCAATGTGCAGAACCGAGGGGCGGGTTTGCCCACTCTCATCAAGTACGTCACTCAGAACAATGGAGGCAATGTGCTCATTGTTTCCGCCCGTGGGAGCCTGTCCGCGGTTCCGAACCCTGCCGGCCCTCCCCCATATAAAATTACGGCACGAGCCACAGGGGGGGGCTACCCGGGAACGTTGGTTCGAGTGACGCTTAGAACAGATACGCTAGAGCGGGTCGCATCGGACGCAGAAGTGGAGCCGTTCTCATGGTAGTGAAGGTTATGGACCATGTGAGGACCGCATCCTCCTACGAGGATGGAGATGTCATCTTTCGTCTCATCCTTCCACCGGTAATGGAAGGACAGCGCGTTGAAGTCGATTTCACGGGCATTACGTCAGTGCCATCTGCGTTTGTAAATGCTGCATTTGTCCGCTTGCTGGAACAGGTTTCTCTGGAGCGGGCCCGGGAAGTGCTGACTTTCGTCCAGTCAACCCGGCAAATAAATGAGCTTATTCGAAGTCGCTTCGAATTTGTGGAGCAAGAAAAGAAGCGGTTGGCCGGGGTATGAGTACCCCAGGCATGTCCACGGGCAAGAAGGTCGACTACCTGGTTGCTCTTCGTGTTGGGTGCGGATTCTCTAGCTGCGGTGGCACACCCATTGTAAGTACGGCGAGCCTGAAAGATTCATCGACGGCGCATGGTCAGCGAAGGTCCGCGCGCAACCTATTGGGTGAGGGCAGGCGCCGCCGCGCTAGGACGCTGTGTGGCCGGCTCCAATGGGCCGACGTCAATGGCGCGTTGAACCGCAGCAATCCACAGCGCATCGCTTGCCTCTTGGCCAAGTTGTTGCGAGTGGAATGTTGACAGCTATGGAACAGGACCGGCTCAAATGAAGCTAGCTCCCTGCGCGTCGAGTAAGGCGCTGTAATTTCCAAGATGATGCTGCCACAAGGAATCCGCGTTTTCTTCATCTGGTGCAGGCACTGCCTCAAGTGAGTACAGTTTTCCGCACTGCACATAGTTCAGGTACGGGGTAGCATTGTTCACGCTTGGGCCTTGAGCCAGGTAGCTGGTGTCGATGTTCTGACCGAGGTAACCTGCTGCAGCCTCTGCCCCATGCTTTACGACATCGGCGAGGCCGTCTCGCAGAGTGGCTACTGAGGACTCCACGCACGCGGCTACCGTTTTCAGTATGGCGTTCTTCCGTGCGAGCCAACTGTCAATCGGGTTGTTGATGACCTCATCGGGAAGGTCCAGTGCCAATGGAGTTTGCGGGACCCAGTCCCGCGAATTGTTGACGCAAATGGCCAAGCCGATGTTCCCGGCAGCTTGCGCAAAGTCGTGCCCATACTGCCAATTGCCTGGTTTTGGTTGCGCAAACACATAGGACTTGTAGTTGAACTCTTTAGTCTCCAGTGCGTGTGCTAGCGCGTCAGTTCCTCCGCTGCTATGCAGCAACAGCGAGTGCAACAGCGTCGCAATGGCCGCTCCTTGGCTATGACCGCAGATTAGTATGTTGCAACCCCGAGGGAGTTGCTGAAGCTTCTTCAGAATGCCAATGTCTTTGTGATACAGCAGAACCAGCGCACTCCATAAAAACCCCAAATGGACGCCCGATTTTTCGGAATTGCTTGGTTTCACCGTCGCGTACGACAGGTTGCCCAACGGCGGACCGGCCGCAGTTAGGGGAAAGGATGCATTGCACTGCACGGTCGTTGCCAAGGCATCGTCCAGCATGCTGGAAACAGTCCCAACCGTGCCCCGGATGACGATTGCGTAGGAACCGGATGCGCCGGTGCTCGCACTATTGCGCCAACCGGCCCATGCATTGTTGAAGGGGCCAACACCATCTTGCGTTCCACCGAATCGCGATGGTTCGGGCGATGCAGGGTTCTGCGTCAGGCTCGCGAAATCGAGCGTCCACGACGTAGGAGGGGGCGGGAGAGGGGCGGGAGCAGGCAGTCCGTTCCCGTTGAGCTGCATGCACAGATTCAATGCATCGCGCGCTTCTTGAAACTGATAGCCGGAAGAAAATGCCATAGCGTGACCCCTTGTCCAGTGCGCATCGGCGCCCGCATTAACCGAACAATGTCGCGGAAATGGCTGCAACATGGTCCTTGACTAGTGGGCTTTTACAGCCACAAGTTATAGGAAAAGAGTACATCTCTCGGCAAGGATTAACAAACCTAAGAGTGTTTCGGATTGTGTGGGGAGATGTGAACCGATGGAGCGCGCATCCAGCGGAATCCAAATCTCGGTGAGGATGGTGTCCAGAGCATAAATTTTTGGTCAACCTATGCTTTTCTGCTATCCGCTGGGCCAGGAATTGCTTCACAAATCGGGGGACAAAAATCAGCTAACGGCACATACTGCGCCGAGGAGTCTTCGTATTGCGCGACAGATTGCAGTTGCTGAAGCGCAGATGAATCGTGTCTGTCGACGGTAGTCAATGCCAATTGTTTGGCTTGGTCTGAAGTCTGAAGTCTGAAGTCATAGCGCGTGCCTTACCGGCCACAACGACCAACGAGGGGGTAAGTGCGACGAGCGGAAATGAACGGCAAATTTTCATGGGCTCCCAATAGAATTCCCGGCATGAACTGACCACCCACCGCGGGCGCCACGCCCGCCGACCTCAACTTGAAGCGCACGACACAGGGTTCGTGCGTCCGCAAAAAGTTGAGGTCAACATGCAAAACCAGTACGAAGCCGCGCGCGAACTCCTCGCCGCCGGCGCCTTCATCGAGCAGGTCTCGGACGCTCCGCTCGCCTACCGCATCCGACTCGGTAGTGATTCGGCCCCGTTGCCGGCCGGGCTCTTCCAGCAGCTGCTTGCCCACAAGCAGATACGCCAGAGCTGCAGGGTGAGTGGGAGGATGCGGTACGTAATCGTCGAGGTGTGAGGGGAGGCGCTGAGGCCGAGAACGCTCACTCCATTGGCCGGTACACCTCAACCAGCGCTAGGTGGCGCTCCAGGTGCTCGCCCATGTACCGGCCAAATTTCCCCTCATCCTCAAGCCGTAGCTGACTGGCATTGAGGACGCGCCCACTCTTCTTTGTAGTTCAAGCTGCGTCACCTCTTGGCGAACACGCGGATGGATTGGGCGGAAGCCCTCGCGTGACGGGTCAAAGCTCAGCTGGTAGCCGTCGAAAAGCTTGTCGACGTGGGCAACGAGAAGCAATCCGTTCATTGGGTCGATAGCAATTGGCACTTGTAGCAGAAACGGCTGCGGCGCAATGGCTAAAGTGGGACCTGCGCGCAGAAAAGGCGCCGTCTGACTGGCAACTTGAGTACGAGTCCGCTTAGCCCGGCGAAAGACCCCTTGCCCAAGTCAGCGCCTCATCGATGTCAAGCCGGAGGCTTGCATACGTGTTGCGTAGCAGACTATCCG
>NC_014145.1:3563929-3738778 GCF_000253115.1 Thiomonas arsenitoxydans
CCCTGACAGCAGCCCAACGGGCGGTCCGCGGCATGGTCAAGCGTGGCCTTCTGCGTCGTTACAGGACCGACCGATTCCAGACGGTCTACGGACTCACGCAGCCCGGCGTAGATTGGCTCGGCGACCATGGCCACGACGCCGCATCTTCAGTGCGAAGGGTCAGCGATATGACCAATCCCGAACACCGATTGTGGGCCCAATTTCTTGTGGTTTGCAGCTGGGCGCGAGGCCTCCGTGCGGTCACAGAATCCGAGCTCCTGCATGACCTCAATGCCAATGCCAAAGCTGGCACGCGCAATGGGAGCAGCAAGGCCGTCCAAGGTTACATCACCGTGAGCGTCCATCGCCGCGGCGCCTCTGTCCGCAAGCACCTGCGCCCAGATGCCGTCGCGTTCGATGTGGAGGGGCGAGGCGTCACCTGGTTCGAGGTTGACCGCAGCAAGCGTGGCTCAGACCGCGCGGCCGACTTGGCTGCTCTGGTCGGAGCAATTGGCAACAAAACGGCCGACGGTCGCGTTCTCCGCCGCGTTGTCGTCATGTGCAAAACCGAGCGCATTGAGCGGGATGCCCTGCGCATCGTCGAGCAGCTCGCGGCTGCTTGCAATCAGCTCGTGCTGACCGAAGGGCGTAGGCACATCCGGCGGCAGAGTGATGGCGTCTATGAAGTGATGGCGGCAATCCCGGTCAAGCGTCAGGACGGTCGAACCGCGCTGATAGACGAGCAAGTTGGGCATGTCATCGTGCAGATGCTGCCAATCTGGCTGCCGAAGGTGCGGATTGACGCGAGCAATCGATGGAGCACCGATGGTTGGTTCAGCGACAACTGCCTCCCGTACAGGCGGCCAGGAAACCTCAGCCTATGGCCGATGCCCGGGTCGCCGCTCGTCACGGTGGACGATGAGTGACCCGTCGCTACACGAAGGGATGGCGCCATGCCATCTCCATTCGAATAGGACAAAACATGCAAGTTTTTGGAAACGTCGCGACCGCGCCGGAGCGAAAGGTCAGCAAATCCACTGGGCGGGGACATTTTGAGTTTCGCTTGGCAGAGAGCCAGCGCGGTGTCGATACCGAACCGACCTGGTACACGGTGCGCGTGATGAAGGACCACAACCCCAAGCTCGACAAGGGCGCGTTTGTCAAAGTCACTGGAAAGCTGAAAACCGACTTCTACCTTTCACGCGAAGGCAAACCGACCGGCACCCTGTTGATTCTGGCATTCGAGGCGACCAAGCTGGCCAAACCCGCCGCGCAGGCCACCGAGCCTGCGCGGCAAGAACAAGAAGACTGACTGGTCTTCGTTGATTCCAGCGCCCCCGACACCGGGGGCTTTTTTCTTGGTTTTATGGAAAAACCTTCCACGGCTGACCCTCCATAGCTCCCATCGCCGGCTTGGCGCGTGTCGAAGACCTGCCGATGACTGCAGGTGGATAAATGCACTGCCTAGACGTGCCAGCTGATGCCAAAAACAGGCGTCAGTCGGCGTGAGAGTCCGCAGTCGGTCGGCGTCTCTGCCCATAAACGACCGGCTGGAGTTTCACCATGGAAGCACAAAAATTGCTCGACCTGGACGAGCTCGCGCAGATGCTGCGACGCAGCCCCGAGACCATCAAAAAAGACCTTCGCCGCAACCCAGACGCCGTGCCGCCGCGATTGATGCTGCCGCATACGCGCCTGCTGCGGTGGCGCGCTGTGGATGTCGATGCCTGGCTTGGGCAATACGTGCAGCCGGCCATGCCTCGCGGGAGGCTGCAATGACGCGCCGCGCATTCCAGCCCCATCTCTACGCCAGCCACGCCGTCGCGACCGGTGGCATCGCCTCGGACTCCAACCTTCTCTATCAGTGGACGGGCACTCACTGGTCCCCTATCGATGAAGAAGCGGCTGAACGCGATGCGTACGCGTGGCTCGTCGCGCAAGACCCTGCTTGGGCGAGTGCCGAGAACGCCCGTAAGGCAGTTCGTGCTGCGAGTCTTTTTTCCCCACGCCTGCCCAAGCTCACGGATGCGGTCGTCGTGCCGACCCAGTCCGGCTACGTGCATCTTGACGGAGCAGAGCTCGTTCTAAAGCCCGCCGACCCGAGCCTGGGGCTGACGCATTGTCTCGATTGCCCTTATGCGCCTGAGGGCGTGATGCCAGCCCACTTCGCAGCCTTTGTCCAAAGGGTATTGCCGGACCCCAGCGTACGGGCACGCGTGCAGGAGTACATCGGCTACACACTTCTTGCGGATGCGCGTTACCAGCGGGCACAGTTTTGGCTCGGCGAAGGCGCCAATGGCAAGGGGGTTCTCGCAAATGTGGTCCAAGCCCTCCACGGCCACATCGCGGCAATGGCGCTGGACCAGTTGGCCGGCTTTCATCTGTCGGTCCTCGTTGGTGCAAGCCTGGTCTATGTCGACGAGGTGCCTCGCAAACCGATTGACGAGCAGCGGCTCAAATCCATGATTGCCGGGGAGCGCATACCCGTGGACCGCAAGTACCGCGAACCACTCAGCATCCATGTGCGCGGAAAGTGGCTTGTTCTCGGTAACCACCTCCCGGCCATATCCGACCACAGCAGCGGCTTTTGGCGGCGTTGGGACGTGGTGCCGTTTTCGGTCACGATTCCGGAGCGCGAGCGTGACCCGCTCCTCGCGCAGACCATCGTCCGCGAAGAACTGTCCGGCGTGCTGCGCTGGGCTCTCGATGGACTGGTGCGGCTACAAACCCGTGGAGGCTTTGACCCTGTCATGCCGGCGGCAATGCAGGCGATGCTGCAAGAAGCCAAAGCGGACACGAATTCCGTCGTGGCGTGGGTTGAAGACCTCGGCGTGAAACTACAGCTGGCGTGTGATGTCCCGAAGGAGCGTGTGTTCGAACACTATCGCAACTGGTGCGCGGTCAATGCCATGCACGAGGTGAGCGTCGTCCAATTCTGGAAGCGGGTGCGCGAGCATTTTCGGGAATTGACCGAGGCGCGCATACGGACGGGGCCTGGCCAGCGGCGGGTCTGCAATGTGAAGCTCTCGGCATCGACGACAGACCTGGATATCTGAACTGAAGGGCTGCATCAAGGGCGCGGGGCGCGAGTGCATTGGTCTCGCGCCCTTTTGCGTTGGCTCTGCCCGAGGAATGGCCGTGCCGAGTGTGCCAGGCGAAAATCCCAAAGACTTTGGGTTGTGTGACTCCTATTTCCTTTTTCCTTATCTTTCGCGAAAGTTTGGATTCTGACCCGTCACACTCGGCACAGAAGCAGCATTCATCCATCAAAACAATCACCTACAACATGCGCCGGGTGCGCCTTTGACCCGGCAACAGCCAGCACAGCCAAGGCAGCCACTTGGCGCATGACCCTGGCCCGAGTCGGGGCCAGGCAGGGCGACCACCACGAACCGCCGGTGGCAGGCCTCGAATACGCATGGGACAGGGGCAACCGGCTCTGCGTCCCACCGCCACACTGGCCGACCAGAGTTGGCCAGTGCATGAAGCAAGACAATCTATCCAGGAAGGAAAGGGTCCAGGGTCGACGCGGCTCTCCAAGGATGCGTTCCGGCGCGGTGGGTCTGGCAAACCAAGCTGAAGGACGCATGCGCGCCCGCAACGTCCCGCTGGTGGCTGGGTGCTTGCGCTGTGATTTCGACTTCTGTCGATGACGCTTGACTTGCTGACGCCTGAATCAGTCCATGAGAGATGCCACCCATGTTTCAGTAAACTATTTGAAATTACTGAAATTCGCGCAACGCCATGCATGCCTTTGCCCTGTACCGGGTGCACGAACAGGCCTACAGCACGCTGTTTGCCAGTCTGGCTCAATCGGCTGCCACGCAGGAGCAGGTTCTCTTGGGCGCGCCCGGCACCATCATCGAGCACAAACGGGGCGCACACGTCTATTTCGCGCGGCAGTTCATGAGTCCGGAAGGCAAGCGGTGCGAAGAAACCCTAGGGGGCACCGCCAGGGACCCTGACGTGCTGCAGCGTGTACAAACCATGCGCCAACGCATGGAGCGCAGCCACGGCCTCATCGCGCGCATTCGCGAGCTTGGGCGGCTGGGCTTTCAACTCGCCGACAACAAAACGTGCGCCACGGTTGGTGTCTTGTACAACCATGGTCTGTTTGCCGCCGGTGCTGTTCTCGTGGGCTCACATGCCTATGCCGTGCTGCTGAACATGCTGGGCATTCAGGCCGTGGCGTACCGCACCGAAGACGTCGACATCGCTCGCGGGCACCCCTTGGCCTTGGCCGGCGTACCCGACGATGGCCTCTTGGGCATGTTGCGACAGACTGGTATTGCGTTTGTGGAGGTTCCCGGCCTGCATCCGGCTGAACCCGCAACATCGTTCACCCAAATCGGTCCCTCTCGCTTCCATGTGGACCTGTTGGTCCCGGCCAGAACGCAGGACATTGCCATCGTCCCGGTACCCGAGTTGCGCGCGCATGCCACGGCGCTGCCCTATCTGGGCTACCTGCTTGAAAACACCCAGATGAGCGTGCTGCTGGCCCGGCACGGCGCAGTTCCGGTCCGCATTCCTGACGCCGCACGCTTTGCCCTGCATAAGCTGGTTGTCGGGCGGCTGCGTCCTGCTGCGATGCACGCCAAGGCCAGCAAGGACCTCCAGCAAGCGGCCACCTTGTTGGCCATGCTTGCCGAGCAGCGCCCGGGGGACATCGAGGACGCCTGCCAGGCCTTGCCAAGTGCCGCGCGCGCGAAGGCTCGAGGTGCCTTGTCTTTTGTGAAGAGCCTTTTGCAAAACGCGCACCCTGCGGCCATTGAGGCGTTGCAAGCTGGCCTGAGTGCCAAGGCCTGAGACCTTGTGGCGACGATTTTGCAGGCTTCGGGGCCGGCGATTTCAATCGTGGAAGCGCATGGCTTTGTCGTTACGTCGTTACGCGGTTACAGCGTGACGCCGCCGCATCAACATCGGCTCGCGCTTTGCCCGGGGCCGCCCATTGCATCTCCAATCCGACGACGCCTCTGACCTCCGCATATTGCCGAATCGCGGACTTCTTCCGTCCCCCCGCCACTTTCGCCGCTAAGCTAGCCACACGAAGGTGGCGGCAAAGCAAGGCAAAGCCGCCAGCCGCACCAAGCGCGGCTCAACCAGGGGGAGCTGATGAGCTACATCGACCGCAATCTGCTGACCAACGAGCAAATCCTGCACCGCGGCTACCTCAGCCGCATCGTGTTCGTCTCACCGTCCCTGCTTCTCCTCCTCGGGCTCGCCGTCCTCGCGCTCGACGGTGATGTCGCGGTCATTGGCGTCATCCTCCTGCTCGCAGGCGTGGCTGGTTTGCTCGGCGCCTTCATTCGTTACAAGACGTCCGAATTCGCAGTCACGAACAAGCGCGTCATCATGAAGGTAGGGCTCATCCGCAGGACCTCTGTGGAGATTGTGCTCAGCAAAATTGAGAGCATCACCGTCGACCAGGGGATTGCCGGGCGAATTTTCAACTTCGGCTCGATTGCTGTGGTCGGAACCGGCGGAACCCACGACCCGTTCCATCGCATCGCCGCGCCGCTGCAGTTTCGGCGGGCGGTGCAAGAGCAGTTGGCGGGGTAGAGCACCGCCACACGTATTGCTTCCATCCGGCAAACGAATCGAAACACGCCCAAGCCTAGACGCAACCATGCGTCGCGCAGAAACTGCGCGAGGAGCTTGCGAATGTGTCATCGGAGCCCTCCTCGATGCCGGCTGCCGACCTATCCCGCCGCAGCCGGCATCTACGAGAACCTGCAGTACTCATGGGTGGGTCGGTGTCGGGCCAAACTATGCATGCCACCGCATCGCCGCTCAGGCACGTTTGCCCGCGTCTTCAGCGCTGACCATCTCGATGGCTGTCCAGTCGAGTTGCCCGCGCCCCTTGGCGAGACTGGTCAGCAGGCGGGCATGGAGCAAGTCGGCCAAGGGCATCGGCACCGTGGCGCTCTCGGCCGCATCGCGGACCAGGCGCACATCCTTCATGCCCAGCTCCAGCTTGAATCCCGCCGGCTCGTAAGTCTGGGCTGCCAGGATGCGGCCGTAGTTCTGATAGATGGGGCAGTTGAATATCGTCTGTCCCAGGAAACCGGCCAGGGCCTGCCGGTCGATTCCGCTCTTCTCGGCCAAGGTGAGCGCCTCGGCCATCGCCTCCACGGCGGACAGAATCAGAAAATTGCCCGACAGCTTCACGACATTGGCAGCGCCCGGCTCCTCACCAAAGTCGTGAATGGCCTGGCCCATGGCCTCGAGCAGTGGCTTGGCACGTGCCTTGGCCTCGGCCGTGCCGGACTGGCAAATCCACAGCTTCTGCGCAGCGGCCGCTTCTGGGCGACCGAAGACAGGTGCGCTGAGCCACAGGCTGCCCCGCTTGGCATGCTCGGCAGCCAGATGGCGGGACGTTTCCGGCGAGACGGTGCTCATCGAGATATGCAGACCGCCAGCGCCCAGCCGGTCGGCAACACCCGAGCCGCCAAGGGTGACGTCCAGCAGTGCAGCGTCGTTGGCCAGCATGGTGATGACCACGCCGCCAGGGGTCACCGCCGCTGCGACCGAGTCGGCCACCTTGGCGCCTGCCGCGGCCAGCGGCGCGGCGCGCTCGCGGGAGCGGTTGTAGACCGTCAGCGCGACGCCGCTGCGCAGCACGCTCGAGGCCATGGGTTCCCCCATGGCGCCCAGACCGATGAAAGTGACCGATGAGTCTTGCATCGTGGATTCCTTGTTGGTGAGTGAGAAGGGCCCAGGACTAGGCCCCTGGCATGCCCAACCGGGAATTCTCCGTTGGATGCCGACTTTGTGCTGTCGCGGCGGGGCAGGCTTCTTTGCCAGGCCATCGGCAGCCTTGGTGCGGCCTGGTATCGGATGCATCCGCGTCACGCCATGACTATCGCAAAATCGAGAATGCCCCCGTGTTGCGCCGTTACAGGACTCTGTACGCTTGGTCACATTTCCTCCAGTTACATCTCTGCCACTGCCCGTAAACTGGGATTCCAATCAAGTTGTATGCCAGCCTCGCCGACATCGCGCAAGCGCTGGCGGAGTACGGCAAAACAAGTACAAGGACAAGGCGTCTGTACCCTGCATGAACCAAGACCTCAAGAAAACGCTCTGGGCCGCCGCCGACAAGCTGCGCTCCAGCATGGACGCCGCCGAGTACAAGCACATCGTGCTTGGGCTCATCTTCATCAAATACATCTCTGACGCATTCGACGAGCGCCGCGAGCAACTCAAAACCCAGTTCAACGACCCCGCGTCCGACCTGTACCTGCCCGATGCGGCCGACCAGGCCGCCGCGCTGGAGGAGCGCGATTACTACACCATGGCTAATGTGTTCTGGGTGCCCGAGGTCGCGCGCTGGGAGACCCTGCGCGCCCAGGCCAAGCTCTGGGACATCGGCATCCGCATCGACCAGGCACTCGACGCCATCGAGGCCGACAACCCGCGCCTCAAGGGCATCCTGGACAAGCGCTACGGCCGCGCCCAACTGGAGCCGGGCAAGATGGGCGAGCTGGTGGACTTGGTCTCCACCATCGGCTTCGGCACGGGCACCCAGGCCAAAGACGTCCTGGGCGAGGTGTACGAGTATTTCCTCGGCCAGTTCGCCAGCGCCGAGGGCAAGAAGGGCGGGCAGTTCTACACCCCGGCCTCGGTGGTCAAGGTGCTGGTCGAAGTGCTCGCACCGCACCAAGGCAAGGTCTACGACCCCTGCTGCGGGTCGGGTGGCATGTTCGTGCAGTCCGAGAAGTTCATCGAGAGCCACGGCGGGCGCTTTGGCGACATCTCCATCTACGGCCAGGAGGCCAACCCCACGACCTGGCGCCTAGTGGCGATGAACTTGGCCATCCGGGGCATGGACTTCAACCTCGGCAAGGAACCCGCCGACACCTTCCACCGCGACCAGCACCCCGACCTCAAGGCCGACTACGTGCTGGCCAATCCGCCGTTCAACATCTCCGACTGGGGCGGCGACCGCCTGCTGGACGACAAGCGCTGGCTCTACGGCACGCCCAACCCGAGCAATGCGAACTACGCCTGGCTGCAGCACATCCTCTGGCACCTGAACGCCAACGGGCAGGCCGGCGTGGTGCTGGCCAACGGCAGCATGTCGTCCAACCAGAACAACGAAGGCACCATCCGCAAGGCCATGGTCGAGGCCGACGTGGTGGAAGTCATGGTGGCGCTGCCGCCGCAACTCTTCTTCAACACCCAGATTCCCGCCTGCCTGTGGTTCCTGACCAAGAGCAAGACCGCCCATGGCCGCGACCGCAGGGGCGAGGTGCTGTTCATCGATGCCCGCAAGCTCGGGCGCATGGAGACCCGTGTCAACCGCGTGTTCGATGACGAGGACGTGGCCAGGATTGCCGGCACGGTGCATCGCTGGCGACAGGATGGGGAGGCTGGTGCGCAAGAGCCCTATGCCGATGTGCCGGGATTCTGCCGCGCGGTGAAGCTGGCCGAGATTGCCGAACACGGCCATGTGCTCACGCCGGGGCGGTATGTGGGCGCGGAGGCGGTGGATGATGACGATGAGGCGTTCAACGAGAAGATGGAGCGGCTGACCACCTTGCTTGCCGAGCAGATGGCGAAAGGCGCGGAGCTCGATGCGGTGATTCGGGAGAAGCTGGGGAGGATTGGGTATGCGGTTTGAGTGGGTGCCGCGACCTCTCTCCGAAGTGGCTCGCGAAATCACAGTGGGATTTGTGGGGACGATGGCAGACCAGTACGTCGCCGAGGGAGTGCCGTTCTTGCGGTCGTTGAATGTTCGTCCATTCGAGATTGACCTTGGTGATGTGAAGTACATCTCGCGTGACTTCCACGACCGCCTGCGGAAGTCGGCGCTACGTCCTGGTGATGTGGTCATCGTGCGGACCGGCAAGCCAGGGACGTGTGCCGTCGTTTCAGATGCTCTGCCTGAAGCGAATTGCTCTGACGTCGTCATAGTTCGCTGCGGAGAAGAGTTGAACCCGCACTTCTTGTCCTACTGGGTAAACGCCATGGCGGCTTCGCACGTCACTGCCCATACGGTTGGCGCTGTTCAGCAGCACTTCAACGTGGCGTCGGCGAAGCTGCTGCGCCTGCCCGTTCCGCCGCTGTCTGTTCAAGATGAAGTGCTCGCTCCGTTGCTAGCTATTGACCGTCGCATCGACCTCCTGCGCCAAACCAACGCCACGCTTGAAGCCATCGCCCAGGCGCTGTTCAAGAGCTGGTTCATCGACTTCGACCCCGTGCGCGCCAAGGCCGAGGGGCGCGAGCCCGAAGGCATGGATGCAGCAACGGCGGCGTTGTTTCCAAGTGAGTTCGAGGAGTCGGCGCTGGGGGAGATTCCGAAAGGGTGGGGGGTTCGCTCGCTTGACTCGTTCGCGAACTACCTCAACGGGTTGGCCATGCAGAAGTTCCCGCCGGAGAGTGATGAAGAGTACCTGCCAGTAATCAAGATTGCACAGCTTCGTGCAGGCAACACCAGTGGCGCTGACAGGGCTAGCTCGCGGCTTAAACCCGATTACATTGTGCGTGATGGTGATGTCCTCTTCTCATGGTCTGGTTCGCTTGAAGTGGAGCTATGGTGCGGCGGAAATGGCGCCCTGAATCAACATCTGTTCAAAGTAACGTCCAGCAAGGTGCCAAAGTGGTTCTACTACTTGGCAACGAAACAATTCCTGCCCACATTTCGTGAGATTGCCGCCCACAAGGCGACTACGATGGGGCATATCCAGCGGGTGCACTTGATGGAGGCGAGCGTGGCCATGCCAGCACCTGAAGTCTTGGACGCTCTTTCGCCGCTGATGAGGTCCATTCTGGAACGACGAGTGATTGGCGCGCTACATGCGCGGGAGTTGGCTGCCGTCCGCGACGCCCTCTTGCCACGCCTAATTTCAGGCAAACTTCGCCTGCCCGAGGCCGAGGAAGCCTTCGCAACTTCTTGACCTCTAACAGGGCTCACAATGGCACTTTGGCTCGTTCGCGCTGGCAAGTATGGGGAACATGAAACTCGGTTTCTCGATGACAACCGCATCTATCTGACTTGGGATGCATTTACGGAGACCGACCTATCGGTCGCGAAGGACTACGAAGGCGTCAAGGCCCTCATGTCACAGCGTTATCCAAGCGAGCCATCGCGCCGCTTGGGAAACTGGTCAGGGCAAGTGTGGGCCTTTCTCCTCGCCATGAAGGTCGGAGATTGGGTGGTAGTGCCAAGTAAGACGTCACCCACGATTGCGATTGGGGAAGTCGTCGGGCCATATGCGTTCGACCCCAAAGCGGAGCCGATGTACCGTCACTCCCGTGCCATCAAATGGCTAAACAAGGCCGTCCTTCGCAGTGCATTTGGCCAAGACCTTCTGTATTCGATGGGTGCATTCCTGACGGTCTGCGAAATCAAGCGCAACGACGCGGAGGCGCGCGTACGCAAAATGGCGGCCAATGGATGGCGGGATGTGTTCGTGAATACGACGGCATCCGTTCCAAGCAACGGGGGTGCCGAAAGTCAGGCTGACGCGGTAGACGTGGACCTCGAAGAGCTTGCGCGCGATGCCATTGGCAAACTCATCATCCAGAGATTTAAGGGCCATGGGATGGCGAGGCTTGTCGAAGCCATCCTAAAAGCCCAAGGTTTTGCCACGTACCTCAGCCCCGAGGGGCCAGACAAGGGAATCGACATCCTGGCAGCCGGTGGCGCTTTCGGATTCGAGCGTCCCCGCATCTGCGTGCAAGTCAAATCGGGCGACACGCCGGCGGACCGACCCGAGTTCACCCAACTTATTGGGGCAATGCAGAGTGTGAAGGCCGAGCAGGGTCTCTTTGTCTCGTGGGCGGGGTTCAAGCCGACTGTGCTTAAGGAAGTCCCGACCCATTTCTTCTCGGTGCGTGTCTGGAACGAGAAGGACCTCGTTGAGCAGGTACTGGCGAATTACGACAAACTTGACCAGGATGTCCGTGCAGAACTTCCACTCAAGCGAGTCTGGATGATTGCCTCTTCGGAGGAGTGAGCCGAGCATAGCCAGCGAACAATTGAACACAAAGCCCAAGCCATGACGAGCGCAGTCCTTGAAGACCACCTCGAACAAGCCACGCTTCAGTGGCTCTCCGCGCTCGGCTGGCAAACCGCGCATGGCCCTGACATCTCACCGCCCGACGCCAGGACCGCTGGCACCGAGCGCGACACCTACCGCCAGGTCTGCCTACCCCATCGCCTTGCGGCCACGATTCAGCGCCTGAATCCCAACATCCCGACGAGCGCACGGGACGCGGCTCTGCGCCTAGTCCTCAACCCCAACACCCCCGGCCTCGTCGCCGCCAACCGCCAGTTCCACCGCTGGCTGGTCGAAGGTGTCCCGGTCGAGTACCAGAGGGACGGCGAAACCCGCGGCGACCGCGTCCGGCTCATCGACTTCAGCGACGTTGGCCGAAACGACTGGCTGGCCGTCAACCAGTTCACCGTGCAAGGCCCCAAGCACACCCGCCGCCCCGACCTCGTGCTGTTCCTCAACGGCCTGCCCCTGGTGGTGCTGGAACTCAAGAACCCCGGCGACGAGAACGCCGACATCTGGGGCGCCTTCAACCAGCTCCAGGCCTACAAAGACGACATTCCCGACCTGTTCATCGACAACGAGCTGCTGGTCATCACCGACGGCATCTCCGCCCGCATGGGCTCGCTCACCGCCGACCGGGAACGCTTCATGGCCTGGCGCACCATCGACGGCCACACCACCGACCCGCTCGGGTCCATGCGCGAACTGGAAACCCTGGTCCAAGGTGCCTTCGACCGCCAGACCCTGCTCGACTATCTGCAGCACTTCATCCTGTTCGAGGACGATGGGGGGCTGGTCAAGAAGGTCGCCGGCTACCACCAGTTCCATGCCGTGCGCGCCGTGGTCGACAGCGTGCTCAAGGCCAGCGCCCCTGGCGGCTCGCGCAAGGGCGGGGTGGTGTGGCACACCCAGGGGGCTGGCAAGAGCATCGAGATGACCTGCCTGGCCGGCATGCTCATCGGGCACCCGGAGCTCCAGAACCCCACGGTCTTGATGGTCACCGACCGCAACGACCTGGACAACCAACTGTTCGGCGTGTTCGCCGGCGCCACCGAGCTGCTGCACGAAACCCCGGTGCAGGCCGCCACCCGCCCCAAGCTGCGCGAGCTGCTGGGCAACCGCCCCAGCGGCGGCATCGTCTTCACCACCATCCAGAAGTTCGCACCTGGCGAGGACGAAGACAGCTTCCCGGTGCTGTCCGAGCGCAGCAACATCATCGTCATCTGCGACGAAGCCCACCGCAGCCAGTACGGCTTTGCCGCCAAGCTGCCCGGACAGGACGATGCCACCCGTCGCTACCGCCAGACCGCGGCCGCGCCGCTGAGCGCGCAGGATGCCGGCGCGATTGGGGCCACCACGGCCTTGGTCACAGCGGCCCCGGCCTCCAGCGTGCGCTACGGCTACGCCCAGTACCTGCGCGACGCGTTGCCCAACGCCACCTTCGTCGCCTTCACCGGCACCCCCGTGTCGCTGGAGGACCGCGACACCCGCGCCGTGTTCGGCGACTACGTCCACATCTACGACGTCGAGCAGGCGGTCAAGGACGGCGCCACGGTGCCCATCTATTACGAGTCGCGCCTGGCGAAGCTCGAACTCGCGGAGGAGGACACCACCTGGCTTGATGATGACGTCGACCAATTGACCGAGGACGATGAGGACGACGCCAGCAAGACCAGCAAGCTGCGCCGCTGGGCCGCGCTGGAAAAACTCGTTGGCGCACCGCCCCGGATTCAGAAGGTGGCCGCCGACATCGTCGAACACTTCGAAAACCGCCTTGCCGCCCTGGACGGTAAGGCCATGGTCGTCGGCATGAGCCGCGAGATTTGCGTCCATCTCTACGACGCTCTCGTCGCCCTGCGGCCGGAATGGCACGACCCCGACCCCGACAAAGGCGCCATCAAAATCATCATGACCGGCTCGGCCTCGGACAAGCCGATGCTCAAGCCGCACATCTACACCAAAGAGGTCAAGAAGCGCCTGGAGCGGCGCTACAAGGACCCTGCCGACCCGTTCAAGCTGGTCATCGTGCGCGACATGTGGCTGACCGGCTTCGATGCGCCCTGTCTGCACACGATGTATATCGACAAGCCCATGCGTGGCCACAACCTGATGCAGGCCATCGCCCGGGTCAACCGGGTGTTCAAGGACAAGCCCGGCGGTCTGGTCGTCGACTACATCGGCATTGCCAACGAGCTCAAGGCCGCCCTGAAGGACTACACCCTGGCCCACGGCAAGGGGCGGCCGACCATCGACACCCACGAGGCCCTGCGCTTGCTGCTGGAGAAGATGGAGGTGCTCCACGGCATCCTGCACGGCTGCGACTACGCGGACTTCCGCACCCAAGCCTGGCAACTGCTGCCCAAGGTGGCCAACCATATCCTGGGCCAGGATGACGGCAAGAAGCGCTTCGCCGACGCCGTCCTGTCCGCCACCAAGGCGTTCGCGCTGTGCTGCACGCTTGACGAGGCTCTTGAACACCGGGACGAACTGGCCTTCCTGCAGGCCACCAAGGCTGCCCTGACCAAGCACACCACACAGGACAAGAAGCTCAGCGACGAGCAGAAAGAACACGCGCTGCGGCAGATTCTGAGCAAGGCCGTGGTCAGCGCCGAGGTCGTCGACATCTTCCAGGCGGCCGGGTTGAACAAACCGGATATCGGCATTCTGTCCGAGGAGTTCCTCGACGACGTGCGGCACATGAAGGAGCGCAATCTGGCGGTGGAGCTGCTGGAGCGCCTGCTCAAGGATGACATCAAGACCCGATTCAAGACCAATGTGGTCAAGGCGGCCAAGTACAGCGAATTGCTTCAGGAAAGCCTCAAGCGCTACCGCAACCGCGCCATCGAGACGGCCCAGGTCATCGAGGAACTGATTGCGATGGCCAAGCAGTTCCAGCAGGAGGCCATCAGGGGCGCCGCGCTGGGGCTGAGTCCCGAGGAGCGGGCGTTCTACGACGCGCTGGCCGCCAATGAGTCGGCGGTCAGAGAACTGGGCGACGAGACGCTGAAGAAGATTGCGGTCGAGCTGACGCTGAAACTGCGTAACTCTGTAACCGTCGATTGGTCCGTGCGCGACGCGGTGCGGGCAAGCATTCGGGTGATGGTCAAGACGCTGTTACGGCGTTACAAGTATCCGCCGGACAAGCAGGAGGAGGCAACCGAGACGGTGCTCAAGCAGGCGGAGATGCTGTCGGCGGAATGGGTAGGGTGAGCAAAGTGGCACAACAGCGTCGCGGAGCTTCCGTTCGCAATTGGTCTATCAGAGCATCACGATTCAGTGCGTCAATAAGAGAGCCGATGGCCAGCAGTCGATTGCTGGCCATCGGCTCAAGTGTGAGCAGGTCTTGCCCGTGAAAGAGCGTTTAATCCAACTCGTAGTTTGCCCTGATTTCTAGACGCAAATCTTCAGCATCAAAATCTTGTGACCAATTATTGCCGTCGTCGTCTTCCTGCATCACATCTTGATAACTGTCGATGTGTCGCTGAAATGTCTCTTCATCTCGCGTACAAGCATCAATTTCAGAGCGGGACATATTGCGCCTCAAATTATCTTTGATGCCGTCTGCAAGTCCGGAATAGTCGTCTGCAATTTCGACATCGCCAGCGTCATAAATTTGCGGCTCGCCTGCTTCCTCCGCTTCACGATTCATTGCGCGTACCGCTGCCGTTACTGCGTCACGGCGGTACATATACGTTGAATACAGATAGGCGTTCGCTTCGTCGTCCCAGACGTACACGCTGTATTCTGGCCATTCGCTTCTCGGGTCCTTGAAGCACTCTACATAGGAACGAGGTTGAAATTCTTTCATTGCTTACTCCGAGTTCAGTGGGTAGGTTGCGTAAGCCATCTGACTTACGCCATGGTGTAGGCAGTCAGTTCGGAAATCGCGGCATCCGAGATATCTTGTTTCTGCTGTTGCATGTTGATGTAAATGCCAAGGGCGATGCGCCCTGGCAAGCTCGAGTTCATCCACGGGCGTGGCGTCGAGAGAGTGGGGTTCTGCGCAAATTGCCCCTCCAGAAAGAACGGTCCTTGCATGCTCGAGGGGTTCGATTGCTGCCAGCTTCGAGCGCTTGCCGAGTTCATGGCCTTTCACGGTCGATGCGTTTTATGGAGTGCTAGTGTTTGGCCGCAATTCAGGGGCCGGCGCCGTCAACGGCGGTCAGCTGCCACTATTGGGCGTCGGCGAACGGATGGCGCGGGTTCGGCTTTTTGGGTATGGCCGGCTCAAACCCCGTGGCGGGTGAAGCATCGTCTGCGGTTACTCGCATTTGCAAAAAATTTCCAGCGCATAGTGGGCGTCTGGAACATGTTGCTCAAGGTCTGCCGCCGTGTACGTCTTTCCCTCGAGGTCGAAAGCCACGGTCTTCGCCAGCGAGTCGCGCCAGGAGTTCTCGAAGGGACTGCCTGCGAAGTTTCTTGCCAGACCGCCGTCATCTCGTGTCCCGAGCACGACGATGCCCGGTTCACAGTAGTGGAGGCCATTTCGCCGAAGTCTTTGGTCCGAGACACGGGATGCATGCCCCCCAGCTGAATGACGCGCCTCGCAAAGCGACTTGAATGTTGTCGTCCTGCCACTGATACGAAGTGTTCTCTCCAGCACGTGCCGAACAGCCGAATTGGTGACGACCGATGCGCGCCATGATTTTGGCGATGCTGCAATCGGGACAGCGAAGGATTTCTCCCTGGAAGACCAAGGAGAGTTCAGCCAATTCACTTGCGTTTGGAGCAGGTCTGAAGCACAGCGCTCCAGTTCATCCAAGGTGCCAATGAGAGCGCCTTCGACTTCGGCGTCTCGCCGGCGCTCGAGGTCAAGGCGAACATGCAGAAGCGCGTCTTTGGCGAACAGCGTGGGCCATGCCTTCAGGTCTCCTTTGGCCAGCATTTCCGTCAGCGCGCTCCGGGAAAACAAGCTGAACAGATTGGCCGTTGCATGCATTGCAAACAGATTGGGGCTGCCAAGATGGCGGACTGCGTAAAGGGCGCCGGTCGTTGCGTTCAGCAGTGACGCCGCGTCATAGACGATTCCACTCGCGGGGTCCTTCTTGCCTTGGCTGACGCTTCGCAGCGATTCGTCAAACATTGCGATGTATCGCGCGGCTTGGTTGTTTTTGTTCATGAAAGCGTTCCAGGTTATTTGTTGCGGATGCTTAGGTGTGTGTGTGTGTGTCGAATAGTCGACATGGGGAATCTTTGGCGCATTGCGCCGTGGTAGGGGTCTTGGAGGCGCCCCTTGCCTTCTTCTCTGTCATGGCAGTCGCACCGCGACTGCCATGCGTTGCCGGTCGATGCCTGAGCACAAGTTTTTAAGGAACGCGAGCCACCAACTTGGTGGTCCGTTGCCGGGCGAACCGGCATCACAATCAACGAATATAAATAATACGTCTATTTTCTATGCGTGTCAATAAAGTAGACGTGTGGCACAATGCGCCTATGGCAAACACGCAACACCACACATCCACGCCGTCGGCGCTCGACCCTGCCGGTCATTGGGGCCAAGGCCGCCGGCTCGAATTCATTGACTTTCGCCTGCGCTGGGAGGGGCGCTTGAACCGGTCTGACGTGATGGAGTTCTTCAGCATCTCCACACCGCGGGCTTCCATGGACATCGGGCGGTACCTGGAGCTGGCACCCGGCAATGCCTTCTACGACCGCAGCTCACGCAGCTACTTGGCAGCCAAGGAGTTCAAGCCGCTTTTTCCCGACAACAACCCCGAGCGCTATCTCAACGAGTTGCTGGCACGTGAGGCTGGCGTCGTGCCCAAGGGCCTCAGCTTCATCGGTTGGGTCCCGCCACTGGCCGTGATGCCGCGACCTGGACGCGTCGCACGGGCTGATGTCTTTCTCCAGGTCTTGGATGCCATCCGCGGTCACAAGGCATTGACGGTGGTGTATCAATCAATGAGCACTCCGCGGCCACAGGAGCGCGTCATTGCTCCGCACGCGCTTGCCCATGACGGGATGCGCTGGCACGTCCGTGCCTATTGCGCCCAGCGGGAGAAGTACCTCGACTTCCAGTTGGGGCGCTTTCTCGAGGTGGCTCCAAGCCAACGCCCTGGTACGGATGGGGCTGACGACGCTGCTTGGCATCGCATGGTTCCGCTGGTTCTGGCCCCGCATCCTGAACTGAGCCCCGAGCAGCAACACGCGATTGCCCTGGACTACGGGATGGTGGACGGCTGTACTACCTTGCAGTGCCGCCAATCGATGCTCTTCTACACGCTTCGCTCTCTGCGCTTGCTCAAAGAGGGAGTCGAGTCCCCGCAGGACCAGCAAATCACGCTGAGGAACCGCGCGGCGATTGCGGAGTTCCTCCCCAAGGACGCTGCTAAGAGCTGACGGAACACGGCGCTGCTCGAGGCCGCTTAAGGAGCATTCGCAGTGGGCAAGACCCTGGGCGCATTCGTTGCAAGAGCACGCGTCGAGCTCGCAATGACCGATGCCGCAGGCAAATGGTTGCCAGCACACACGCGGGCTGCAGGAACTCCCGCGCAGGTCTACACGCGGGGCCCCAGTACTCCGCCCGCTCCAGCATCATGCGCTGAACCCTCGGCGCGCTGCGGCTTGGCACGGTTGTGCGGCACTTCTTGCGCCTGACGGTTCCTGTATCACAGTTCGCCCGCGTCATATGGGCCCCTGGTCGCTGTGATAATTCGCCACTTGTCTCCTACGACGACGTGCCGGAGGCTTAGCTCATGACCCTGCGGGCCAGGAGTTTGAAACTCGCCAAGGCAGCCGGAACGGCTTTGCACGCATTGATAGCGAACCGATGACCGACGAATCCCAACTCACCATCCCGCCGTCCTTCATCGCCCTTTACGTGGAGCCAGGCCGCACCAAGCCCCATGCGCCGCGCGACGTCATCACCCAGCGCTACGAGTTCTGCGAAGACCTGGCGACGATGCTGACCGACCGCGCATCGGAAATCAAGTTCGACCTGGGGGTGACCGAGTCGGATGTTCTTGAACGCATCCACCGCGGCTTGGAGGTCGAAGGCTCTGGCCTTGATGCCAAGGAGGCGCGGTGGGTGGTGACGCGCCTGGCGGAGTTGCTGGGGTGGACGGCGTAGGATGTTTGAGAAGGATACGTACGCCTGATGTGCCGATTGGCTTGCGTTCCAGACACCGCATATTTCACACCTGGAACGACGGCGGCCTCAGTTCGGTCGGCCGGCCCTTGCCTTCCAGAAAATACCCAATCTCGACCATGGCCCAGGTGTCCTGTTCGCAGTAGGCCAGCAGGTTGCGACGTAACTCCGCCTTGCGCCTGGGCGTCAGCTCGGCGTCGAAGCAGGACTGCAGGTAGGCAACCTGCGCGCCGGTGCCGTCCTGCACCTCGTCCAGTTCTCCATAGTTCAGGTCAGGGGCGATGACCGGCAGCACCTTCTTGATGGAGAACGACCCCTTCATCGCCGGATGGTAGAAATGCTCCTTGACCACGGGGTGCAGGTCGACCAATCGCGCGGCCAGTCGCTTCAGCCGGTCCTCGAAGGCCGGATGGCGTTTGGCCAGCTCGACGATGCGACCTCGTTCATACGTGGCGTAATACACCAGGATGGGGCCACCGTCCTCCACGTCGATGGCGTGCAGCATCTCCTCGATGCAGGGCTCGGAGGGGTCATGCCCGCTGAGGTCCAGGAAGGCGCGGTGCTCGAACACGCCGGGCGCCCGCTCGATATGGCAAGACCACTGGAACGGCACCTGCTCGTAAGGTCGCAAGCCGACCCACCGCGGCACCGGCAGGTCAATGCCTTCGAAGTCGAAGTAGTAGCGGGGATACGTCAGCCTTTGCATGAAGGTGTTGGCGCCAGGGGCGAGGATAGGGCGCCCGGTGCGGTGGGCCTGCTGGATGCGGCGGTACAACGCCGCCTGTGCACCGACCAGCTCACCGGGACGCGGCTCCAGCAAAGACGTATAGCCCTTGGCGGCGAGCTTGCGCGCCAAGGCCTTCCCAGCCGTATCGGGGAGCAAACTCAGCGGATGTTCGGGGCCGGGCGGCTCCAGCCTTTGGCACAGCGCCGCGTAAGGGCAGGGGTGGGGATGGGTGCATTGATTGCCCATGCGGACGTCGGGCATGTCGCCGTCAACCACATCCCGAGCCTGCCGCAGCCATTGTGGAACAGCACGCATGCGCTGTTGCACCGCATCGGTGACGTCCAGTTGGCGAAACAAGCCGCGGTAGTCGCCGGCGCCTGGATACCGCCATTGGTTGTCCAGCAGATTGAGCTCGGCGCGCGCCAGCGGCAGGCCGGCGCCTTCCAGCACCCAGGCCTGCACGGCGACATCGTCCAAATGATGCTCGTCCGGCGAACTCGGGGTGGCCTTGTCCGGCTTCAGCGGAAACGTGGAGGCCTTGGTCTCGCGCAGGACATAGCCCGCCGCCTCCGGCAGCAAGGCATCGGCGCGGGCATACAAGCCGTCGCGCACCATGGGCATTTCGACGGCGGGCAGCATGGCGGCGGCGGTCAGTTCGGCCAACGCGGTCGCAGCATCGCTTGCCGGGTCTCCGGAGGTGTTCGGCCAGAGGTACTCCCCGACATCCCGACGCGCATACTCGCCGACGAGACGGCCGTCGAGGGTGCGGCGGTCGACGGGGACGGACGCAGAAGTTTGCGGCTCGGGCGGATGGTGATGCAGCCACAGCATCCGCGGGCATTGGCGCCAGGCCATCAGGTCGGATTTGGTCAGCACCGAAGCTCCCCCTTGTCAATCCGTGTCGGGCGGAACGGCGTGTTCCGGTCAACAGCATTGTGCCGAGCTGGAGCCTTGCGTCGCAAGCAGCGCCAGGGCTTGTTGTGTCGGAGGGACATCGGCGGTTCTGCAGGGCGCGTGCGTTCCCATAAAAAAGAGGCGCGTTTGGTGCAGCGTTACGTCGTTACGGGGCACCGCATCACAACGCGATTCAAGACCACCGCCGCGCTTTACGGAAGCGCGCCCGCAAGCGCGGCCAAACAAATCCCGCCAAAGCGTGAATTTTTCACGCGCCGCTATCTGGGTTTTGGTAAGCGGTGGCTTTTCGCTGCTGAGCTGTTCCTCGAGCGCATCTCCTAGGCTCTTACGCGTCGTTCCGGAAAAGCGATGACGTTCGACCGAGGTGGCGTGGGCATTGCCGTGGCGGCAATGAAGTTCACCGACAAGGTGGACGCGTCCCCGTTTGACACGAGCTCCGCCATCGTGACATTCGCCTTTTCGGCAAGCCGTTCACGGCCCTTATGCGTGTAGTGCGCACCCTCGGTAGCGAACGCGGCATCGAGTCGCAGCGCCATCTTGGATGCGCAAAGGTGGGCATACCGTGTGAGCATTCGAAGGTCACGATGACCGGAGAAGGCCTGTAGGTCGACCAGATTGAATTGACCCGTGTCGGCGACGCGGCTGATGCCCTCGTGCCGCAAGTCGTGGATATGAAGCCCTTCAATGTGCGCATGGTTCAGGATGTAAGCCCAGGCGTCACGCACCTTGTCCACGCTCATGGGGAACACCCGTTCGTCATGGCGAGGAAGGGCGTCGAGCATCGCCACGAGTTCAGCGCGCAGCGGCAAGGTGCGCGCCAAGCCATTCTTGGTCTCGGGCAAGAACGCGGTTTGCTTGACCAAATCCACATGGGCCCATGTCAATCCGAGGGTCTCGCCCCGCCGCGCAGCGGTCATCAGCTGGAATGCAACGAAAGCCTGCATCATGGTGCCGGGTTGCGCTTGAGCCTGCGCTACCGGGCGCAATTCCTTGCGCAGTCGCGCCTCGATGCGCTTCTTTTGCGAGAGGCTGCGGTACTGCTCGGGGACCTCGGGATGGCTTGCCAGCAGTTGTTCGACGGTCGCATCGACGGCGCGTTCGAGGTCCCAGGCCCGTGCACCGGCAAAAATGCGCTCTTCTTCACCGTCAGCGAGTCGGCGGTTACGCTCGTTGCGGTAGCGTGGTCGTTGGACACCTCTGATGGGTGAGTCGGCCAGAGGGTATTTCCAAACGTCGAGGATGAACGTGAACAAGGCGCTGAAGATGTCGACTTCACGGTCGACCGTGGCCGGTTCGCTGTCCTGCAGACGCTCCTCAATAAAGTCGTTGAGGTCATCGGTCGTGACCTCGGGCAGAGGTTTGTGCAGCCATTCCAGGCTGCCATAGGTTGTCCGCATCTGAAAGCTGCCGGGGTGCACCCTACGACCATGGGCCTTTTGCCAGTCCTTGAACTCTTCGACCAGCGCCTTTCCGTGCGGGCCGCTGTCCATGAGCATGGCCTCAAGCTTGTAGGTGAGCATGTCGGCGGACTTGAGCTTGGGCACCTTCTCCTTCAAGTACCGAACCATGAGTTGCGCGACCGTGACCTTGTGGGAGCGTGCGTAGTCGACGTACAGACCTCGTCCGCGCTCCTCCTCGATTTTGCGGATGAGCTTTTCGGCTGTCTCGACCGACGGCAGGGTGAAGGTTTGTGGCGCGCGGCCTTTCTGCCGTACCCGCACCAGGATGGTGTCTTCGAGCTGGGTCACGGCAGGTTTGAATCCCTGCGCCCGCAGCTCGGCCATGTGGCTGGCCACGCGCGCTGGTGCGTTGAAGGGGAACTCCCGCGTGAGGTCCTCGCGATTTCTGACTGTGACGCGAAAACGGGAGCGGTTTTCCAGGGTTGCCATGCGTGTCTCCAAAACGAAGTGGGGACACCGTGAAGCAACCAGGTTTATGCGCCGCGCAAGGTCGGCGACGCATGGCCCTCAAGCCGTTTGGCGTGCGTCGCACGCCGGACTTTGAGGCAATCTGTGGCACAGAATTGCCACAGATTTCAATTCGCGGGATTTTTTCTTTCCGGAAAATCTTCGCAATTTATTGATTTTGCAAAGATTTTTGGTCGGGGTGAGAGGATTCGAACCTCCGGCCTCTACGTCCCGAATGGGTGCCACCGTCTGGCGTGCTGTCATCCGCTCGCGGCGCCGATGCGGCCAAAGGTGCGGCAATGTCGCAGGAATTGACTGAGCGCTTTGTTGCGGCCATTCGCGCTGAGTTTGGCATCTCCGGAAAGGCAAAGATATGACCCAGGTCCTCAGAATGTGGCCGCTTCTTACCGCCACCCATCGCTATGACAAGTCCCTCTCCACGCGCAATCGGGGAAATGGGCAGATCATCGAAGCGCCCATCCTTGCGTATTTGATCGAGACCACGCAGGGACGCATCCTGTACGACGTGGGCTGTGACTATCGCAAGATTGAGAGCAAGTCTCTGCGCGAGCGGTATTACGACCCGCAGACCTTCGCCTTCGGCGCACCCGACATGCAGGAGGAGCAGCGCCTGCCACATCACCTGCAACGGCTCGGCTTGACCATGGCTGACATCGACCTTGTCTTTCTCGGTCATTTGCATTTCGACCACGCCGGAGGATTGTGCGAAATCTGCGGCGCCGAGGTGCATGTGCAGCATGACGAGATGGAGGCCGCGCGCAGCGGCCTGGACCCAGCGTATTTCCCTGATGACTTTGCTGGAAATCATCGCTGGAAAATCATGCAAGGAGAGTATGACTTGGTGCCCGGTGTACGGGCGATTTCCAGCCCGGGCCACACAGCTGGTCATATGTCTCTCTGGGTCGAACTCCCGCGGGGTGCGCCTGTCATTTTGTGTGGCGATGCAGCCGATCTGGAAGAGAACCTCCGTGATGAAATCGCCCCTGGCATCTGCTGGCAGGAGCGGGACGATCAAGCCGTGCAGAGCATTCGCAAACTCAAAAACCTCGCAGCAAATGAAAAGGCCCAGCTCTGGCCCAATCACGACCTCGCGTTCTGGAAGAGCTTGTGCCAGTTCCCGGAGTTCCACGATTGATCGAGCACATCGTTCCTCAGCGCTACCAGGGCGTTTGGCGCCGAACGCTGCTGACCGCTCCTGAGGTTTATGACGACAGAACCCTGGTGCTGTGGATGCAGACTGCTCGGTGGCATGCCGATCTGCGCATTCCGGCGGATCGGCCGGATTGCTCCGGCTGCACCTCGCTCGCAGAGTGCAGCCGTGCGCAGTTGCTGTGTCTATTGAAGCAAGAAGGGTTTGCTGGCATCACGACTGTCAACGGAACAAGCTGCGAGTGGCGCCGCCAGATGGACTACCACCCCAAGGGATGGCGCGACAGAGGAGAGATGGCCTTTTCGACATGCACCAGAGCGCTGGATGAATATGGCATCGAGGCGGACTATGCCGAACGCTGGGAACGCGATCCGGCCAGTGATCAGTCCGGCTGGGTCGCCCGCAGCAGCAGCGCGGCAGGTCCGGTTCTCTGGCTGCGCTCAGGCAAGCGTTTCATGTTGGCTCGACCGCGTGCAATGGACGCCACGGAAACCCTGGCGATCTGGTCGCGTGCGTCTGCCAACCGGGCCAGCATCGAGGAACTCAGGCGACTGGCTGACTTCGAAATCTCCTATGGAGTGATCACCGGAGACGATGGTTGCATCCTGCACAGCACCCTCCCCTGGCGCGAGTTGCAAAGCGTTGTTCTGCCTAAGAACTGGTCGATCGACTGCGCAGTGGGGGATCTAGCCTCCGGTGCGTGCCTCGGCTGAAGCCACCAATCAATACATCTTGTAGGGCAGAAACTTGCCGCTCATCGTGATGTGCACGCGGTCGCCCTTGGGGTCGGGCTCGCGGGTGAGGTCCATCTTGAAGTCGATGGCGCTCATGATGCCGTCGCCGAACTCCTCGTGGATCAGCTCCTTGAAGGTCGTGCCGTAAACGTTGATGAGCTCGTAGAAGCGGTAGATCAGCGGATCGGTCGGCACGGCGGTGGGCAATGCGCCTTTGTACGGCACCACCTGCAGCAGCTTCACGGCCGCGGCGTCGAGGTCGAACAGCGCGCCAATCACAGCGGCCTGTTCGGCACTGAAGGTCATTTGGCCCAGGCATCCGGCGGTCACCCACTCCTTGCTCTGGCCCACGGCCTTGGCCACGTCCGACCAGTTCAGGCCTTTGGCAATCTTGGCAGTGATGATGGCCTCGGTCACGTCGTTGCGATTCATGGAAGCTCCTTGTTACTTGGTCGTAGATGGAAGAGCGCTCAGGTCTGCAAATAGGCTTTCCAGCCAGCCAATGCAGTAATGTCCTTCGCCCCTTCGATGCCGATGCCTTCGCAGATGAACCCGGCAACGCTGCTGCCATCTTCAAGCTGCACGCTACCGATGCCCAGCGGCGCTGGAATGCCTGCAACGAAGGAACCGAAAGCCGTGGCGGGAAGCTCCCACACTTCGCAGGCGATGGAGGCGCCACCGCTAACAACGCGAATCAGCCCGGGGCGCTTGCCGTCGGGCAGGGCGTAGAACTTGTAGTGTGGCGCGGTGCGAGTTGCACGCAGCAAACGTGCGCCGCGCGAAGTGAGCTGGCCATTCAGCGGCAAACCACTGAGATGCGCGCCGACCACGGCCACGCGCACCTGACCACTGGGGATAGCAACTACAGGTGAAACGGGTTTTACGGGCGGTTCGGTTTCCACTGCGCCGCAGGGCAGCGCGCGGTCGTCCTGCCAAAGATCGGCCAGATGCAGCAGCGGCACGTCCTGATGCGCCGGGGCGAACAGGGTGATGCCCAGCGGCAAGCCGTCAGCCCGGAACCCTGCCGGCACGGCGATGGCGGCGTAGTCCAGCAGGTTCATGAAGTTGGTGTACAGGCCAAGATCGGTGTTGCGGGCAAGCGGCTCGGCCAGCATCTCGGCGCGGGTATAGATGGTGCCTGCCGTGGGCGTGACGATGCAATCCACCACGTCCCACACCGGTGCGCACTGACGCTGCAAATCGCGCAGGCGATATTGCGCGGCGAAGGCATCGGCCGCCAGGGGCTTGGCGCCACCCAGGGTGATCTCACGGGTGACGGGGAACAGCGCCTCGGGCTTGGCGTCGACAAAGGCGCGGATCGCCTGGTAGCGCTCCGCGACCCAGGGGCCGCCGTAAAGCAGGCGTGCGGTGTCCATGAAGGGAGCGAAGTCGATCTCCACGGCCTCGCCGCCGAGACGCTTCAACCGCTCCACCGCAGCGTCGAACAAGCGCTCGGATTCGGCGTCGCCAAAGAACTGCAGGTCTTTGCGCGCAGGCACGCCGAAGCGAAACTGCGCCGCGCGACCAAAGTCAAAGCCATGCGGCAGCGCCGCGCGAGAGTATGCGTCAGCGGCGTCTTCGCCCAGGGCCACGGCAAAGACCTGCTGTGCATCGGGCGCAGAGAGGGAGAAGATGGACACCACGTCGAGCGAGCGGCAGGCGGGCACCACGCCGTGGGTGGAAATTAGTCCGCATGTGGCCTTGAGTCCGACGAGGTTGTTGAACGCCGCGGGCACGCGACCCGAGCCGGCTGTGTCTGTGCCCAGTGAAAAGCTTGCCAGCCCCAGCGCCACGGCCACAGCCGAACCGGAACTGGAGCCGCCGGAGATGTAGTCGGGGTTGAACGCATTGCGGCACGCGCCATAGGGTGAGCGCGTGCCGTTGAGCCCGGTGGCGAACTGGTCGAGGTTGGTCTTGCCCATGGCGATGGCCCCAGCGTCCAGCAACTTCTGCACCACGGTGGCCGACTGCTGTGGCGTGTAGGCGTAGTCCGGGCAGGCGCAGGTGGTGGGCACTCCAGCGAGGTCGATGTTGTCCTTGATGGCGAAAGGCACACCGTACAAGGGCAGGTCGTCCATGCCATGCGCCTCCAGCTCACGAGCGCGGTCCAGGAGACGCGCACGCTCCGGCGGCGTGATCCAGATGGCGTGATCGGGATAGCGTGCGCTGCGCGCCAGCAATTCTTCGATCAGTGCCGTGGGGGTCAGACTGCCGTCGCGATACGCGGCATGCAGAGCGGGGATGGTCAGGCTGATGATCATTCAGGTCTCCGTCAGGATGATGAGGTTTTGTCCGGCACTCACCGTGCCGCCCTCGCGGCACAGCAGACGCTCCACAATGCTGCGTGAGGGAGCAGCCACGTTGATTTCCATCTTCATCGACTCCAGGATGCACAGCGCCTCCCCCGCCTCGACGGTCTGGCCGGGCTGCACCAGAACCTTCCACACACTGCCCGCCACCGGGCTGGCGACCGGGCGAGCGCCTGCGGGCAGGTCGAGTTCGCTGTCGCTGCCGGCGCTGGCGATGTCGGCATCACTGCTCCAGTCGACCTGCCCCGTCTGCTCCCAGCGCTGGCGCTCGGCGGCAAAAGCCTGCTGCTGTGTGGCGCGGAAGGCGGCGATGCTCTGCGCCTGCGCTGCCAGAAAACGGCGGTAGTCGGCCAGGCGGAAGCGATCTTCACGAATGTCGAGTGGATAGCGACCATGCAAAAAATCGGCCCGGATGGACTGCAACTCTTCGGTGCTGACGGGGAAAAAACGCACCTGGTCGAAAAAGCGCAGCAGCCAGGGCTTGTCGTCCTTAAATACGGGCGTCTGCCGCCAGCGGTTCCACATCTGCAGGGTGCGGCCAACGAACTGATAGCCGCCCGGCCCTTCCATGCCGTAGACGCACATATAGGCGCCGCCAATGCCCACGGCGTTTTCCGGCGTCCAGGTGCGCGCCGGGTTGTATTTGGTGGTGACCAGGCGGTGGCGCGGGTCGAGCGGCGTGGCCACCGGTGCGCCCAGATACACATCGCCCAAGCCCAGCACCAGATAGCTGGCCTCGAACACCGTGCGCAACACATCATCCACGGATTCCAGCCCGTTGATGCGGCGGATGAACTCGATGTTCGACGGGCACCAGGGCGCATCCTTGCGAACCCCGGCCATATATTTCTCGATAGCCAACCGGGTGGCGGGATCGTCCCAGCTCAGGGGTAGATGGACGGTGCGCGAGGGCACTTCCATGTCTTCAGCCGGTGGCAGCGCCGCCTCGGCTTCTTGTAGCGCCAACAACAGTGTGGGCAAGGGCAGCACGCGGTTGTCGTAGTGAATCTGCAGCGAGCGGATGCCGGGGGTGAGGTCGATAACACCAGGTAATTGGCGCTCTTCGATCCACTGCATCAGCGCATGCACCCGCAGGCGCAGTTCCAGGTCGAGCACCAGCGGGCCGTATTCCACCAACAGGTTTTTGTCACCGGCTACGCGGTAGATCACGCCAACCGGATGATCGGGCACAACCCGCTGCCCAACGATTGGCGACTCCAGCACGGGCGCGGCGGCGAGCGGTGGGTCAAGGGGATGGACATGCAACGCAGTATCGGGCGCACCTAAGCTTTGAAGCGCTGCGTCCTGCAAGGCTTCGAGTCTGGCCGCCTCATCCAGGCTCACCGGCACAAAGCGCACGGTATTGCCCGGACGCAGTTGGCCGAGCTTCCACAAGTCTGCCGCCGCGACCACGCCGGGGCAGACAAAGCCGCCGAGGCTCGGGCCATCAGGACCGAGCAGGATGGGCATGTCGCCGGTGAAGTCGATGCTGCCTACGGCGTAGGCGTTGTCGTGGATGTTGGAAGGGTGCAGGCCCGCCTCGCCACCGTCGCTGCGCGCCCAGCGCGGCTTGGGGCCAATGAGGCGCACGCCCGTGCGGTTGGAGTTGTAATGCACCTCCCAGGCCGTGGCGAACAGCATGTCCACGTCATCATTGGTGAAAAAGTCCGGCGCGCCATGCGGGCCGTAGCGCACGGCGATGTCCCAATGCGCCGCGTACATCGGCAGCATCTCGCCTGCAACTTCATGCCCTGGCTGCGACCGCGCGTTGCTCCCCAGATGCAATACATCCCCCGTGCGCAGCGTGCGTCCGGCATGGCCGCCAAACTGGCCGAGGGTGAACGTGGCACGGCTGCCGAGGTACAGCGGAGCGTCGAAACCACCAGCCACCGCGAGATAGGCGCGCGCGCCCCCGGTGCCAGACGCTGCATTGCCGAACTGGAGCACCTGCCCAGCCCGCACCGCATGGCTGCGCCAGTTGGGCAGAGGCGCACCGTCAAGCGTTGCCGCCATGTCGGCTCCAGCCAGTGCGATCACGGTGTCAGTGTTGAAGCGCAGCGTGGGCCCGGCAAGGAGGATCTCCAGGGTGACGGCGTCCGTCGGATTGTCGAGCAGGCGGTTGGCGGCGCGATGCGCCAGCGCGTCCATGGGGCCGGAGGGCGGCACGCCGACGTTCCAGTAGCCCAGCCGACCTGGCCAGTCCTGCAGGCTGGTCTGCACGCCAGGTTCCAGCACGTCCAGCGTGCGCGCCTGTGCAGGCAGGCCTTCCAGATAGCGCGTGGTCTGTCTGCCCTGTGCAAATGTGGGGTCAGCCACGATCTGCCGCAGATAGCCAAGATTGGTCTCGAAGCCATAAAGCCGCGTGTCGGCCAGGGCGGTCTGCAGGCGCTTGAGCGCATCCGCGCGGTCACTGCCGTGCACGATGAGCTTGGCCAGCATCGGGTCGTAAAACGCGCTGACTTCCGCCCCCGTCTCCACCCAGGTTTCCACCCGCATATCGGCGGGAAAGCGCACCTCGGTCAACAGCCCCGTGGCCGGCTGGAAGTTCTTGGCCGGATCTTCGGCATACACCCGCACCTGCATGCTGTGGCCGTGCGGCTGGTGCACATAGCCCGCGCTGGGCGCCTCGCCCGCGGCCAGCCGCACCATCCACTCCACCAGATCGACACCGCTGACTTCTTCGCTGACCCCATGCTCGACCTGCAGCCGGGTGTTGACCTCAAGAAAGTAGAACGCGCCGGATTCCGCGTCGAGCACGAACTCCACCGTACCCGCATTGCGGTACTGCACACCTTGGGCTAGGCGCACAGCGGTGTCGCACAGTGCAGTGCGCACGGCATCGGCCAAATGGGGCGCCGGTGTTTCTTCTATGACCTTTTGGTTGCGTCGCTGCACCGAGCAGTCACGCTCGCCCAGATGCACCACGCCGCCCGCGCCATCGCCGAACACCTGCACCTCGATATGGCGCGCCGCCTGCACATACTTCTCAAGATAGATGCCAGCTTCCTTGAAGTTGGCTCGCGCCAGTCGGTCCACCCGGGCGTAGGCCGCGTCCAACTGGTCTTCGCTCCAGATGAGTTGCATGCCGATGCCGCCGCCGCCCGCCGTGCTCTTGAGCATCACAGGAAAGCCGATGCGCCGGGCCTCAGCCAGCGCGTGGCCCGCGTCCAACAGCAGCCCCGTTCCGGGCAACAAGGGCACGCCGCTTTGCCGCGCCAGTTCGCGTGCGGTGTGCTTCAGGCCGAAGGCGCGCATCTGCGCGGGCGTCGGCCCAATGAAGGCAATGCCAGCAGCCTCGCAGGACGCCGCGAAGTCCGGGTTTTCCGACAAGAAGCCATAGCCGGGATGGATCGCCTGCGCGCCGGTCTGTCGTGCAGCCTCCAAAATGGCATCGGCCCGTAAATAGCTTTGCGCGGCAGGCGCTGGGCCGATGCACACCGCAGCGTCCGCCATGCGCACATGGGCGCTGTCGCGGTCGGCCTCGGAGTACACGGCGACAGAGCGCACCCCCATACGTTTCAGGGTGCGGATGATGCGGCAGGCAATGGCGCCGCGATTGGCAATCAGAACAGTGTGGAACATGGCGGGCTGGGTTGGGTCGTCCCATGCTGTCGCAAAACCATCCGGGCCGTCCCGGCGGCGCGGTTAAAGAACGATCAGTTCCAGATCAGCAGGCGTACCGGCGTGGGGTTGTAAGCGTTGCACGGATTGTTGAGTTGCGGGCAGTTGGAGATCAGGCAGAGCACGTCAATCGCAGCCTTCATTTCCACATACTTGCCCGGCGCAGAAACGCCGTCGGCAAACTCCAGTCCACCCTCCGGGGTGACAGGCACGTTCATGAAAAAATTGATGTTGGCGGTGAGATCACGTTTCGTGAGCGCCCCCTGGGCCGAGCCGGGCTCGGCCCGCCCCCCGCGGGAGTCAAGGGCATTTGGGGCGGCCCCGCATTCCCTTGAGAGGCCGCTGTCGTATTGCCACAGGCACTTGAGAAAGGTGTCGCGGCAGGAATGCATGGGCTGCTTGTTCAGGGCGTATCGCACCGCGTTGCTTTCGGCGGAACAGGCGCCGCCCAGGGTGTCGTGGCGGCCGCATGTGTCGGCGGTGATCGTGAGCATCTCACGCCCACGGCTGGACATGAGGCGACTGCCCGCGGTGAGGTAGATCGCTCCCGCTTTCAGGGTTTCGGTGGCGCTGTAGCGTTCGGTTAAATCGCTTGCGCTGTAGAACAGCGTGTCGACGGCCTGATTGCCTTCGAGATCGAGGATGCGCAGTGTCTGCCCTGCATGCACGGGATGCAACCAGCCTTCACCAGCGGGCAGCACATGGTCATAGATCGCATGCGCGGGATCAAGCGGGCTTTCAACAAGATTAAATGAACTCATGATGGTCAACGGTAGAGCAGTTCGGTGCGATAAAAGCCGCGTTGGTTTTCCGGACAAGCGTTGCGGCAGTCGTCATGGGCATCAGCCGGGCCGCAACGCCAGGCGGTGAGATGCACATCGCTGGGGGCGTAATCCGGGCGTGGGTCGAGAGCGTGTGGCGCGGCGGAAAACACGGCCAGCACGTCCATGTCGAATCGCAGATCCAGCCACTGTCCTGCCTTGCCATGTGTGGTGTCGAACTGCAGCAGACCGGCTTCGTCGACCGTCAGCTTGCTGAAGAAATTGACGTTGGGCGCAAGATCTGCGCGTCCCAGTCCGTGCTTGAACAGCTCGATCAGCAAACCATCCTCTGCGCTGCGATGCATGGCGTTGCGCGCGGTCTGATAGCGCGATGCACCGTACCTGCCCATGATGTCGGCGTCGGTGGACACGCCACCAATGGTGTCATGCCAGCCTGCGGTATCGGCGATGATCGAGCACAGGACACGGCCCATATCCGAATACAACGCATGCCCTCTGGTCAGCATGGCGGTGTGCTGTGCCTTGAGGGTGTCGGGCATGTTGTAACGCTCAATCGGCGCGTCTGCGCGAAAAAACAAGGCGGACAGATTGGCACGTCCCGTGTGGTCGGCAATACGCAATGCTGTGCCGCGCCGCAGCACGCCAGACCAGTGACAGCCTCCCGGGATGAGGTCTTCCCACAGAAACGTCTCTGCAGGGACAGGATGAATGGATTGGGCCATGGGTTATAGGATGTTTGCAGGGTGAAGTGAAATGCTTGCGCGCAATACGCCAGAGATGCTGTTCGAAGTCAGTTCTGGGAACCTTGCTGGCTCAGTTGTTCGAGCATGTCCCGGTTCGTTTTCATGCCTGAAGTCTCGCGGATGCGGTGCAGGATCTGGCGCTTAAGGCCGAGGAAGTCCACCGTGGCTTTCAGGTCCTGCTCCCGCTGGCGCCCAAAAGGCACGCTGACCACACTGTCGATCCGACCTGGCCGCGGCGCCATCACCACCACACGGTCGCCTAGATAGAGCGCCTCTTCCACGTCATGGGTGACGAAGACGATAGTGGTTCCTTCAAGCTGATGCACATGGCGGATCAGGTCATGCATCACCTCGCGAGTCTGTGCATCGAGCGCGCCGAAAGGCTCGTCCATGAGCAGCAGTTTGGGGCGGTTCATCAACGCACGGGCAATCGCGACGCGTTGCTGCATACCGCCGGAGAGCTGATTGGGGTAGTAGTCCGCCGCATGGGACAGCCCCATCAGACTGAGCAGCGCATCGGAGCGGCCCGAGGCAGCCTCCACATCGCTGCTAGTCAGCTGGTCGCGCACCACCCGAAGCTGCCGGCTGAAGCGGATGTTGTCCTTCACGGTCAGCCAGGGATAAAGGCTGTAGTGCTGAAACACCATGGCGCGGTCGGCGCCAGGGCCATGCACCGGCTGTCCGTCCAGAATCACCCGGCCGCTGTCATAGGTTTCCAGCCCGGCCAGAATGCGCAGCAGCGTAGATTTGCCGCAACCGGATGCGCCCACCAGCACCAGAAATTCGCCCGGCGCGACATGCAGCGATACTTGGTCGAGCACCAGCAACGCAGACTCGTTGCGCCGCTTGAAGCTTTTGCTGACCGTCTCGAAATGGACTTCGGATTGGGACATGGCAGGCATCTTCATGCGCGCTTCCAGGGAAAGGCCAGGCGGTAGATCCAGCGGAAGGCCAGGTCGAACAGCAGGCCGATGAGGCCGATAATGAAAATGCCGACGAAGATTTTTGGCGTGTTGAGAAAGCGCTGGCTTTGCAGGATTTGGAACCCCAGGCCGCTGTTAGCCGCCACCATCTCCGCCACCACCAGGTAGGTCCAGGCCCAACCCATATTGATTCGCAGGATGTCGAGCAACTCCGGCAGAATGCCGCGCCAGATCACCAGTTGCATCACTTCGCCTTGACGCGCGCCCATGGTGTATGCGACTTCGAGGTAATTCTCCGGCACACGTCGCACCGCGTCGGCCACCATAACGATGATCTGGAAGATCACGCCAATGAAAATGATCGCAATCTTCGAGCCCTCGCCAATGCCCACCCAAAGCAGCACCAGCGGAATGAATGCCGAGGCCGGCATGTAGCGCACGAAATCATTGACTGGCTGCAACAGCGCCTCGAACCATTTGTACGCACCGATGTAAATGCCCAGCGGCACGCCGATGGCTGCCGCCAGAACAAAGCCCATGACCACGCGATAAATGCTGATCAGGGTGTCATTGGACAAACCGTTCTGCGTCCAGTCCACGAAGCTGTGCACCACATCAAGTGGCGACGGCAGGAACAGCGATCCCATCCATCCGCTGGCCGCAATCCACTGCCAGGCGATCAGAGGCAGCACAAAGCCGCTGATGGACAAGACGATATAGACCCAGCGCGGAATGGCCGCTCTGATACGCAGGCGGCTTTGCCAACGTTGCCCGCCAGGCTGGGAAGGCTGCGCGGCAAGCGACACGCTGCCGCCCGCATCCAGAGGTTGTGCGCTCATGGGATCTCCGTTGACAGGGACTCAGCAGAGTTTTTTCAGGGCTTCATCGCGTCTTTGACGATCGATGAATCGATGAAACTTGCCGGATTGGGGCTGGCATCAATCTGCTTCTGGCTCACGAGAAACGCGCCGGTGGCTGCCGTGCTGGTGTAAAGCGAGACGGGTGACGCACTCTTGCTCATCGCTTCTTCATTGAGCTTGGGCCCAAACAGCTTCGTGCCTGCCAGGCTCAGTGCATATTCCTCAGGTTTGAGCCCGACATGCGGCGCCATGATGGCTGCCGCCTTGGCCGGATTGGCATCAATGAACTTCACCGCATCGAACCAAGCCTTGGTCATAGCAACGAAGTCCTTGCGGTGTGCGGCCAGTGCAGTGTCACGTGCATACACCACATCAGGAATCAGGCCGGGGGCGGATTTACTGGTAAAGAGTGGATGTCCGGCCTTATGCGTCTGAATGCGCTGGATCCAAGGATTCCACACCCCGGCAGCAGGAAGTTTCCCGGCGATCAATGCGGCAGCGGCATCCCCCGTGGACATGTTGACGAAGTTCACGTCCTTCTCGCTCAGCCCGTTTTTCTGCAGGCCGGTCGCCGCGAGATAGTTTTCAATCGACCCGATCTCCAGGCCGATCGTTTTGCCTTTCAGTTCCGCAAACGACTTGATGTTGTTGCTGACCATCAGGGCATCGTTTCCCGCCGAGTTGTCGGTCACCAGAATGACCTTGGCTGGCACCTTCTTCACGGCAGGTGACAAGGTATCGATCAATGCCTGGCAATTGGCATCGATCTGCCCAGCAGAGAGCGCGTTGACCGAGGTCATGTAGTCCGGAAACCAGACCAGCTTGACGTCTGCGCCATATTTTTTGAAATAGCCTTCTTTCTCTGCGACGTACCAAGCCACCCAGCCCGGCCAGTCGGACACGCCCAGTGTGACTTGAGCAAAGGAGGGCACGGGGTGCAGCGCCAGCGTGAGCATGCCAGCAGCAGGAAGAACTTTGCGAAGAAGCGTTTGCAACAGGGACATGGCGGGCTCCAGAATGTCGGGGATGAGTCGGAGGCGCGCCATTTGGGCGTCCTCCCGGGCTTTTATCCCTCCGTGGAGCTCTGCAGTTGCAAAGCCGACAAGCTCTCGGACCAGGCATCGCAACCAACGAAGAGCGACCGGAACCCTAGCTCACCTCAGTGCGCACTCAACTGTGCGCCTCCTAACTCGTACAAAGCAGGAACCATGCCAAGCAAAGCCCCTCATGATCAGTCTGTTCTAACGAACAGATGCCCTCCTCAACACGCACCATTCATGAGCACTATGGCACTGGCATGGTGCGGATTGCACATTGAGCATTGGTTCAAGCATCGGCTACGGTGACGAGTGAAGACAGGGCCAAACCAAGTGCAACGCGTCTGCAATCACGCAGACCTGGTCGCGCTCCTAGCATTCACGCATCTCACTTGGCGTGTTGACGCCGACCGAAAACTGACCACCGGAGTTTTGAATCGGCACCAACACCTTCGAGGCAGATCGTCGCGGCAGAGCCCCACCTATGCCATTGCCTCGCGCCCTGAGTATGGCTGACAATTCAAGCAGACTCTGCATTCCATACATTTCCTTCAGGATCGATCGCTTTGCTGATCCATCAACGCAACTTGATCTGGACCGATTGCCCCACTCCTGCGCCAAACCCCTGTTCCCTTGCGACGCTGCCGACCGACCTTGGGCAGGACTTGGCCGCGCGAGTGGCGACTCATAGGGACTCGTCGTGACCGCCGCCCCTGCTGCAAGCCCTGCGCATCCTGAACGTCGCGGACGCCCCCCCGCCGGATTGCTGGCAGGCGGTTCCTGCGAGTCCATTCTCCTGCCCCAGATCCGGGACGAACATCCGCTATTGCAACAAGCGCTGAGCGCACTCCACCCCCGGCCGATCGACGATGTGCTGACCTTCACTCCCAAGGCGATCCACATCCTCTGTACCTTGCATCCGCTGGTCGTCCGTCCCGTGGGGGGCAGGCAGAGCAAAGGCTATGAGGTGCTCGCCGGGCTGCTGGCCTGGCGCGCGCTGCGTCCCCATCATGCACTCCACCTCGCCGCACAAACCGCATCCGCTGCCGGGAAACCCGCGGTCACGGCGCCGCTTCAAACCGAAGAATCGGCGGCCCCGCCCGCACGCGCCAAACAGCGAAAGCGTGCGCCGCCCACTGCGCTGCCTGCCGCGTTTGCTGTGCCCGCGATGGTCTTGCCAAAAGACACGCATGACGACGACATCACCGCCTTGCTCTGCGCTGAACGCTGGCTGCTGATCACCAGTGTCGGCCCGCTCAAGGCCTTGCAAGCCGAACTCGTGCAACTGCACGATCAGGCGCGCAGCCACGGTTGGACTCAAGATCTCACCCCGCAGATCAAGAGTTTGAACGCCTTGGCCCGCGTGCTGGACGTCACCCGTCAGACGCTGTCCACCCGCCGCCCCACCCGAGCCGACGCGGACGATGCACACCCCAACAGCGCAACAGACCGTCCTTGACACGCTGCGGCAACTCAGCGGCGATGCCGACGCCGCGGGCGCGGCACTGCAGTGGATTGAAGCGCCCGACACGGCACTGGCCTTGGCGCTGGTCATCGAAGGCACGCAATTGCTGCTGCCGACCTTGCGCACTGTCGCTGCAGATGACGCCACTGCACTGGGCGTCGTGGCGCCGTCTGCCGAGGTCATTGCCGGACTGCAGGCGATGCAGAACGTGCTGAACCCCCCATCGTCCAAGAGCCCGCCTGCCCTCAAACCGTTGCAACGCCCTGCCGCCACCCGCCTGCAACCGTTTCGCGGTGTGATGTCCTCGCATCCCCTGTACACGCTGTTGGGCAGCTGGCACTGGCGAAACGCAAATGCAGCGCACAATCCCATAATCCTGAAAGCGGTCGCGATGGTCGTGCTGTTTGCCAAGGCGCGCGCGCAGCAACTCGCAGCCGAGCAGGCCGGATCCTCTCCGATTTACGACGCCTGCACAGCCTTGCGCGAGCTGGTGCAAAGCCACCCTCAGATCCTGGCCGAGCGCCCCCTGGCAAACGACTGGATCCGCATCCCTACATCGAGCGAGCGTGAGTCGCAGGTCGATGCCATTCGTCGCATCATCGAGCCGGTGCTGCGCCACCACGATCTGATCAAGACCGCCGCACAAGACGACGAAAACGATGAAGACAGCGGCGAGACCTACAGCCCACCGCCCCAAAAACTCCGGCTCGATCTCGGCGATGCGCTGCAGATTCAATCCGTGACGCGGCTGCGCACCACGACGGTGGAGGCGCTCAAGCGCAGCGGGCTGAGCCTTGCCGAATTCGACCCGCAGGAAGAATACGTCGAGTGGACCGAAACTGGCGAAGACGACCCGCTCGATCTCACCCCGCCTGTGCCCAAGGAACGCAGCCTGGCCGAACAGGTGCTGCGCACCCGGGCGCTCATCGCCCGCCGTGAGCGGTCGATGCAGTTGCTCGCCGCGGATTGGACGCGACTCACCGAAGCGGAAGTGGCGCGGCTGTGGCAGGCCCTCTGCGCCGACAGCAAAAGCCAAGACCCGGCGACACGCGAGACGGCCGCCCTGCTGGGACTTGCGCTGTGGACGTCCCATCCGCTGCAGACCGAAGACGGCGGCCTTTGCGCATTGAAGATATTCTCGTGTGCTCAGGATGCACCGCAGGCCGCCCCGCGGTATCCCTTGTTACTGCTGGATCGCTGGGTATTGCGCTTGCCCGTGCGACGTCCTGCAGGTCAACCGGGCTACCACGGCGTCGACCGGAGCAAAGCACGGCCTTGTGCGGACGCCATCGACGTTCCGCTTCCCGTCGTCCTGCGTCCCGTGATCGACGCCCTACCCAGCGTGCAGCGCTTATCCACCCCTCCGTACAAAACACGGATTGACGCGTTTGTGCTCGAGCCCTTGCAACAGCAGGCGACTGACTGGCTTCAAGTCCATGCGCAGCAAACCGCGGGGCGTCTCACCCTCAGCGCCGTGGGGCAATGGATGTTTCGTCGGCTCGTCGAACAGCGGCGCGATCATGCCCTGGCCAGTCTGGCTACGGGACGACCTCATCTACTGGCCGACACCGGGCTGCACTATCTGCACGTGCCCACGGGTGACCTCGTGCGCTGGATCCGCCAGGAGCAGGCTCGGGCCTGGAGGGCGTTGCAGCAGGCAGACCCGAGCTTGGGCGAGAACGGCGATGCCCATTCCACCTCGGCAATCGAACCTGACGCATCGGACATCGGTGTGGGCGCGCCCATCGTCCCGCTCGACCGGACGGTGCAGGCGCTGGCCCACAGCCTGGACCAAGCGCTGACGCATGCGCGGTCCACTCCCTTGGCCGACGACGCTTTACTGATTCTGCACAACGCCTTCACGCAGTATGTCCACGCCCTGCTGCGATTCAGTCTGGGGTTGCGCGATGTGGGGCAACCGCTGCCCCACTGGAACCAGATCGATGGGCATCACGGCGTGGTTCTCCTCAGCGACAAGGACGATACTGCCGCATCCGCCACCCGCCTGGCGCCGCTTTGCACGACTGCGCTGGAGCAACTGCGCGTTTACGCCCAGCACGCCCGCGCCACCCTGACCCGCCTGACGCCTGAGACCCTGATCTCACCGCCGCCGGTGCTGTTTTATCTGCGGCGATTTCATGGCCGACTCGAATGCATCGACCACCCCACGCGAGAGATGCACACCGCGCTGGAGCAGGTCACCGGCTATACCCTGCCGCGCAACACCAGTCGGCATTGGCTGCGTTCGCGTCTGGTGCAAATGGGGTTGTCGGGCGAGCTCATCGAATTCTTCATGGGGCACTGGCAGCGCGGTGCCGAGCCCTGGGGACGCTACAGCGCCCTGCCCGCGCGCAGGGTCATCGAGTCTTTACGCGACCCGATCGAACAACTCGTGCGCGAGGCTGGCTTTCACGTGGTTCGGGGCTGGGCTTGAGCGACTGGAAAGGATTCGCCGTCGCCGCGTCCGAGCCGCAGGCCGCAGAGAACGGCTTGCAGCAACGCCGCGCGAACGCAGAGCACCATCGGGCGCGCGCTCAGGCGCAGGTGCGTGAGTGGATCGCGCAGCAGGGGTTGCAGGATTGGCTGCAGGGCCGCCCCGATCTGGTCATTCCCGATGAAGCGGTGCAAACGCTGCGCCAACGCATTGATCAAACCTTCACCGGGGCGGAACGACGCTGGGCGACCAACTATCTCAGCGCCGGGCTGGAGCGCGGGCGGCTGGAACGCGGCTGGAGCGTGCGTGTTCCCCCGCGGATTCTGGTGCTGCGCGGGCCGACCCCGCCGCTCAACGCCCTGACCTTCCCGGCCTTGACGCAAGAGGGCTTGATCGAGCAGGCGCTTCAAGCCCATTGGCAGCGAAGCGCCCAGACTGGCGCAGAAATCACTTTCGAGCAGATTCTCATCAACGCCATTTGGTCGTCGGCGCTGATCGGCGAAGACCGCGTCCGGCAAGTCGCCGCCGCGCTCAGGGCCAACACGCTTCGCGTCAGCCCAGATGGTCGCCGGGTTTGGACGGAGTGGATTGACCGCAGCGGCAACTGGCAGCGACATCTGTTCGATCCGTTCACCGCCCTGCTTGCGCTGCGCTGGCTCGACCAACGCCGCGACAGCCCGCCCCTGAGCGAAGAAGCCGACTCGCCCCCGTCTGTGGCACGTCCGATTTGGAAGGCACTCAAACGCTTTCTGGATGTCCAGTCCCTGGGCTTGGACAGCTATACCGACTTCGTGCGCTGCGCCCAGGCGAAGTGGCACTATCGGCTGCCGCCGTTTCTGGCGCAGGCGGCCCGCGGTCTTGTCGCCAACGCGTGTCTGCCGCCGCACGCCTGGTGGCGTCTGTTGATGGGCCAGCGACTGGCCCCCGAACCGATCCCGGCGCTGACGGTGGAGCGCACCGGGCCGGGCCGCGCCTCTGAAACGCCGCCTTCGCCCGATGCCATCGTCCCCCCTACCGAACTCCGTCGCCTGCTGCGCGCCGCGCCGCAACAGGCTCCGCATATCGTGCGCGTGCTGCGCCACTTCGTGCGCCAGCATGCAACAGACCGGGACCGGCTGGAAGTCGTCTTGGCCGGATGGCTGACCGGACTGTTGCGCCCTTCTGGCCGCAAGGGCATTCGCCTGAGTTCGGCGCGCGAGCTACTCGCCCGAGTGGATCGCAAACTCGCTGCGGTGCTGGGTACGCATCTTCCCGACGAGGTCACGGTCTGGGACGATGCCATCCAGTCCATCGTGCAGGCCACGGGGGAGCGTCATCGCAGCAACATCGCCACCGCACTCCAACAGCTCGACACCTTCGTGCGTGCGCACAAACGGTGGGATAGCCCGGCGCCCGACCTGGACGAGGGTATGGGTTCCAGCGTCGACGCCCAACTGATCACCGAATCAGAGTTCGTGTCGGTGCGGCAAACACTGCGGCGCAGCGCCCAGCCACGCCACAGCCAGGCGGCGGCGATCCTGGGCTATCGCTGCGGCCTGCGGCGCACGGAAATCCGCGGGCTGCGCTGGATCGATGTGCAACTGTACCCGCAGCCCCTGCTGTTCGTGCGCAGCCATGCCGGACGCGCGCTCAAGCGCGACAGCGGCCGCCGAGTGCTGCCGCTGAGCGCGTTCTGCACTCAGGAGGAACTGGATCTGCTGCGCCGGATCCATGCGGAAACGGAACGACTGCTACAAAACCGCCCGGACTTCAGGCAGACGGCCTTGTTCCTGCCCGATCCGCAGGCGCCGGACCAGCCCCGGCCCGAGGAGGCCCTGTTCAACCCGGTGCAAGAGGCGATGCGCGCGGTCTGCGGGGAACCGTCGCTGCGATTCCACCACCTGCGGCATAGTGCGGCCAATGCGCTGCTCGCCCAGTTCATGGACGACCTCACCCCGGGAGCCGCCGCCCTGCTCGGCGTGAAACCCGAGTCCATTGCGCCCAAGCGCCAGGCGCTCCTCGGACTGGGCCAAGCCCAGCGCCCTTTGTTGTGGGCTGTGGCCGCCTTCATGGGGCACGCCACGCCGCAAACCACTTTGGGCAGCTATGTGCATCTACTCGACCTGCTGCTGGGTCTGGCGGTGCAACATGAGGCGTCATCACCGCCTTCGAAGGTCATCGCCTGGTTGGCAGGCTCCACGGTCAATCGGGTCGACGTACAACAGCACCGCCTGGGCCCACGCAGCAGTTGGGTGGTTCGCAGCGCACACTGGGTTAAAAAGTTAGCGACGTCCTCAGCCCACGCGCAATCCCTGTGTTGTCCCTGGCCCGTGGAGCCCCCGTCTGGCGTGGCGCCCAGCGCTGGCCAGCCCTCTCCGGTCGAGTCGGCGCTGATGAACATCACCGATGCGCTCGACTTGCTGGCAGCTTTGCGCCGGGTTCCCTATGACACGGAGTCGGTGCGCCAAGTCAGCGATACTCTGGCACAGCGCATCCATCAAGTCATGGAGCGGTGGGCGCAGTTGCGCGGTACCAGCCCGGCACGACACACGCGAACCGAACGCCCTGTCGCGCCGATGGTCGTCGGTCATTTGCGACTCGAACGGCCTCGCACCCTCAAGCAACTGCGCTCGCGGCCGCTGCGCACCACGGCCCAGGCCATGCTTGAGGCCTTGCGGCACTGGTGGCGGACGGACGCGGCAGCGGCCGAGCAGGCGCTGAGCCTACACTGGCGCTTGCACGACAGCGATGATCATGCCGTGGCGTTCACCGCACTCGAGGATGCCCGGCGGTGGAAGCAGATGCTCGATACCCTGTCGATGCACTCCCCAGTGCTCCAAGCCCACGTGCTGTCATGGCAGCTCCAACCCGCGTTGCGCAGTGCGCACACGGCAACCGAGCAGGTGCATCATTGGGCGACGGCACTCGGTGGCGCGGTGACGATCTCGGTTCAAGCAGCGCGGTCATTCCACCCCTCGCATCCTTCGCCGCCCGATGGGCAGTTGCGGGTGATCGATGCCGCGCACGGCAAGGCCCGTCCTGGCGGGCTGATCGCCGCTCTGGATGCCGCCGCTTATGTGATGACGATATCCATACTGGTGAGAAAAGGGCCATAACCTCCAACAGATCGACCTTGCGCTGGGAGTTTGTGGACAGCCTGCCGCCTGCCCACCGCCCGTCCACCGGTCGGCGGCTGCCCACAAGCTCCACAGCGCCCCGCCACCTCATTCCATTCCCAAACCCGAGCCATCCCGTGTTTTACGAACGCCCTCACACTAGTTCGGGCGCTGCCACCCGATAGGGTCGCCGTCCCAAGTGCTTGTGATAGGCGCCCCAGCCTGCCCCGTTGGGCAATAATCGCTGCATGAGATCGTCCGTCCCGGAGAGCCGGTCGGCCAGCGAGAGCAGTTCCGCTTCCGGGGTTTGCGGCTCTCGCAGGCCCATCCACGCCGGGGCATGCGCAACAGCGGCCAGAATGTGCAGCAGCGCCATCTCGTGTCCGGCAGGCAGGCGGATGCGCCAGCGGGCGATGGCGCCGGCCACCCATTCGATGACGGTGGTGCGATGACCAATGAGTCGCCCGCGGTCGCTCATCCCCCAACTGCCATCGGCACGCCGCCGATATTCTTCCGCCTTGCCGGCGTCGTGCAACAGCGCCGCCAGCACGGCCAGATCCCGGTCGACATACGCCCGGTCGGTCGCCAGTGCGCGCACCTGCTCGGCCACTTCGACGGTATGGCGCAGATTGCCCGCTTCGTCGTGATGGTGTCCTTCCATCGAAGACGGGCCGGTACAGAACCGTCGAAACCGCTCTGCGTCCCAAAAGAGGGCGTTGAGCAATAGGCGGTGGGAAACCGGCAAAGCCTCCCACAGCCGGTGCGCGCGCTGCAGTAGCGCAGGCTCTACCGGCCATCCGGGCAATGCGGTCTGGAACAATCCCAGCTCGGCCACGGGCCGCTCCAAGACCACCAGCCGCGCGATGGCCAGGCAGCCGTTCTCGCTGCGCCCAGGGCCGCTCCAGCGCGGACTGACCAACACCCCGCTGCGCAGCCGGGCATCGAGTTGGCCGGAGGACCAGCAGGCTTTGAAGCTGGCCTGGGTGTGAAACAGATGGGCCGTGTGATGCAAACATCCGGTCGCATCGGCTCGGCTGTTGACGCTGGCCAGCCGGTAGATCTGCGGCAACATCGGCAAGTCGCTGGGACAGGGGTGCGTGAGATCAGTCATATTGGGCTCCATGTGCGGCGGCGGGCAGGTTCTGCGTCACGTCCACACGGGCCATAGCCGTGATGAGCAAGCGCTCGAACGCCGAGCCATCACGACGGGTCAGGTTGGGGACGTAGCGGCTGTAGACCTTGAACAGCATCTCGGTGGAGGTGTGTCCCATCTGCCGGGCGATCCATTCGGGGTTCTCGCCGGCGGCCAGCCAGAGGGTGGCGGCCGTATGCCGGGTCTGGTAAGGGCGCCGGGGCGTGGAGCCGAGATAGCGCAGCAACGGGTACCACACGCGCTTGGTGACGTTGTTGTGATCCAGCGGCTGGCCCTGGCGGTTGCAAAACACCCAGTTCTTCAGAGTCCCGGTGCGCGCAAATTGCCTTTGGAGGGCCTCAAGCACGACCTGGCTCATCTGCACGTCACGGTTGGACTCGATGGTCTTGGTCTCGTCTTCCTCGCCCGCCACGAGGGTTTCGCGAATGAGAATGAGGCGGCGCGAGAAGTCGACATACTTCCACTTGAGCCCGTCGATCTCTCCGGTGCGCAGTCCGGTAAAAATACGCACGGTGTAGTAATCCCGGTAATCCTCGCGCACGGCCGCGAGCAGCGCCTTGACCTCGTCGAGGGTGAAGGGCTGCACGTCGCTCTTGGCGACCTTGAGCGGTTTGATGTTGTAAAACGGACAGGTAAACTGGTAGCGGTCGGAGGCTTCAAAGAGGATTCCGCGCAGGATGTTCATCACTGCGTTGATTCTGCGGGGTGACAGGGTTTCCTTCTTGCGGCCCGGAGCTTTGGCGAGTGAGGACCGAAAGATCAGAATCTGTTCCCGCGAGATGCTTCCGACTTCCTGCTGCCCGAAGTGCGGCAACAGGTGCACCGAAACGATGTCGGCAACCGTGCGCTGGTAAGAGCGCCGCCATTGCACGGCGTTCTCGGCTTGCCATTGCTGCGCGAAATCGGCGAACAGTGGGGTTGGAGGAATCGCTGCCGCCGTAAACGTCGCTGTGGTACTCGGCGGGGCCGACGTTGCGGATGCTATTGCCGATCGGGTGCTAAATCCTGCTTTCGGGAAATAGGCGCCTGGATCAAACGTCCCAAGTTGCATATCGCGTTGGATTCGTGCAGCAAGCCGCTCCAACTTCTTCCGGTTCTCTTTCGTGTCCTCCATGGACGTCTGTTCACGGTAGCGCTTGCCGCCGTGCCGGAAGTCCAGAAAGAGCTTGCCCGTGTCTGGGCGGACTCGGATGTTAGGCATGACACACGCTCCCGTCTGCCATCCGAATCGCCGAAGACTCGCCCGACAGCGCGTTGAGGTCTTTTTCGATCTGCTCCCAGATGTAGAGGATCTTGCGGCGCCCGAATGGGCGCACGTAGTGAATGCCTTCAAGCAGCACGGAGTCCTTGAGACGTTCGCGGATTGTCCGCGCGTCGTACTTGATCCGGGCTGAAAGCTCGTCGGTGGTGAGATAGGTGCACATCGTGTTGCTCTCCTAGTAAGATGCGTTGAAGGTCGGATTCACTCCCCATTGCTCGGAATGATCTCCTAGAGACCATTCTATGTCGTTGTAGATCTTTTGCAAGCCAAAACGATCTCCCTGTTGCAAAAATGATTCGCTGGAGGTCATTGTGATCAAGTGCAGACTCTCTTCACTGCTGGGCGACCGCAAACTCAAGATTGCGGACGTCGCGCGCGACACCGGGATCAACCGCGGAACCTTGACGCGCCTCTATCACGAGACTGCAGAGCGGATAGAGCTCGATGTGCTGGACAAGCTTTGCGAGTACTTCGGGTGTGAAGTGCAGGATTTGCTACGGCACGAGGCCGGAACCTCGGCACGATAGCCCACGAGGCCAGATCCGCTTTTTCGCATCCCCCACTATGACCCAGATAAGGGGGTGCGCCGCGAGGCCATTCCGGCGCCGAATCTTGGCGCCTGCCGCAGCTTTAGATCGATATGGATAGCAGACAGCGCAGCGCGCAGCTCAATGCAGATGGGGCCCCGGCGGAGCGGTCTCGCTTGTGCTCCCGCAACACTTCTTGAACTTCTTCCCGCTGCCGCATGGGCATGGTTCGTTGCGGCCGACTTTCGACGTGGCGCGCACGGCGGGAGGACGCTGCCGCCCGAATCCGAAGTCATCCTCGACGATCCCTGCAGGCACCGCCTGCCGCCGTTCTTTCCAAAAAGCGTGAATCTTGATCAGCATCGGTGCGACGGCCTGCATCCACAGCTCGGCATTGCTTTCATTCTTCGTGGAGTTGATGCCCGTCTCCGTACCCAGTCGTAGGAAAGGCGTCACCCAGGTTGGCTGAATCACCCATAAACCCGCCCAGGCCTCACGGTCGAACCGCGTGCCCAGCAGGAACCCTTCGCACCATTCGGCGGCGCCCCATTGCGCGCCACGCCAATAAATGGGCTCGAACGCAGCCGGGTCGGTCAAGAAGGTTTGAACAATGCCATTCAGAAAACGCATCAGCAGACCCATGATGCGATTGGCCTGATCGAGATCAGCGAATACGGCCTCTTCCTGCCCTTCGTCGGCATCCCACACCCAGGGCAACCACTGCGATGGCATCACCACGCGCGGGCCGATGAGTATGGCCGTCAGATACCCCTCCAGCATGGACAGATCCATCGACCGATCCTCCATATCGGGCTGAGCCAGAAAATCGCTGAGCTCGTCGAGCTCTTCGGCAGTCAGGGCTTGGTTGAGATCGGTCATGGAGATAGTTTTTCAAGGTGTCGTCGAAGGCATGCGTTACGGCTTCGTCGCCAAATAGCCCTTCGTGGGATAAACGGTCAAATCAGACGCCGTACCGGCGGGACACTCTTGCGGGTTGTTGGTATAGGTCACCTGACCGTTCACGACGCATTTGAGCAGTTTGTCGCCCGCCGCGATGAATGGGCGATTTTGAACTGGCGGCGTTTGCGGGGTCGCAGCCGTGTGGGCGCTTGGGTTGACGGGCACAGGGGCGACGGAGGTCGCCGGACTGGGCATCAGCGCACTTTGTGATGCGTGCCCGTGTAGCGGCCCTGTAACCGACTGAAACGTCTTAATCGACATCACCAAGGCAATGATCGAGACAGCGAACCAAGCCACCGCCATCCACGGAATCGGCTTCACGCCCCAACCTCCTGACGCGCAGGCATCTTGTGACTGCAACGCCCGCAGACCCAGAACCGGCTTGCATTGGTGGAGTTCGTTTTGAGCGTCATCTTCGTTCCGCACTGAACGCAGGTGGGCCGCCAGAACTCGCCCTCCGTGGCCACTGCCAGCAAGCGTTGCTGCACTTCAACGGGCTGCGCCAGAATGCGGGCCAGCAGCCCCCTGCCATCCACCCACACGATGTCATGCCGGGCCGCCAAATCCACCGCGCCGGGCAGGAACGAGGACGAGGTGATGAACAACGCCGTGCTGACGCCGTGATCGGTTTTCAGGCCTAGGAATTCGCGGATCGGCACTTCACTGATCTTTTTCCTTGACCAGTTCTTGCATTGCACGATGCCGCTCAACTGAGACTTGGACGCATCGCCGTAGAGCCGGATGTCGATGCCGCCATCCGCACCGAACGCCTGCGATGCGGTGAACCATCCCTCCTGTTGCAGCAGGGCCTCGCACAGCGCTTCAAAGCGCCGCCATTCGATCAGATCGAACACGGCTTGCGTCCAGGCTGTCGGCCGCGCAACGGCGGCCTCCGCCCGCTCGGGGGGACGCCAGCGGTCGCGCAGGTCATCGTCGATCAATACGTCTGCGGGTTGACTGGATCTGTGTGTTGAGGGGGACCGACGGCTCCCGAAGCTCGGCTCGACAGGCATCCAGCTCGAATCACCGCCCCGTCGGGTGGACATTGCCTGCAAGCCGAGGAGGAAGGCGCCGAGAGCGACGGCCAGCCACGCCCAGGGACGCAACGCCATGAACATGATCGTCAAGGGACTGTTTTGCAAAAAGCTCAGCGCAAGCAGCCCGCCCCCGCCGATGGCGAGCAACGTGAACCCCATTTCACTGAGGCTTTTGCGCTTGCGGCGGCGTGCCATCGTCAGACCCCGATCTTGGCTTCGAGCTGTTTTGCCACGTCGCGCCCCTGCTCATCGCGCTCCACCGCGAACAGGAACAGGCAGCGCCCGTCGCTGCTGCGCTCCCATTGCTCACCGGCCAGTTTTTTCTCGCGCGAGTCGTCGTTGGTCTTGTAGGGCTCGCCCTTGTATTCCACGACGAGAATGCGACCGTCGATGAGTTCGGCCACGAAGTCCGGGTAGAAGTAATCCGTGGCGGTCGGCAACCAGAACGAAGATTGCGGCTGGCGCTCGATGTTGCGCACCCAGAACTTCACCAGGCGGTGCGCGTCGATCAGCCGGGCGCATTGGAATTCTTCGGCTTCCTTCCCGCCGGGGGTCTTCTCCCGCAAGTCGTGAATCACCGGGTAGAAGTGCTTGTCGAATTGGTAGCTGCCCCGGTACACATTCCTGGCCGGATATTGCCCGGGCTGGAAGCGAAAGCTGTGCGGCGCGGCTTGTTCCAGCGGCGGCACAGTCATCTCCGGCAGCCGAAGCTGAAACCCCTGCGCCACGGCATATTGCCGCAGCCGTTCGATCTCGCGCTCGATGGCCTGCGCCAACTGGAACCGCGCCCGCACCAGCGCGGTGAGGGTCATGCGCCGGTCGTGCAGCAGGTGCTGCACCATGCGAAGCAGATAAGCCTGTAATTGCGGCTGCGACACATCGGGCTGGCGCAACTCCCGATCCAGCCACGCCACCAGGTCTTGCTCGGACACATGGCTGGGGGCATCGTCGAGGTGAAGCTGCGCGGTGTCGATCTTTCGGTATTCAACGCGCGCGGCGTTCACGTCGATCTGGAAGGTGTTCACCGTCTCGGTGATGTTGAACCCGGCCAGTTGTGCGGGCTGCTTCGCCAGATTCCAGTCGCCCAGTCCGGTCAGTGTCTCCCGCTCCACCGTTTCCAGGTGACCGTCGAGGTTCAGACAAAGCTGCGGGATGGGGACGAAGGTCGCGCCCAGTTGCGCCGGGGCGCGCATCGCCTGGCGCAGGGCGCGGAAGTCGTCGAACTGATCGCGCACCTTGTCGCGTTCCTTGGCGGGAACGGTGTGCTCGACGAAGGCTTGCGCCTGCGCCAGCGTGTCGGCGCTGACATCGCCGCGCAGAATCACCGTCGCGCCCAGCGAAGTCGGGCGGATGTCCACGGCCTGCCGCAGCGGTTCCGGCCAGTGCTGGGTGTCAGGCGCTTGTGAAACCTGCAGCGTGAAGTCAGGAATCGCGTTTGGCGCCCTGCCTTGTCCCCCTTGCAAATCGAGTGAGCCCTGCGGCAGCAAGGCCGCTGCGGCCTCGAAGCGCTCGAAGCCCATGTTCTGCACCATGCGGTCTTTGAGCGTGGACGCCGCCTGGGCGAAGTTCTCGGCAATGATGTGGGCATAGGCCTTGTTCAGCGCCTCCTGCTGGCGCGAGCGGGCATAGGGCATGCGCAGCACGCGGCCGAGCAACTGCTCCACGTCCTTGGCCGAGTTCACCGATTGCAGCGAAGCCAGCACATAGGCAAAGGAGCAATCCCAGCCTTCCTTGAGCGCTTCCACGGTGATGACGTAGCGAACCGGGCAGGCGCGGTCGAACAGGTCGATGCCGTCGAGTTCCTTTTGCGCGCCGGTGGCCACCGCGATCTGATCTTCGGGAATCTTTTGCTCGTCGATCAGGTATTGGCGCACTACCTCCACCGTGGCCTCATTCCCTTTGGGCGCCGCCTGAATCAGGACGATGGGGCGGATGTAGTCGGGCTCGGCCTGCGCCGTGGTCTCCAACTGGTCGCGGGTGCGCATGGCGTCGGCCACACAGTCGCGCCAGCCTTGCGGATGCTCGGCCAGCACGATGGGCAGCTTGATCATCTGCTCGGCCTTGAGTTCTTGGGCGCTGACGTGGTGCAGCACGTTGTTGCCCGCAACCGGCGTGGCGGTGAGTTCGATGATGCAACTGGGATTCACCCGCCCCAGCGTCTGGAAAAAGCGCTCGGTGCGGTTGTTGTGCGCCTCGTCCACGATGACCACTGGGCGCTGCAGGTGCAGCCAGTTCGCCACGGAATACTTCACCCGCCCCACGTCCTTCTCGGTCAAATAGGGCTGGCTCAGCAGATCGGCGGCGGTGACTTTCTCTAGCCCCTGCGTGAGCTGCGGCGGCAGGTTGTCGAAGTGCGGCGCCAGTTCCTCGAAAAAGGCGTACACATTGCGCTGCGCGGTGTTGCTGACGTTGAAGCTCTGAATGGTGGCCACCACCACGATGGCCGTCTTGCCCACGTCCTGCGGGCTGAGGGTCTGCAGGCTGTCGAGGTCGCACACCTGCACGCGGTCGCCGAAGGAGTGCGCGAGCGCCTGCCGGTAGGGGTGGCGCACGTTGGCCAAGGCTTCGAGGGTCTGGGTGCGGATGGTGTCGGAGGGCGTGAGCCACAGCGTCACGGGGGCATCGGTGTCGAGCAGGGTGCGCGATGTCGCGGCGATGCAGTGCGCGGCCAGCAGCGTCTTGCCGCCGCCGGTCGGGATGCGCAGGCACACGGCGGGGGTGTCACCGAAAATCGGCTGGTAGGCAACGGCCCGTTCCTGCCCTGCCAGGGTGGCGGCGAAGGCTTGCGCCACGGGCTGACTGCGGCAGCGCTGCAAAAACCCGGTGAGCGCATCAAGGGTTTGCTGCTGGTAGGTCTTGAGAGTAAGCATGACGGTCAGCGCATCTTGATGTCGTAGGGAATCTGCTTGAAGGTGATGCCCTCGGCAGCAAGCCGCGCCGGGCCAAGGCGGCTGCTCTCGCCGTAGATCACCTTCGGCCCGGTATGCGCCGCCAGGGCATTCAGATGCTGCAACACCGGATGGGTGAGCACATTGCCGCCATCGGGCCTGCGATCGCCCAGAATGCCGTTGTAGAGCAGGTAGTAGGCCGTGCCGTTGTGCATGCCCAGCAAGGGTGAATCGAAGGCCTGCGCGCCCGGCTCGCCCACTTCGAGGTGCCAGACATAGGCGGCCAGCGTCGCAAAACGCACGGCGGCGTTGATATGGCCGTGGGCGTCGAAGGCCGTCTCGCCCAGGGTGTAGAAACGAAAACCGCCGCCGCCCTTCCAGCCCACGGCTTCACTGATGCCGCCTTGTTCGCCGTCGATGACCTTTTGCAGGCGGGGAATGCAATGGGTGCGGGCGTGCTCGCCCATTTCGATGCCGATCCAGCGACGGCCCATTTTGTGCGCCACGGCGGCCGTGGTGCCGGAGCCTAAGAAAGAGTCGAGGACGAGGTCGCCGGGGTTGGAGGCTATGTGGATGATGCGTTGAATCAGGGCCTCGGGCTTCGGCGTCTCAAATGACGCCTTCTCACCAAACAACAGTTCAATCTCGCGCGCGGCATGCTGGTTCAGTCCAACATCATCCCAAATCGTGGGAGCCGACATGCCGCTCTTGGCTTCCGTCTTGAACAGCTTTCTCATTGGCGTCCCAGCTTTGCCGTCTTTTCCCCAAAAGAAACGCCGTTCAGCCACCATCGTGAGCATTTCTTCCTTTTTGTAGACCCAGCAACGACCTTTCCGCGGCCAGACTTCCTCGCCAGTGAACGGATTTTTGACCGGATAAATTAGGCTCTCCACATATCGCCCTCCCTTGGCGTTGCCTGTTGAATCGACCTTTCGAAATGGGCCTCTCTCATCAAATCCGAACGGCTCTTCATAGATTCGATATTGGGCATCGGCCTTCTCCGTTCGCTGCATCAGATTGAACGCATCTTCGGCCAGCGTTTTTTTCGAGTTCGCAAAACGCGTCTTGGAAAAAGCAAAAATGTGGTCGTGTATTGCGCCGATTTTTCTATCGTTCGGCGCTCCATCACGCCGTTTCCATGCAATATCTGCGATAAACGATCCCCTCCCAAACACCTCATCCATCAACACCTTGAGGTAGTGCGCTTCGTTGTCGTCGATGGTCACCCAGATCGAGCCATCCTCCGTCAGTAACTCGCGCAGCAGTACCAGCCGCGGGTACATCATCGACAGCCACTGGCTGTGCTCCAGCTTGTCGTCGTAGTGCTCGAACGCGCTCTGGGTGTTGTAGGGCGGGTCGATGAAGATGCACTTCACCCGGCCCGCATAAAAGGGAATCAGCGCCTTGAGCGCAAGCAGGTTGTCGCCCTGGATCAGCAGGTTGTCGGCCGCGTCGCCGTAGGTCTGTTGTTGGTGGAGCAGGTGATAAGGCACGTCGCGCGACGTTTCCTTGGCCTGGTTTTTGTTGACCCAATCGAGAAATGGCATGGGGTGGTGTGTTGTATGAAGGCGTGCCGCCAATGACTACGCCGCGAGCAAGCGTAGCAAGTCGTCCAGCGTGGGTTCTATTTTTCGCCCGACTTGCAAGGCATCAGCGCCGAAGTGCGCCGCGTAATGGCGCGGATCGAGCAGCGCAGCAACCTGGTCGAACTGGTGAATGCGCTGGCGGATGGCGTAGTCCACCACATGGCCTGCGCCTTTGCCGTGGGCGCAGCGCACGGTCACACGCAAGCCGCTGCCGCGTTGCACGTACAGCGCCTTGACGTGCTGCAAAAAGGCCTGTTTGGTTTCGCCCTCGCCGACAAGGAGCAGGGTGCGGTATTGCGGGCGATTCGGATGTCGCGGCGCCATTACAGATTGGGCACCGCGCCAAACGCACCGGCCATGTATTTGCCGTACAGGCTGACATCGCTGCGCACGCCGCTGATCTGATCGAGCCGCAGGGCGGTGCTCTCACAATCCGCGTTCTTCTCCACCAACATGACCTGATGTTTATCCAGCAGGTTCAGCACTTCGATGGCGTGGCTGGTGAACACCAACTGGGCGTTATGCGGATTGGTCCGCTGACTGGCAAAGAGATCGAGAATCGCTGCCAGCATGTGGGGGTGCAAGTCGCTCTCGAATTCATCGATCACCGCCAAGCCGCCCTTGCTGAGGGTGGGCAGCAAGAACGAGAGCAAGGAGAACGCGCTCTTCGTGCCGTTGGACTCTAGGAAAAAGGGCAACTCGAAATCCTGACCGTGACTGGCATGGCGGCCGTAGGGCATCCAGACCTTCTGTTTGACGTCAGGGTTGAGCAGGTTCTGCGCGACTTCGGACTCGCGGATGCTCAGTCCAGAAAGGCCCAGATCCCAGCCGCAGAGCAGACGTTCCATCTGCTCGCGCAGAGGCGGGTTCTCATAAAAGCTCTTGCTGGCCTGCAACACGGCAAGATCGCCCGTCTGGACACGGCCCACCATGTTGACATTGCTGCTGACGATGGGCGTGGCGAGCTTGAGCGCCAAGGGCACGCCGTATTGCGCAGCCCAGGCAATCAGCGAGACATTGGGCCGCGCTTCCACCGCCTTGGTGGGGTCAAGGCCAAAGTCCTGCTGTCGCACGGAGTAGCTTGCTTTGGCCTCAATCCAATCTCGGATGTAAACATAGCGAAAGCGGTCATGTTTGCGGTACAGCGCTTCGTGCAGCACCCGCTGCGGGGTGCAACGCAGCACATAGCGCCACAGATCGCCCTGGATTTCAGCGGTGCATTCCAATTCCACCGGCTCGGCTGCGCTGGCAAAGTGAGGTGAAATGGGAATGGGCGCACCGGGCTGCGTTTGCTGGAACGAGGCACTCAGAAACCAGCCCAGAAACGCCAAGGGCTTGAGCAACGCTGTCTTGCCGGACGCGTTCGCGCCGATGACGCCCAGCACCTTGGACACACGCTGACCGGCAGCGCTGGTCGCCATCCAGTCGGTGTGGGGAACGCGCTGATTGACGACGAGATCGATCTCGACACGGTCCAAGAAAGACTGGAAATTGGTCGCCGCATAGCTGTGCAGCATAGGGTGGGCTCCTATCTTCAATTTCGCACGCAATTTCGTGTGAAATCAATTCAGCCTGGCCATTATGCCTTGTCGATAGGGCCATCGAGATCCGCCCGAGTTTTAGAGCGCCTCGGATCGCCACCGGCATCACAACTAAAGTAGGGGGCGGGTTTGATCGATCGGCGCATGTATTTCATGCCATCCCGTTCGAAACTCCGTGCCCAATTCAGGGGAGTTCATGTTGACCGAAGGTCATAACGCGCGTGCAAGGCGCCTTGGTTTGGGCACGAGATGGGCACGGATTGGGCACCGTGCCCAAAATGCCGCAGGCAACAAAAAAGCCAAGAACCGCTAAGTCCTTGGCTTCATTGAACAAATTTTGGTTGCGGGGACAGGATTTGAACCTGTGACCTTCGGGTTATGAGCCCGACGAGCTACCGAGCTGCTCCACCCCGCGCTGGAAGCTGTAAATCATACTTGAAGGCCGCCCTTTGTGCAAGGCGCCCCGTTCGCCTATGTCTTAATTGGCGATTGGGGGCCTTGAAATCAGGTTTGATCAGATGCGTTGTCGGATTCTGCCGAGTGCAGGGTGCTGTCTTCGAGCGCCTGCAGTTCGGCGGCGGCCTGGGCTGCGCGGTCGGCCTGGTCCATCGCATCCTTCGCCTTGCGCGCCTGGTGGAACGCCAGGCCGGTGCCTGCGGGGATGAGGCGGCCGACGATGACGTTTTCCTTTAAGCCACGCAGTTCGTCGCGCTTGCCCATGATGGCGGCTTCGGTCAGCACGCGCGTGGTCTCCTGGAAGGACGCGGCGGAGATGAAGCTGTCGGTGGACAGGCTGGCCTTGGTGATGCCCAGCAGCAGGTTGTTGAAGGTGGCGGGCATCTTGCCCTCGCGCAGGAGCACATCATTGCGCGCCAGCACCTGGGAACGCTCGGCCTGTTCGCCCGCGATATAGTCGGTGTCGCCCGGGTCTTTGATTTCGACGCGGCGCAGCATCTGGCGAACGATAACCTCGATGTGCTTGTCGTTGATCTTCACGCCCTGCAGACGGTAGACGTCCTGCACTTCGTCAACGATGTAGCGCGCCAAGGCCTCGACCCCCAGCAGGCGAAGGATGTCCTGCGGCTCGGCGGGGCCGTCGACGATCAGTTCGCCCTTGTTCACCACTTGGCCTTCGTGCACCAGCACGTTCTTTTCCTTCGGGATCAGGAACTCGTTGGAGTTACCGTCCAGGTCGGTGATGACCAGGCGGACCTTGCCTTTGGTTTCCTTGCCGAAGGAGACGGTGCCGGTGGTTTCGGCCAGCATGCCGGCGTCCTTGGGCGAGCGGGCCTCGAACAACTCGGCCACGCGCGGCAGACCGCCGGTGATGTCGCGGGTCTTCTGGCCTTCCATCGGGATGCGCGCGAGCACTTCGCCCGGGCCTACGTCTTGGCCGTCGCGCACCTGGATCAGCGCGCCCACGGTGAAGCCGATGGTCACTGCGTGATCGGTGCCCGGAATCTTGACCTCTTGGCCCTGCTCGTTGAGCAGCTTGACTTGTGGACGTACCACCTTGGCAGAGCCGCGGCGTTTCGGGTCGATGACCACCAGGGTGGACAGGCCGGTGACTTCGTCCACCTGCTTGGCCACGGTCACGCCTTCTTCGACGTTCTCGAACTTGGTCTGTCCCGCGTACTCGGTGATGATGGGGCGGGTCAGCGGATCCCAGTTGGCCACCAGCGTGCCGGCCTTGATCACCATGCCGTCCTTGACGAACAGCGTGGCGCCGTAAGGCACCTTGTGACGCTCGCGCTCGCGGCCGTGGTCGTCAGTGATCAGTACCTCGCCCGAGCGGGTGATGACCACCTGCTCGCCCTTGGTGTTGGTGACATAGCGCATGGTGGCGGTGAAGCGCACCGTGCCCGCACTCTTGGCTTCCACACTGGACACGACTGCTGCACGCGATGCCGCGCCGCCGATGTGGAAAGTCCGCATGGTCAGCTGGGTGCCGGGTTCGCCGATGGACTGCGCGGCGATCACGCCGACCGCTTCGCCATTGGTCACCAGCGTGCCGCGGCCGAGGTCGCGGCCGTAGCACTTGGCGCAGATGCCGTAGCGGGTTTCGCAGGTCAGCGCGGTGCGCACCTTGATCTCGTCGATACCGGCAGCTTCGACCAAATCGAGCATGTCTTCATCGAGCATCTCGCCCGCCGGAACGATGACCTCCTGGGTCTCGGGGTTGACCACGTCGACAGCGGCCACACGGCCGAGCACGCGGTCGCGCAACGATTCGATGACTTCGCCGCCTTCGACCAGCGCGCGCATATTGGTGCCGTTGGCCGTGCCGCAATCGTGCTCGGTGACCACCAGATCCTGCGTCACGTCCACCAGACGGCGGGTGAGGTAGCCGGAGTTCGCAGTCTTCAGCGCGGTGTCGGCCAGACCCTTGCGCGCGCCGTGCGTGGAGATGAAGTACTGCAGCACGTTCAGGCCTTCACGGAAGTTCGCCGTGATGGGGGTCTCGATGATGGAGCCGTCTGGCTTGGCCATCAGGCCGCGCATGCCAGCGAGCTGACGGATCTGCGCAGCGGAGCCACGGGCGCCCGAGTCGGCCATCATGTAGATGGAATTGAACGACTCTTGACGCACGTCCTTGCCATGACGATCCTTGACCGTCTGGTTGGAGAGGTGATTCATCAGCGCCTTGCCGACTTCATCGCCCGCACGGCCCCAGATGTCCACCACCTTGTTGTAGCGCTCGCCCTGCGTCACCAGACCGGAGGAGTACTGCTGCTCGATTTCCTTGACTTCCTTTTCGGCGCGAGCGATGACCGTGTACTTCTCTTCCGGAATCAGCATGTCGTCGATGCTGATCGAGATGCCGGCCTTGGTCGCCAGCGAGAAGCCCGACTGCAGCAGCTTGTCGGCGAAGATCGCGGTTTCGCGCAGGCCGCAACGGCGGAACGACGAGTTGATCAGGCGCGAGATTTCCTTCTTCTTCAGCGCCTTGTTCATCACGCTGAACGGCAGGCCCTTGGGCAGAATTTCCGATAGGATCGCGCGGCCCACGGTGGTTTCCACCACGGCGGTCTTGGGGGTGAAGCTGCCAGTGGCCTTGTCTTTTTCGTACTCGGTCAGACGTACGCTGACCCGGCTGGTGATTTCCACCTGCTTGGCGTCGAGCGCGCGGTGCACTTCGGACACATCGGCGAACACGATGCCCTCGCCCTTGCCGTTGATGCGCTCGCGGGTGGCGTAGTACAGGCCCAGCACCATATCCTGCGACGGCACGATGGACGGTTCGCCGTTGGCAGGGAACAGGATGTTGTTCGACGCCAGCATCAGCGCGCGGGCTTCCACCTGCGCTTCCAGCGACAGCGGCACATGCACGGCCATCTGGTCGCCGTCGAAGTCGGCGTTGAACGCGGCGCAGACCAGCGGGTGCAGCTGGATGGCCTTGCCTTCGATCAGCATGGGCTCGAAGGCCTGAATGCCCAGGCGGTGCAGCGTGGGCGCACGGTTGAGCATGACCGGATGCTCGCGGATCACATCTTCGAGAATGTCCCAGACGATCGGGGTCTGCGATTCAACTTCCTTCTTGGCCGCCTTGATGGTGGTGGCCACGCCCATGGTTTCGAGCTTGTGGAAAATGAAGGGCTTGAACAGTTCGAGCGCCATCAGCTTGGGCAGGCCGCACTGATGCAGCTTGAGCGTCGGGCCCACGGTGATGACCGAACGGCCCGAGTAGTCGACGCGCTTGCCCAGCAGATTCTGGCGGAAGCGGCCGCTCTTGCCCTTGATCATGTCGGCCAGCGACTTGAGCGGGCGCTTGTTCTGCCCCACCATCGCCTTGCCGCGACGGCCGTTGTCCATCAGCGAATCGACCGCTTCCTGCAGCATGCGCTTTTCGTTGCGCACGATGATTTCAGGCGCAGACAGCTCCAGCAGACGGCGCAGGCGGTTGTTGCGGTTGATGACACGGCGGTACAGATCGTTGAGGTCGGAGGTCGCAAAGCGTCCGCCGTCCAGCGGAACGAGCGGACGCAGATCGGGCGGCAGCACCGGCAGCACGGTCATGACCATCCACTCGGGCTTGGCGCCCGAATCCTTGAACGCCTGCATCACCTTGAGGCGCTTGACGTTCTTCTTGACCTTGGTGTCGGAGCCGGTCATGTCGCCGCGCAGCTTCTCGATCTCCAGGTCGAGATCCATGTTGTGCAGCAGGGCATGCACGCCCTCGGCGCCCATGAACGCGACGAACTCGTCGCCGAACTCGGTGCGCTTGGCGGCGTATTCATCTTCGGACAGCACCTGACCCGCCTTGAGCGGCGTCATGCCGGGGTCGGTGACCACATAGGCTTCGAAGTACAGCACGCGTTCGATGTCGCGCAGCGGCATGTCGAGCACGATGCCCAGACGGGACGGCAGGCTCTTGAGGAACCAGATGTGCGCCACCGGGCTGGCCATGTCGATATGGCCCATGCGCTCGCGGCGCACCTTGCTCTGGGTGACTTCGACGCCGCACTTCTCGCAAATCACGCCGCGGTGCTTGAGGCGCTTGTACTTGCCGCACAGGCACTCGTAGTCTTTGATCGGGCCGAAGATCTTGGCGCAGAACAGGCCATCGCGCTCGGGCTTGAACGTGCGGTAGTTGATGGTCTCGGGCTTCTTCACCTCACCGAACGACCAGGACCGGATTTTTTCCGGCGACGCCAGGCCGATACGAATGGCGTCGAAATGCTCATCCTGATGAAACTGCTTGAACAGGTCGAGTAGCGCTTTCATGCTTTCACTCCTTCAGTTGCTTGCCCGGCGCAACCAAGCGGCGCCGGGCGCGGCATCAATCAATTGCGTTCGAGTTCGATGTCCAGACCCAGGGAACGGATTTCCTTGATCAGCACGTTGAACGACTCGGGCATCCCGGCTTCGATGATGTGGTCGCCCTTGACGATGCTCTCGTACATCTTGGTGCGGCCCTGCGTATCGTCGGACTTGACGGTGAGCATTTCCTGCAGCACATACGAGGCGCCGTAGGCTTCGAGCGCCCAGACTTCCATCTCGCCGAAACGCTGACCGCCGAACTGCGCCTTGCCGCCCAGCGGCTGCTGCGTGACCAGCGAGTACGGGCCGGTGGAGCGGGCGTGCATCTTGTCGTCAACCAGGTGATGCAGCTTGAGCACGTGCATGATGCCCACGGTCACCGGGCGCTCGAAGACTTCGCCAGTGCGGCCATCGGTCAGCATGACCTGCTTTTTCGCCGCGGTGAGCTGCAGCTTCTCGGCGATGTCGTCGGGATAGGCCAGGTCGAGCATCTGGCCGATTTCGGCTTCGCTGGCGCCGTCGAACACCGGGCTGGCGATGGGCAGACCGGCCTTGAGGTTGCTGGCGAGTTCAAGCACCTCGGCGTCGCTGAGCTGATCGAGCGCTTCCTGCTTGCCGCTGAAGTTGTAAAGAGTGCCCAGGAATTTGCGCAACTCGGCCGCCTTGGCATGCGACTGCAGCATGTCGTTGACCCGTTTGCCGATGCCGATCGAGGCCCAGCCCAGGTGGGTTTCGAGAATCTGCCCGATGTTCATGCGCGACGGCACGCCCAGCGGGTTGAGCACGATGTCCACCGTGGTGCCATCAGGCATGTGCGGCATGTCTTCGACCGGAACGATCTTGGACACCACACCCTTGTTGCCGTGACGGCCGGCCATCTTGTCGCCTGGCTGCAGGCGGCGCTTGACGGCCAGGTAAACCTTGACCATCTTGAGCACGCCGGTGGGCAGCTCATCGCCCTGGGTGAGCTTGCGGCGCTTCTCTTCGAACATCAGATCGAAGGCGTGGCGGCGCTTCTCCAGCGAGTCCTTGAGCTGTTCCATCTGCTGCGCCAGCGCTTCATCCGCCGGGCGGATGTCGAACCAGTTATAGCGGTCGGTCTCGCCCAGGTAATCGGCGGTGATGGTTGCGCCCTTGGCCAGCTTGTTCGGGCCGCCGTTGGCGGTCTTGCCAGTGAGCAGCTTGCCCAGACGGTCGAAGGTATCGGCCTCGACGATGCGCATCTGGTCGTTGAGGTCGAGGCGATAGCGCTTGAGCTCGTCGTCGATGATCTGCTGGGCGCGCTTGTCACGCGGGATGCCTTCGCGGGTGAACACCTGCACGTCAATGACGGTGCCGTACATGCCCGAGGGCACGCGCAGCGAGGTGTCCTTCACGTCGGACGCCTTTTCGCCGAAGATGGCGCGCAGCAGCTTCTCTTCCGGGGTGAGCTGGGTCTCGCCCTTGGGGGTGACCTTGCCCACAAGCACGTCGCCCGCTTCCACTTCCGCGCCCACGTAAATGATGCCCGACTCGTCCAGACGCGCCAATTGGTGCTCGGACAGATTGGGAATGTCGCGGGTGATTTCTTCGGAGCCCAGCTTGGTGTCGCGCGCCGGGACGTTCAGCTCTTCGATGTGGATGGAGGTGAAGCGATCTTCGGCCACCACGCGCTCGGACAGCAGGATCGAGTCTTCGTAGTTGTAGCCGTTCCACGGCATGAAGGCCACCAGCATGTTCTGGCCCAGCGCCAGTTCGCCGAGGTCGGTCGAAGCGCCGTCGGCCACGACATCGCCCTTGGCGAGTATGTCGCCGCGCTTGACCAGCGGGCGCTGGTGGATGTTGGTGTTCTGGTTGGAACGCTGGTATTTGATGAGGTTGTAGATGTCCACGCCGACTTCGCCCGCCTGGGTTTCGTCGTCATTGACGCGCACCACGATGCGTGCGCTGTCCACATAGTCCACCACCCCGCCGCGCAAGGCGGTGACCACGGTGCCCGAGTCGACCGCGGTCACGCGCTCGACCCCGGTGCCGACCAGGGGCTTTTCAGGACGCAGCACGGGCACGGCCTGACGCTGCATGTTGGCGCCCATCAGCGCGCGGTTGGCGTCGTCGTGCTCCAGGAAGGGCACGAGCGAGGCCGCGGCCGACACGATCTGGCTGGGCGACACGTCCATGTACTGCACCCGCTCTGGCGAGACCATGATGGACTCGCCAGCTTCGCGGGCAGACACCAACTCGTCGTTGAGCATGCCGTGCTCGTCCATGCCGGCATTGGCCTGGGCGATGACGTACTTGCCTTCTTCGATGGCCGAGAGGTAGTCGATCTGGTCAGTCACCTTACGGTCGATCACGCGGCGATAAGGCGTCTCGATGAAGCCGTATTCGTTCAACCGGGCGAACAGCGCCAGCGAGTTGATCAGACCGATGTTCGGGCCTTCCGGCGTTTCGATCGGGCAGACGCGACCGTAGTGCGTGGGATGCACGTCGCGCACTTCAAAACCAGCGCGCTCGCGCGTCAGACCGCCCGGGCCCAGGGCCGAGACGCGGCGCTTGTGGGTGATCTCCGACAGCGGGTTGGTCTGGTCCATGAACTGCGAGAGTTGCGAGGAGCCGAAGAATTCCTTGATCGCCGCCGAGATGGGCTTGGAGTTGATGAAGTCGTGCGGCATCAGGTTTTCGGTCTCGGCCTGGCCCAGACGCTCCTTCACCGCGCGCTCGATGCGAGACAGCCCGGCACGGAACTGGTTCTCGGCCAGCTCGCCCACGCAGCGCACGCGGCGGTTGCCGAGGTGGTCGATGTCATCGACTTCGCCGCGGCCGTTGCGCAACTCGACCAGCAGCTTGATAACCGCCATGATGTCTTCATGCGACAGCACCATCTCGCCTTCGATCTCTTCGCGACCGAGGCGGCGGTTGAACTTCATGCGGCCCACGCGCGACAAGTCGTAGGCGTCAGCGTCGAAGAACAGGCGGTTGAACAAAGCCTCGACGGCGTCTTCGGTCGGCGGCTCGCCGGGGCGCATCATGCGGTAGATCGCCACCTTGGCCCCGAGCTGGTCGGCCACTTCATCGATGCGCAGGGTTTGCGAAATGAACGCGCCCTGGTCGAGGTCGTTGATGTAGAGGGTCTGGATCTGCTGAATGCCGGCTTCGCGGATTTTCTTCAGCAGCGCCTCGGTGAGCTCCTCATTGGCGCGGGCCACGATCTCGCCGGTGTCTTGTGACACCAGGTTGCGCGCCAGCACTTTGCCCAACAGGAAGTCTTCCGGCACCGACAGGCGTTGCGTGCCGCCCTGCTCCAGCTCGCGCAGATGGCGGGTGTTGATGCGCTTGTCCTTGGCGACAACCACTTTGCCATTCTGGTCGATCAGGTCGAAGCGGGCCACTTCGCCCTTGAAATGGTCGGGCACGAATTCGAGCAAAGCGCCATCGTCCATCAACTGCATGTGGTCGAAGGCAAAGAAGTGCGCCAGGATCTGCTCGGGATTCAGGCCCAGGGCCTTGAGCAGAATGGTGACCGGCATCTTGCGGCGGCGGTCGACGCGGAAATACAGAATGTCCTTGGCGTCGAATTCGAAGTCGAGCCAGGAGCCACGGTAGGGAATGATGCGGGCGGAAAACAGCAGCTTGCCCGAGCTGTGGGTCTTGCCCTTGTCGTGCTCGAAAAACACGCCGGGCGAGCGGTGCAGCTGGCTGACGATCACCCGCTCGGTACCGTTGATGATGAACGAGCCCTTGTCGGTCATGAGCGGAATCTCGCCCATATAGACCTCCTGCTCCTTCACCTCCTTGACCGTGGGCTTGGCCGCTTCGCGGTCCATCACGATCAGGCGCACTTTGGCCCGCAGTGCCGACGCAAAGGTCAGACCGCGCTGCTGACATTCGCGCACGTCGAACACCGGGCGTGCCAGGGTGTAGCCGTTGTATTCCATGCGCACATACTGGTTGTGCGACACGATGGGGAAAATGGCGCGGAACGCCGCTTCCAGCCCTTCGTCCTTGCGCTGCGGCAAGGGAAGGTCTTTTTGCAAAAAGGCCTCGTAGGAGTTGATCTGCGTAGCCAGCAGATAGGGGACATCCAGAACACTTTGGCGGCTGCCAAAACTTTTCCGAATGCGCTTTTTCTCAGTGAACGAGTAGGACATGGATACGCTCCGCTCCACAGGGACAAAATCAGTTATCGCATAACCCGGGCTCACCCCAGGCCATGTGGTAACCAAGCTACCGGCCTGAACCGGCAGAAGGCGCGAAAGCCCGGAAGGCCAATTGACCTTCCGGGCCCACGCAAAACCATAGACTTACTTGATTTCAGCCTTGGCGCCGGCTTCTTCCAGCTTCTTCTTCGCAGCTTCGGCATCGGCCTTGGCCACGGCTTCCTTGACAGCCTTGGGCGCGCCGTCCACCAGATCCTTGGCTTCCTTCAGGCCCAGGCCCGTCAGTTCGCGCACGGCCTTAATGACGCTGACCTTGTTCGCGCCGACTTCCGTCAGGATCACGTTGAATTCGGTCTGCTCTTCCACGGCAGCGGCAGCACCGCCACCCGCGCCAGGAGCGGCCACGGCCATCGCGGCAGCGGACACGCCGAATTTTTCTTCGAACGCCTTGACCAGGTCGTTGAGTTCCATGACGGTCATGCCGCCGACTGCGTCGAGGATTTCCTGTTGATTCATTGCCATTTGTTGACTCCGAGATAAATGTTTGAAAAGAGAATGTTGAAAGCTTCAGCCTGATCAGGCTGCTTCGGTTTCGCGTTTTTTCGCCAACTGGCCCAGCGCCACAGCAAAGCCGGACACGGGAGCCTGCATGACACCCAGCAGACGCGCCAGCAGCACTTCGCGCGACGGAATGCTGGCAAGGGTCTTGACCCCGGCGGCGTCGAGCGCCTTGCCGTTGACCACACCCGAGCGAATGACCAGCTTGTCATTGGTTTTGGCAAAGTCGTTGATGACCCGGGCGGCGGCTACTGCATCTTCGGAAAATCCGTAGATCAGCGGGCCTGCCATTTCACCGGCGATAACTTCGCATGAGGTTCCCGAAACGGCGCGCTTGGCCAGGGTGTTCTTGAACACCTGGAGATGCACCCCGTTTTCGCGAGCCTGCTTGCGCAGCTTGGTCATCTGCTCGACTGCAATGCCGCGATACTCGGCCAGAACCAGGGATTGCGCCTTGGCTGCCAGCGCCGAGATTTCCTCGACTGAAGCTTGCTTTTCAGAGCGGTTAAGACTCAAGATTGACTCCTGAAGAAATTGCCTTGAACCCTAGCGGCTCAAAGCGCCTAAACAAGCGTCCTCTGGAGTGACTACAGGCAACGTTCGCACCTTGCCCATTCTCTCGTCCAGCGGGTTCGCCATCTGCGCAGACCCGACGTCGCAGGCATGACGTCGAATTAAGCGAGACTGCCGTCTCGCGCCTGCGGTCTTGGATCGCCCGAGGCGGCATGAAAATCACCGCATCGGCCCACCAATTGCTACTACTCATTCCTGCTCAGGCCCGACCGATCATTTCAACCGGCCGGGACTGCTTCAAACATTTACTGCCCGGCGACCGCGGCGTTCACCGTGGCGGTATCGACGCGCACGCCAATGCCCATGGTGGACGAAACCGCCACCTTTTTCAGGTAGATGCCCTTGGCCGCTTGCGGACGCGCTTTTTGTAGCGCTTCGATCAGCGCGGCCAGATTGCGGCGGAGCGCATCGGGGCCAAACGAGGCGCGGCCGATCGTGCCATGCACGATGCCGGCCTTGTCGGCACGGAACTGCACCTGACCGGCTTTGGCGTTTTTCACCGCACCCGCGACGTCCGGCGTCACAGTACCCACCTTGGGGTTGGGCATCATGCCGCGCGGGCCGAGAATCTGACCCAGCGCACCGACTACGCGCATGGCGTCGGGTGAGGCGATGACGATGTCGAAATTGAGGTTGCCGGCCTTGACCTGCTCCGCCAAGTCCTCAAAACCAACGATGTCCGCACCAGCGGCCTTGGCCTCTTCAGCCTTGGCGCCTTGGGCGAACACGGCTACGCGCTTGATCTTGCCGGTGCCCGCGGGCAGCACGACCGAACCCCGCACGACCTGGTCAGACTTGCGGGTATCCACGCCGAGGCTCACCGCCACGTCGATGGATTCGTCGAACTTGGCGACCGCGCACTCCTTGACCAACACCAGCGCATCATCCAGCGCGTACAGCTTGTTGGAATCGACCTTGGCTCGCAAGGCCGCATAACGTTTGGGCATCTTGGCCATTTACACGCCCTCCACAGTAACGCCCATCGAACGGGCCGTGCCCGCGATAGTGCGAACAGCCGCGTCGAGATCGGCGGCCGTCAGGTCTTTCATCTTGGTGTTGGCGATCTCTTCGAGCTGAGCCCGGGTGATCTTGCCGACCTTGTCGGTATGCGGTTTGGCCGAGCCTTTGTCGAGCTTGATGGCCTTCTTGATCAACACTCCGGCAGGCGGGGTCTTGATGATGAAGGTGAACGATTTGTCCGCGAAGGCGGTGATGACCACCGGCAGCGCGAGGCCCGGCTCCACACCTTGAGTCTGCGCGTTGAACGCCTTGCAGAACTCCATGATGTTGAGGCCGCGTTGACCGAGCGCCGGGCCGATTGGCGGCGAGGGATTGGCTTTACCAGCTGGCACTTGCAGCTTGATGAAGCCGACAATTTTCTTTGCCATAGTGACTCCGAATGGGTACGAGCGCCTTTGTTTTCACAAGGCTCCCCGAAACCCGCCCTTTACGACTCACACTGCAACCCGGGCGGGATGGGCGGCAGCAATCAAACGATTTGCAGTTGCTCGCAAACAACCATGCAGATCAACAAGCGGTCAAAGCCGCTCAATCTGCTGAAACTCCAATTCAACCGGCGTGGCACGACCAAAGATGGTGACCGAGACGCGAAGCCGCGACTTTTCGTAGTTCACCTCTTCCACATTGCCGTTGAAGTCGGTGAACGGGCCTTCCTTGATGCGGACCATTTCGCCCACCTCGAACTGCACCTTGGGACGCGGCTTGTCCGCACCCTCCTGCATCTGGCTCATGATCTTGTTGACATCCGCCTCGCTGATCGGCACGGGGCGATTTTTGGCGCCGCCCACGAAACCGGTCACCTTGCTGGTGTGCTTGACCAAATGCCAGGTCGCGTCGTCCATTTCCATTTCCACAAGCACATAGCCCGGGAAAAAGCGACGTTCGGTAATACTTTTATGGCCATTCTTGATTTCGACGACTTCTTCCGTCGGCACCAGAATGCGCCCGAATTTGGTTTGCATCCCCGCGCGCTCAATGCGCTCGGCGAGGTTGCGCTGCACGGCCTTCTCCATGCCGGAATAGGCGTGGACGACATACCATTGCTTGCCAGCTTGCGCCGCCATCGTTTGTGCTTCAGCCATACTCATGCTCCTAGCGCTTCCAACCAAGGATCAGGTCGTAGAGCACATATTCCAGCGATTTGTCGGTCAGCCAGAGAAAAAGGGCCATCAAAATAACAAACGCAAATACGATGCCCGTCATCTGCATGGCCTCTTTGCGCGTCGGCCAAACCACCTTCTTGGTTTCGCGCACCGCATCCTGCCCGTAGGCAATGAGCGCACGCCCCGGCTCGGAGAGGAAAAACACCACAACCGCGCCCGCCAGCAGTACCAGGAACGTGACGACGCGCACCCACATGGGCTGCCCGGCCAGACCATAAAACAAGCCCAGCGCGGCGAGCAGCAAGACCGCTGCCGCCCCCAACTTAGCTTTGTCCGCCCCAGTGGAGACGGTTTCGACAGACGGATTCGCCATATGGATTTACGCGCGTTCAACCCCGAAACGGTTCGGAGTGGCAGGGGCAGAGGGAATCGAACCCCCAACCTTCGGTTTTGGAGACCGACGCTCTGCCAATTGAGCTATGCCCCTGTACCTTCTAGCACCAAGGCCGTTGTCTGCGAAACAGGCAACGGCCGCAATTCAAACAGATTCGGGCTGGCCCCGCAGAGCGCCCTCACAAAACCCTAGTTCGGAGCGCACGCCAGATTTCTCCAGAAGCCACACCGAATCCAGGTTGAACGATTTACTCGATGATCTTGGCCACGACCCCGGCGCCGACGGTACGACCGCCTTCCCGGATGGCGAAGCGCAGACCTTCTTCCATCGCGATCGGGGCGATGAGCTTGACGGTGATGCTGACGTTGTCGCCGGGCATGACCATTTCCTTGTCCTTGGGCAGTTCCACCGCACCGGTGACGTCGGTGGTGCGGAAGTAGAACTGGGGACGGTAGTTGTTGAAGAAGGGGGTGTGACGGCCGCCTTCGTCTTTGCTGAGCACGTAGATCTCGGCGGTGAAGTGGGTGTGGGGCTTGACGCTGCCGGGTTTGCACAGCACTTGGCCGCGCTCGACGTCTTCGCGCTTGGTGCCGCGCAGCAGAATGCCGACGTTGTCACCGGCTTGGCCTTGGTCGAGGAGTTTGCGGAACATTTCGACGCCGGTGCAGGTGGTTTTCTGCGTGGCGCGAATGCCGACGATTTCGATTTCTTCACCGACTTTGATGATGCCGCGCTCGATCCGGCCGGTCACGACGGTGCCGCGCCCGGAGATGGAGAACACGTCTTCGACGGGCATGAGGAAGGCGCCGTCCACAGCGCGCTCGGGCGTGGGGATGTAGCTGTCGAGGGCGTCGGCGAGGTTGAAGATGGCTTTCTCGCCGAGTTCGCCTTTGTCGCCTTCGAGGGCGAGTTTGGCGGAGCCTTTGATGATGGGGGTGTCGTCGCCGGGGAAGTCGTACTTGGACAGCAGCTCGCGCACTTCCATCTCGACGAGTTCGAGCAGTTCGGCGTCGTCGACCATGTCGCATTTGTTGAGGAACACGACGATGTAGGGCACGCCGACCTGGCGGGCGAGCAGGATGTGCTCGCGGGTCTGGGGCATGGGGCCATCAGCGGCGGAGACGACGAGGATGGCGCCGTCCATCTGGGCGGCACCGGTGATCATGTTCTTGACGTAGTCGGCGTGACCGGGGCAGTCGACGTGGGCGTAGTGGCGGTTGGCCGTCTCGTATTCCACGTGCGCGGTGTTGATGGTGATGCCGCGAGCCTTCTCTTCGGGCGCTGCGTCGATCTGGTCGTAGGCCTTGGCCGATCCGCCAAACTTGGCCGCCAGCACGGTGGTGATGGCCGCCGTCAGCGTGGTCTTGCCGTGGTCCACGTGACCAATCGTGCCCACGTTGACGTGCGGCTTGGTCCGCTCAAACTTTTCCTTCGCCATGATTCAAACTCCTCAAGCCTACAAAGATGGACAAATCGATAAATTCAACTGGTGCCCATGGCGGGAATCGGACCCGCGACCTCTCCCTTACCAAGGGAGTGCTCTGCCACTGAGCCACATGGGCCTGAACGCTTGCACGCTCAAGAAAAAACCGTTACATAACAACACTAAATACCGCAGGAGCTGGAGCGGGAGACGGGAATCGAACCCGCGCCATTAGCTTGGAAGGCTAAGGTTCTACCATTGAACTACTCCCGCCTTGCCTAGCCCTGGACACCCTGGCGAGGCCCGCAGCGATCAACTCGGAGCGACTGATCGTCGCCAACACGACGAAGCCCGCAGCAAAAACCAAAAGCAGCAAAGCACATCATTCTTGCGCCTGGTGGAGAGGGCTGGATTCGAACCAGCGTACTCGTAAGAGGGCAGATTTACAGTCTGCTGCCATTAACCACTCGGCCACCTCTCCGAGGCGAACCGCAGATTCTTAGCGATTTTTGCGGCAATGTCAAATAGAAGGCCTTTTAGCCGGGTCAATCGAAGAGCGCGCGCAGGGCCGTGCCGGGGTCGTCCGCGCGCATGAAGGCTTCGCCGACGAGGAAGGCCTGAACGCCGGCGGCCCGCATGCGTGCGACGTGATCGGCGGTCAGAATGCCGCTTTCGGTCACAACGACGCGGCCCTCAGGAATCTGCGGCAGCAGATCGAGGGTGGTCTCCAGCCGGGTTTCAAAGCTGCGCAAGTCGCGGTTGTTGATGCCAAGCAGAGGCGTGCGCAGCGCCAGCGCCGCCTCCAGTTCAGCCGCGTTGTGTACCTCGACCAGCACATCAAGGCCGTAGCTCATCGCCTCGGCTTCCAGTTCGATCAATTGCGCCTGCGGCAGAGCGGCGGCGATCAACAGCACGCAGTCAGCCCCCATCGCTGCAGCCTCGGCGATCTGGTAGGCGTCGACCATGAAATCCTTGCGCAATACGGGCAGCGCGCAAGCCGCCCGCGCCTGCTGCAGATAAGACGCCGCCCCCTGGAAGTACTGCACATCGGTGAGCACGGACAAGCAGGTGGCGCCCCCGGCCGCGTAGCTGCGAGCAATCGCGGCCGGATCGAAGTCGGCCCGCAGAACCCCGCGCGACGGACTGGCCTTTTTCACTTCCGCAATGACGGCGGGCCCACCCGTGGCGACTTTGGCCTGCACCGCGGCGGCAAACCCCCGCGGCGCGTCACGCGCCGCAGCCTGCTCGCGCAGCGCCGATAAAGGCACCTGCTCGCGCGCTGCCGCCACTTCTTGCGCTTTGGTGGCGAGGATGCGCTGAAGGATGTCGCTCATACGCTGGCCGCCAGATTCTGCATGGCGCGGGTGACGCGCACGAACTCCTGCATTTTGTCGCGCGCTGCGCCACTGGAAATGGCTTCGCGCGCCATCTGCACGCCGTCGATCAATGCGGGCGCGACGTTCGCGGCGTACAGCGCGACCCCTGCATTGAGTGCCACGATGTCTCTGGGCGCGCCCGCCACATCGTTGAGCGCCTCGTGCATCAGCTCGATGGACTGAGCCGGGCCTTCCACCCGCAGCGCCTCCAACGGCGCGGACTTCAGCCCGAGATCGCCGGGGTGAATGGCGTATTCGCTGATCTGGCCGTTCTTGAGTTCGCCAATCAGCGTCTCGCCCGACAGCGACACCTCGTCCAGACCATCCAGCCCGTGCACCACCAGGGCGTGCTCGCTGCCCAGCCTTTGCAAAACACGCACCAGAATACCGACCAGATCGGGGTGGAACACCCCCAGCAACTGGTTAGGCGCACCCGCGGGGTTGGTCAGCGGGCCGAGAATATTGAACAGAGTGCGCACCCCCAACTCCTTGCGCACCGGCGCCGCGTGCTTCATGGCCGGATGGTGGTTGGGCGCGAACATGAAGCCGATGCCGCATTCGGCCAGACTTTGCGCCACTTGCTCTGGCGTGAGCTGGATGTTGGCACCCAGCGCGTCGAGCGCGTCGGCCGAGCCGGAGGAAGAACTCACGCTGCGCCCGCCATGCTTGGCCACCTGCGCCCCGGCGGCGGCGGCGACAAACATGCTGGCGGTGGAGATATTGAAGGTGCGCGCGGAATCGCCCCCCGTGCCGACGATGTCGACCAGGCGCTTTTTATCGGCCACTTCGACCGGCGTGGCGAATTCGCGCATCACCATCGCGGCGGCGGTGATTTCGCCGATGGTTTCCTTTTTCACCCGCAGGCCGGTGATGAGCGCGGCCATCATGACCGGGGACATCTCGCCGGTCATGATGCGGCGCATCAGCCCGATCATTTCATCGTGGAAGATTTCGCGGTGCTCGATGACGCGCACCAGCGCATCGTGATTACTGATGGTCATGGAAGTGGCTCTCGTTCAACGCCAGAAAATTCTGCAGCAGCCGGTGGCCGTGCTCGGTCTCGATGGATTCCGGGTGAAACTGCACGCCTTCGATGGCGAAATGGCGGTGACGCACCCCCATGATTTCGCCATCTTCGGTCTGCGCGGTAATTTCCAGGCAGGTCGGCAGGCTGTCGCGCTCGATGGCCAGCGAGTGATAGCGCACCACGGTGTACGGACTGGGCAGATCGGCGAACACGCCTCGGCCGTCATGGGTGATGGGGCTGGTCTTGCCGTGCATGATTTGTCGCGCCCGCACGATCTGGCCGCCAAACGCGGCGCCGATGGCCTGATGCCCCAGGCAGACGCCCAGAATGGGCAGTCGCCCGGCGAAATATTGCAGCACCGGCACGGAGATACCCGCCTCGGCGGGCGAGCACGGCCCGGGAGAAATGACGATGCGCTCGGGATTGAGCGCCGCGATGGCTTCGAGATCGAGCTCATCGTTGCGCACGGTGTGCACGTCCTGGCCGAGTTCGCCGAAATATTGCACCAGGTTGTAGGTAAAGCTGTCGTAGTTGTCGATCATCAGCAGCATGATGGGCTCCGTGGGTCTGGGAAGAGAGGGGGCGGACGGCGCTTTAGCCGTCCAGCCCTTCCTGCACTTGCTCGGCCGCGCGCAACACGGCGCGGGCCTTGGCCTCGGTTTCGCGCCACTCCATCTCGGGCACAGAATCAGCCACCACGCCAGCGGCCGCCTGCACGTACAACCAGTTGTCCTTGACGATGCCGGTGCGAATGGCGATGGCCAGATCCATGTCACCGGCAAAACTCCAGTAGCCGATGGCCCCGCCGTACAGCCCGCGGCGGGTGGGTTCGAGTTCGTCGATCACTTCCATGGCGCGAATCTTGGGCGCGCCCGACAGCGTGCCCGCCGGGAAGGTGGCGCGCAGCACGTCCATCGGCGTGCGCTGCGGTTGCAGCAGCCCCTCGACGTTGCTGACGATGTGCATCACATGCGAATAGCGCTCGATGGCGAACGCCTCGGTCACCTTCACGCTGCCGGTCTGCGCGATCCGGCCCAGATCGTTGCGCGCCAGGTCGATGAGCATCAGATGCTCGGCGCGCTCCTTCGGGTCGGCCAGCAGTTCGGCCTCGTTGCGCACATCGGCCTCGGCGGTGGCGCCGCGCGGCCGCGTGCCCGCCAGCGGGCGGATGGTGACCTTGCGTCCTTCGGGCACAGCCTCTTCGCGCACCAGAATCTCGGGCGATGAGGCCGCAATCTGAAAGTCGCCGAAGTTGAAATAAATCATGTACGGCGAAGGGTTGAGCGAGCGCAGCGCACGGTAGAGCGACAGCGGCGAATCGCTGAAGCGCTTGCGCAGGCGCTGCCCCACCTGCACCTGCATGAAGTCGCCGGCGGCGATGTAGTCCTTCGCCTTCTCGACCGCTTTCAGATAGTCGGCCTTGTCGAACTCGCGCTCGATCGGCGTCACGCTGCTGCGCTGCATGGGCGGCGCCGAAACGGAATAGCGCAGTTGCTCGCGCAGACCGCGCAAGCGCGAGCGCGCCTGGCTATAGGCCTCGGGCTGGCCGGGGTCGGCATAGACGATGAGGTAGAGCCGCCCCGACAGGTTGTCGATCACGGCAAGTTCTTCGCACAACATCAGCAGGATGTCGGGCATACCCAGTGGATCGGGCTTGGGATGCCTGGCCGCAGACGCCATCAGGCGCGGCTCGATATAGCGCACCGCGTCATAGCCGAAATACCCCGCCAACCCGCCGCAAAAACGCGGCATGCCCGCAGGCAGCGCCACCTTGAAGCGGGCGTGGAACGCCTCGATGAAATCCAGCGGCGGCGCTTCGGAGGTTTCCACCACCGCGCCGTCGCGCAACACCTCGGTGAGGCCGTTCTTCACCCGCACCTGCATGCGCGCGGCCAGGCCGATGAAGGAGTAGCGGCCGAAGCGCTCGCCGCCGACGACGGATTCCAGCAAAAAAGTGTTTTTCCCGGCTCCTGCACCCACCCCCAGCTTGAGGTAGAGCGACAGGGGAGTTTCCAGATCCGCCAGCGCTTCCGACACGAGCGCAATGCGGTTGTAGCCCTGGCGGGCCAGTTCTTTGAATTCGAGTTCAGTCATGTTCGTCTCAAGGGTCGGCTGCCCCGCAGGGGCGGGCAGCGGATATCGCGGGAGTGCAGCCTGTTGCCGACACGGCCCCGAGCATTGACGCGCGAATGGGGCGCAGATCGGAGATGAGTCAGGCCGCAGCAGCGGGCACGATCAGCCAGAACCGCCAGGGCCAGGCCCCCCGGTCTCCAGAACCCGATGCGTGTCGCCGATGGATGAACATGGAAAGTGAATGAATCGCGCAGATCTATCCGAGTGAGCGAATGTAGCAAACTCGCAGGGCCATTTTCCGCGTAACGGGCTCAAACGCGGTCTCAAGCGCCGAAGTTTTCCGGCATCTGTACCGCGACGACCTCCCCGCGCACGGTGGCCACGCCGCCCGCAAACACCGTGGACTCCACAATGACCTTGCGGCCCTTGATTTCTTTGACACGACCGCGAATTTCAAGCTCTGTACCCAAGGGCGTCGGCTTGAGAAAATCGACATGCAGCGATCCGGTGACAAAACGGAACGCCGGTGGCGTGTCCATCTCCCGCCCTTCGGCACGGTACATCGCCGCTGCCGCCGTGCCGGTGCTGTGGCAATCGATCAGCGAGGCGATCAAGCCGCCATACACAAAGCCAGGCACTGCGATGTGATAGGGCTGGGGCGTAAAGCGCGTGACCGTTTCATCACCATCCCAGACGGTCTTGATCTGATGCCCCTCGGCATTGAGGCGGCCGCAGCCATAGCAGTGCGCCAGCGCGTCGGGGTAGCTGTCCTGAAAAACCTTGGGCATGACGTCTCCTTCATGGGTGTTGTTGCAGTATCTTAAACGGCGCCCGATCCAAATTCACTTGTCAAAGCACGGCGTTTTACGAAAAATGAACGACCGTTCGATAACAGACAACAGGAGACTTCATGGATCACACCGCTCACAAGCCGCTGCGCACCTTCGGCGCAACCGCCTCGCTAATCGCCGCCCTGGCCGCCGCATCCTTCATGCCGAGCGCGCAGGCGCTCACCCTGCACGGCGTGGATATTCCGCCGCAAGTGGATGTCGGCGGCAAGACGCTGACGCTCAACGGCGCCGGTACCCGGTACGTGTTCTTTTTCAAGGTTTACACCGCCGCGCTGTATTTGCCGCAGAAAAGCACGCAACCGCAGGCGATTTACAACATGGCCGGGCCCAAGGAGTTGAAACTCACCCTGCTGCGTGATGTGAGCGGCAAGGAGCTCGGCGACAAACTCAACGAAGGCATCAAAAACAACCTCAGCCCGGAGGAGTTCAGCGCCTTCATTCCCAGCCTGGTGCAACTGGGCGGACTGTTTGCCCAAAAAAGCCAGATCAAAACCGGTGAAACGGTGACTATCCGCGAGATTCCCGGCAAGGGCAGCACCATCGCCATCGATGGCGTGCCCTCGGGCGGGGTGTTCACCGAGCCGCAGTTTTTCAACTCCATGCTCAAAATCTGGCTGGGCAAAAATCCCGCTGAAGACCGGCTCAAACGTGCGCTACTGGGCAACGAAGCGGACAGCAACTGACCGGCTTCACCGGGCAAGGCTTGCGCGCCGTCATGTTTGGTGACCACTCAAACACGCCGTTTCGGTGAAAACCCGAACATGCAAGGGGTGGGTTCATAAAATAAGATTTGGCTGATATACCCACAAACCACCCGAGGATCGTCCATGAAAACAGTTCTGACCGCAACCGCCATCGCGCTGGCCGCGACGTTCGGCGCCGTAAGCGCCAATGCCGCCGTCAAAGTGGGCGGCGTTCCTGTGATGCAAACCGCCCCGGCCAACGGCGTGCCCCTGCTGATCAACGGCGCTGGCGTGGTCGATATGGGCGGCAAGATGGCCGCGGCGGTTTACCTGCCGCAAAACACCACGTCGGTCAGCAACATCATGACCATGCCCGGGGCCAAATCGATTCGCCTCACCGCCATTTCCAATATGTCGGCCGACGCTTTGGCCAAAGCGCTGGATGCTGGGGTGAAAAAGGGCGTGTCCGCCGCGCAGTACGCCTCGTTCAAGCCGGCGATGGACGCCTTCAGTAAACAACTGGCCAGCGTGAAGCAGATCGCCAAGGGTCAAACGGTTGAACTGCTGTTCGAACCCTCCAACGGCATCGTGCTGATGGGTCCGGGCTCGCACATCATTCCGGGCACCGGCAACGCCGAGCTGTATCAGGCCATGCTGCGCATGCTGCCCGCTGGCGTGCTGTCCAACACCTCGATTCAAAAGCAGAACATCAACGGCTGATCGTGTGGGCTCTGCCCACAAAAAAGCCGCTCCTGTCCGGAGCGGCTTTTTTATTGCTGCGTGCTGAATTATTCAGGCGGGCAGCAGATCGCCGATGCGGTCGGCAAAGCCATCTGCGTCCACCGCACGCACGGGCTCGCCGTGGTTGTAGCCGTAGGTGACCAGAGCCACCGGGCAACCGGCGGCACGGGCGGCCAGGGCATCGTTCTGCGAATCGCCGATCATCAGCACCACCGCGGTGGGCAGGCCGATCTGCTTGCAGGTTTCGACCAAGGGCATGGGGTCGGGCTTCTTGCGCGGGAAGGCGTCGCCGCCGTTGACCACTTCAAAGTGCTGCAGCAGCCCTTTGAGGTCGAGCAGTTCGCGCGCGTAGCGTGTGGGCTTGTTGGTGATGCAGGCCAGCCGCAAGCCCGCAGCCTTCAAGGACGCTAGCCCTTCGGGCACGCCGGGAAACGGGTTGGAATACTGGCCGTTGATGGTGCCGTAAATACGCTGATAGGTTTCGATGGCGCGCGGGTACAGGTCTTGGGCCTGATCGTCGCGGAGGTGAATGCGCAGGGTCTGCAGCACCAGATATTCGGAACCTTTGCCGATGCGATGCTCCACCTGCTCACGGCTGACCGCGGGCAGACCGAGTTCGTCCATCAACCGCGAAAGCGCCGCATGAAAGTCGCCCAGGGTGTCGATCATGGTGCCGTCGAGATCGATGATGGCGGCCTGCACGGCGTGGCCGACCAAGGTCAGGGCTGGCGTTGCAGCGGTGCGGGCGTCCATCAGGCCACCGCCGCGAGGTTGGCGCGCATGGCGTCGATCACGGCCTTGTAGTCGGGCTTGCCGAAAATGGCGCTACCGGCCACGAAAGTGTCCACCCCGGCCGCGGCGGCCGCGGCGATGTTGTCGGGCTTGATGCCGCCGTCGATTTCCAGCAGGATGTCGCGGCCCGTCTGTGCCTTGTAGGCGTCGAGCTTGGCACGTACCTGTTTGGCCTTGGGCAGGCTGCTTTCAATGAAACTCTGTCCGCCAAAGCCGGGGTTGACGCTCATCAGCAGCACCAAATCGACCTTGTCCATGACGTAGTCGAGCACGGAAAGCGGCGTGGCGGGGTTGAACACCAGCCCGGCCTTGGCGCCGCCGTCGCGAATCATCTGCAGGGTGCGATCGACGTGCTTGCTGGCTTCGGGGTGGAAGCTGACGATGTCGGCGCCCGCCTTGACGAAGGACTGGGCGATGGCATCGACCGGCTCGACCATCAGATGCACATCCAGCGTGATGGGGGTGCCGTCGGCCTTCTTGCAGTAGGGCTTGATGGCCTCGGCCACCAGCGGGCCGATGGTGAGGTTGGGCACGTAATGGTTGTCCATCACGTCGAAATGAATGAAATCAGCGCCGGCGTCGATGACGTTGCGCACCTCCTCGCCCAGGCGGGCAAAGTCGGCCGAGAGAATGCTGGGAGCGATGCGGTAGGTTTTCATGGCGTTCATTTTAGAGGGATGCCCAACTGATTCTGTAGGGATTTGAACCCAACTACCTGACGCGGCGCAATTCCCTGAATGTCAAGCCATCTCAAGCGCGCATTCCACTGCTAACTCCTAGAATCGGGCGCATGTCGACCTATCAATTTTCCGTTTCGGTGATTCCGCAATACCTGCCCGAGAAGTCGGATGCGGAGCAAGGCGTTTATGCCTACAGCTACACCGTCACCGTGATCAACACCGGGCGCGTGGCCGCGCAGCTCATTTCCCGCCACTGGATCATTACCGACGGCGCGGGCAAAGTGGAGGAAGTGCGCGGCCTGGGCGTGGTGGGGCAGCAGCCCTTTCTCAAGCCCGGCGAAGCGTTCGAATACACCAGCTGGTCGCAACTGAGCACGCCGATGGGCAGTATGCGCGGCAGTTATTTCTGTGTCGCCGAAGATGGCGAGCGCTTCGAGGCGCACATTCCCGAATTCGCGCTGGTTCAGCCGCGGAGTCTGCACTGATGTTTTTTGCCAAGCGACGGGCGCGCAAGGCGGCGGCGCGCGCGGCGACGGAGGTGCATTCGCTGCTCGACGCGGCCAGCGCACAGGCGCAGCCCGTGGAGCAAGCGCTCTGGATCATCGAACTGCTGGACTGGCTGCGACGCGGCCCCGACGCCGATCTCCTGCGAGAGGGTCTGAACCTCCCGCCGACTCTCGCTGAGCAAGACGGAAAAGACACTGCGGCGCCCGCCGAAATCCGCCGACTGCAAACCCTGCTGGACGTGCTCGACCACCTGCCCGAGCGCCGCGCCGAAATCGCCGCCGTGATCAACGGCCTGCTGCGCAACACCGATGCCACCTTGCTGCTGGCCGATTTCGGCTTCAGCCAGCGGCCTTCGTTTTTCAGCGAATTCAGCGAACGGCTGGGCAACAAATGGCTGCCCAAATCGCCCGAAACGCGCGATCTCGCCGTGCTGTTCGCCCTGTTTTTTCCGCAGGCGCACGACGCCGTCTGGCTCGAAGCGCTCGATGCCGAGACCCTCGCACGCCTGCGCGAATTGCTGGCCACGCGCGAGATCGAAACCGAAAAAACCGCCAGCGCGCAGCTCTGGCGCACCGCCCTGCTCGATGCGCTGACCTATACCGTCAGCCAGATCCGCGCCACCGGCTTCTCGCCCGATCTGCGCTCGCGTATGCACAACAGCGGCCCACTGGCGGGCGAGGTCGAAGCCCCGTTCAAGCAGCTGGCCGCGCAGTATGAAACGGTACAGGCGCTGCTGGCGCGGCAGCCCTCCGGCGACGAAGAGGCGCTGCGGCAGTCGCTCACACTGCTTCGCGCCGGGCTGGAAGCCTGTCGCCAGCAGGCCGATTCGGTCACGGCGCATCTGGAAGACTACGGTACTTCGGTCAGCCTGGTCTATGTGCTGCACCAGCTGCATCAGCGCATCGACCGCGCCGAGGCGCTGCTCAATTGCCTGGTGGGCGACACCCCGGCGCGCGACACCGCCCATCTGTTCGCCAATTTCGTGCGCTTGAGCGCCCAGCGCCGCAGCCTGCGCGCCCTGTGGCGGCACAACACCGCGCTGCTGGCAGAAAAAATGGCCGAACGCCACGCCGAGACAGGCGAGCACTACATCACCCGCGACCGCCGCGAATACCGCGCCATGCTCGGCGCGGCGATGGGCGGCGGGCTGATCATGGGGTTCACCACCTGGATCAAGATCGGCATTCTCGGCCTGAAAACCGCGCTGTTCTGGACCGGCCTGCTCGCCGGGCTGAACTACGCGGTGAGCTTTGTCATCGTGCAATTGCTGCACTGGACCATCGCCACCAAACAACCGGCGATGACCGCACCGGCCATGGCCGACAAGCTCGGCGAGCTGTCCAAACCCGGTGGGGTGGAGCGATTCGTTGACGAAGTCGCCAACCTCACGCGCTCGCAGTCGGCCGGGGTGTTCGGCAACGTCTTGCTGGTCATGCCGGTGGCGCTGCTGCTTGGCCTGGGTGGGCTGGCCGTGTTCGGGCCGCAGTTTCTGCCCGTGCCCAAGGCGGAGCACGAGCTGCAATCGTTGTCGCTGCTCGGCCCTACGCCGCTGTTTGCCGCGTTTACCGGGGTGCTGCTGTTCCTCTCCAGTGTGATTGCAGGCTGGGCGGAAAACGCCTTCGTGCTGCACCGGATCGACAGCGCCATCGCCTGGAATCCGCGCATCCGGCGTCGCCTGGGCGCGCTGCGCGCAGCGCGCTGGGCCGCCTGGTGGCGTCGCAATATCGGCGTGATGTCGGGCAATGTGTCGCTCGGCCTGCTGCTCGGACTGACACCGGAGTTCTTCCGCATTTTCGGCCTCGACCTGCAAGTGCGGCACGTCACCCTGTCATCGGGTCTGTTTGGCGCGGCGTGCGCCAGCCTGGGGCCCGCGGTCGTGAACGATCCGGCGTTCTGGTGGGCGCTGGCGGGCATTGCCGTCAACGGCGTGCTCAACGTCGGCGTGAGTTTCTATCTGGCTTACCGCCTGGCCTTGCGCGCCCGGGGCATTCAGGTGAAAGAGCGCCGCGCCATCTACACCAGCATTGCCCGTCGGCTGTGGCGCAGGCCCTGGACGTTCATCCTGCCGCCGCGACACGCTGCGGCCAGCGTACACGGCTGAGCATGACGTTGTTTTCGCACCGACCGGGGTTGATGGGCCGGGTCCGCACCGCCCTGCTCTGCCTGCTGGGGCTGGTACTGGCGTCCTGCGCCACGCCGCCCGCGCCGCCGCCTTCTTCGCCCACGACCCTGCCGCCCACTTCAGCGCCGACGGCGCCTTGGCCTGCAACCCCGCCGGGCACCGCCGCCGCGCTCACCGGCCCCGGCGTGCGGCTGCAACCCGCGCAGTGGGCCGATTTGCCTGGCTGGCCGCAAGACGATTTCAGCGGCGTCTGGCAGGCCTTCCGGCGCGACTGCGGCGCACGCCTGCCCAGCGCGCTGGCGGCGGTGTGCCGACGCGCGGCGTCCGTGCCGGCAGACGATCCGCAGTCGCAGCGGGCGTTCATCGAGGCCGAGTTCGCGCCGTGGCAAATCACCGCTTCGGGCAAACCGGACCAAGAGGACAAAGGCTTGATCACCGGCTACTACGAGCCGGTGCTGCACGGCTCGCTCACCCGCATCTGGCCTTATGTGGTGCCCGTCTGGGGGCTGCCCGCCGACCTCGTGCCGCGCGCGCCGGGCGCCGATGGTGTCAGCGGCGGCCGGGTGGCTTGGGTGGACGGGCAGCAGCGCGTGCTGCCCTACTGGAGCAGGGCGCAGATTCAGTCCGACCCCGCGCTACAGGCCGCGCTGGATCGTCACACCGTGGTCTGGCTCGACAGCGCGGTGGACGCCCTGTTCCTGCAGGTACAAGGCTCCGGCCTCGTGCGTCTGCCCAGCGGCCAGACCTTGCGGCTGAGCTACGCCGGCACCAACGGCTGGCCCTACAAATCGGTCGGCCGCTGGCTGCTCGACACCGGGCGGGTGAACGGCACGATCACCATGTCCATCATCCGCGCCTGGGCGCAGATGCACCCTGCTGAAGTGCCCGAAATGCTGGCCGCCAACCCGCGCGTGGTGTTTTTCAACGCCGCGCTCGACACCGACCCGCAGCGCGGCCCCATCGGTGCCCTGGGCGTGCCCCTCACGGCCATGCGCAGCATCGCGGTGGACAAGCGCGCCATCGCGCTGGGCCTGCCGGTGTGGTTGTCCACCGCGCAGCCTTACGACAGCCGCGCGCCCGCGCCGCAGCCGCTCAACCGGCTGGTGTTCGCGCAGGATGTGGGCTCGGCCATCACGGGCGCTGTGCGCGCCGACTTGTTCACCGGCACCGGCGATGCGGCCGGCGAACTCGCAGGCCGCATGCAGTGGCCCGGGCGCATGTGGGCGTTGCTGCCGGTCAATCCCTGAACGGCCCTGCAACGGGCAGCTTGCGCGCAGCGGTGGCATGTCCGCGCGAACCGTCCTATGGTTAAGCCTTGCTCAACAACACAGGAGGACGTCCCCATGACACTAGACCCGCACGATTTGACCCACGAATTTCCCGCCCAGGCCGACAAGATCCACGCGCTGAAAGCGGACAACGCCCACTTCCAAAAGCTGGCCCAACGCTACGAAGAACTCAACAAGGAAGTGGTGCAGATTGAAGAAGGCGTGCACGCCGCCGATGACCTGCACCTGGAAACGCTGAAAAAAGAGCGTTTGCAGCTCAAGGACCAGATCGTTGCACTGCTGGCTGCCTAAATACTTTGTCGGTATGCGCACCGGCGCGGCTCAATGTGCCGCCGCGCCGCGCCCCCGAAGTTTCTGCCCGAGCGTCCACACGCCAAGCACTCCGATGCCGGTGGCGATGCCCACCGCGGCATCGAACAACAGCGGGCTCAACCAGCCCAGCGCCGCACCCGACTGATGCACCACGGCCTCGCTGGCGTGATGCAGCCAGGGCCAGCCGTGGCTGATGATGCCGCCGCCCACCAGAAACATCGCGACAGTGCCCACTACGCTCAGCCCCTTCATCAGCCAGGGCGCCGCAGCCAATAGGCCACGCCCCAGCGCCTGCGCCGCGGCAGACGCCTGACGGTTCAGGTAGAGCCCGGCGTCGTCCAGCTTCACAATGCCCGCAACCAGGCCATAAACGCCCACGGTCATCAGCACCGAAATACCGACCAGTACGGCCACCTGCGTGGTGAAGCTCGCACCAGCCACCGCACCGAGCGTGATGGCGATGATTTCGGCGGAAAGCACGAAGTCGGTGCGCACCGCGCCCTTCACCTTGTCGCGCTCCAGCGCCAGCAGATCGACCTCCGGATGGGTCAGCGCCTGGGTCAAATCCTCGTGATGGGCTTCTTCTTCTGATGGGCTGTGGAAGAGCTTGTGCGCCAGCTTTTCCGCGCCCTCAAAGCACAGATACGCCCCGCCCACCATCAACAAAGGGGTAATCGCCCAGGACGCAAAGGCGCTGATCGCCAGCGCCAGCGGTACCAGAATCGATTTGTTGATCAGCGAGCCCTTGGCCACGGCCAGCACCACGGGAATTTCGCGGTTGCTCTGCACCCCGGTGACCTGCTGGGCGTTGAGCGCCAGATCGTCGCCCAGCACGCCCGCGGTTTTTTTGGCCGAGAGTTTGGTGAGCAGCGCGACGTCATCCAGCACGGTGGTGATGTCATCTAAAAGAGCGAGCAGACTGGTTGCCATTGCAGTAGGGGGTCGTGTTACCAATTGAAAGCGTGAAAGCGGCATTGGACGACAAACCGCAGGCCTGCCGGGCGCAGCGCTGGCGTTCTGCGTATGCTTGACGCTTTTTCGCATCAAGCTCATGTTCAACGACGGTTTCACTTTGGCGCTGGTCGCGCTGGCCGCTTTTTTTGGGGCCGCGCTCAACGCCGCGGCCGGGGGTGGTAGCTTCCTCACCCTGCCCGCATTGATCTATGCCGGGATTGCGCCCGTTGCCGCCAACGCCACCGGCACCACGGCCCTGTTGCCCGGCTACTTGGCCAGCACCTGGGGCTTCCGCGAAGACCTCGGCCCGCCGCGCTCGGTCGGCATGACCGCGCTGATGCTGACCTGCCTGGTGGGCGGGGGCATCGGCGCCGGGCTGTTGATCACCACGAGCAATCACGCATTTCGGGCGCTGGTGCCGTGGTTGCTGCTGTTCGCCACCGCCTTGTTCGCCTTCGGGCCGACCTTGTTGCGCCGCATCGGCCGCCATCCCGAGCAGCATGCGCCGCGGCTGCAGGCGCTGGTCGGCCTGTTCGTGGTCAGCGTGTACGGCGGCTACTTCAACGGCGGCCTCGGCGTGCTGCTGCTGGCGATGCTCACCCTGATCGGCGAGACCCATCTCAACCGCATGAACGCGCTGAAAAACGCCATCTCCGCCGTGCTCACCCTGTTCGCCGTGGGCATCTACGCCGCCGCTGGCACTGTGCAGTGGCGCTGGGTGGCGGTCATGCTGCCCGCCGTGCTGGTAGGCGGCTATGTGGGTGCGCGCGTCGCCCGGCGAATTCCGCGCGAGGTGATGCGCTGGAGCATCGTGCTGATCGGTCTGGTGATGAGCGCGCTGTTCTTTCGCTGAATTCCTGGGCCTCTCATCCCGGCCTCTCATCGCCCGTCTTTGACGATGAGATAGACGCCCACAGCGACCAGCCCCATCCAGAGCGCGACCGCCCCCGTGCCCATCCATTGCGCCGCCTGGTCGATGAACAGCAGAAACACCGCGGCCAGCGCCAGAATGCCGTTGCCCAACCAGAAGCGGGGTCCGTGTTTGGGTTCTTGTTGCACAGTTCCTCCCGGGTTGATAAAGAGGTGCAGCCTATCGTAGGGCGATGCTGAAAGGCATCGCTTGGGTGGAAACTTGGCCCCTCGCCTTCCGAATCTTGATGCCCCTCAGCCCAAGGCGCATCGCCGAATTGTAAAGTTTCATCCTGAAAACTATATTTGGGCCACCTGCCCAACTATCGTCAACCCAGCCCGTATGGAACTGAACTTTTTTTCGGCGACAAACGCCCACAAAGCGTGGAAGAAGCGGTTGCACGATTGTGTCAGCGGCGCTTGCTCCACGCTCGACCCGGACACCATCGCGCTGGACAACCGCTGCGATCTGGGCAAGTGGCTCTATCGCATTCTCGAAAGCCGTCCGGCGCTGAGTACCGACACGCAGCGCTTGTTCACACGGCTGTTCGAAGAACACGCCGCATTTCATCGCGTGGCCGCCGATGTCGCCCGCCAGGCTTTGGCCAATCAACGACAAGAGGCGCTGCAGCAATTGCAAGGCGGAGGCGAGTACGCCCGCATTTCCAATCAAGTCATCGGCACCTTGGGCGAGCTTTATCTCAAACGCAGGGAATTCGGCATGGATTGAACCCGGATGATCCACCCCGGCCTGTGGCGACCCTGATGACAAACGCTACAGGCGCACCCGCGCCGTCATCCCTTGTCCCCACAGAGCATCCGGGTTGAAACATCCAGAGCAAAACGCGCGCCGGGCTGCACCTGCAGTTTGCGACAATACCGTTCATGACCGCACCCATTGCCAACGACACCTTCCTGCGCGCCCTGCGCCGCCAGCCCACCGACTACACCCCGCTGTGGCTCATGCGCCAGGCCGGGCGCTATCTGCCGGAATACAACGCCACACGCGCCCGCGCCGGGAGTTTTCTCGGCCTGGCGCAAAACCCGCACTTCGCCACCGAGGTGACGCTCCAGCCGCTCGACCGCTACGCGCTGGACGCGGCCATTCTGTTTTCCGACATTCTTACCGTGCCAGACGCCATGGGTCTGGGCCTGCGCTTCGAGGCGGGCGAAGGCCCGAAATTCGATCGCCCGCTGCGCTCCGAGGCCGATGTGGCCGCGCTCGCCGTTCCCGACATGGACAAGCTGCGCTACGTGTTCGACGCCGTCAGCGAAATCCGCCGCGCGCTGGTGCAGAACGGCACTCAGCGCGTGCCGCTGATCGGTTTTTCCGGCAGCCCCTGGACGCTGGCTTGCTACATGGTCGAAGGCGGCGGCAGCGACGACTACCGCACCGTCAAGACGATGCTGTATTCCCGCCCCGATCTGATGCACCGCATTCTCGCGGTCAACGCCGAGGCGGTGGCGCAGTATCTGGCCGCGCAGATCGACGCCGGCGCGCAAGCCGTGATGATTTTCGATAGCTGGGGCGGTGTGCTGGCCGACGGCGCTTTTCAAGAATTTTCACTCGCCTACAGCCAGCAGGTCATCGCCGCGCTCAAACAGAAGGCGTCCCTGGCCGACGTGCCCGTGATTCTGTTTACCAAGGGCGGCGGCCAGTGGCTCGAAGCCATGGCCGACACCGGCGCCGACGCGCTCGGGCTCGACTGGACGACTTCGCTCGCCAAGGCCCGCGCCCTTGTGGGCCAGCGCGTGGCGCTGCAAGGCAATCTCGACCCCAACGTACTGTTCGCCCCGCCCGCCGCCATCGAAAAAGAAGTGCAACGGCTGCTGCACAGTTTCGGCCCGGTCGGCGCGGGCGCAGGCCATGTGTTCAATCTGGGACACGGCATTTCGCAATTCACCCCGCCCGAGCATGTGTCCGCGCTGGTCGAAGCGGTGCACACCCATAGCCGGGCCTTGCATCGCAGCGCGTCCTGAACGGGTGAAGCTGGCTGCGTTCAGGCTCGCGGCCAGCTCCCCGGCGCGCCCCTTTATCGCTGCCCGGCGATACCCCGCGCTGCAAGGGAAATTCTGATTTGTCAAGCTTGACAAATCGGCTTATGCACATTTTTGGTCAGCTTGCACCGCAGCAAGTTGATCACAGATTTAGCTTTAGATCTTCTCGCTTAATTCTTTGATTTATCTTGATTTTTTCGATATTTCACAATTCGGTAAATTTTTCTGCACAGGCTTATCCACAAGGCTGCCGTCCTGGCTCACGGTATTGATACACAGAGTTATCCACACCCTGTTTTGATCCAGAATAACTCCTGATCTGACGCCGACTTAGCGCCCGTTTCGAACGCCGACCTCAACCCGCTGCGCACTACTCATGTCCGTCGTTCTCCAGGTTGCCGTTGACGCGCCGGGCCTGCCGCCACTCGATTACAGCGCTCAGGCGCCGCTGGCGCCGGGCACGCTGGTACGCGTTCCTCTGGGACGCCAGACCGTCAGCGGGGTGGTGATGGCGCTGGTACCGCAGCCGGACGCAACCCGTCTCGCCGCGCTGCGACCCATTGCCGCAGCGCACACCGCCCTCACCCCGCTGGCCCCCGCCTGGCTGGACTTGATGCAGTTCGTCGCGCGGTATTACCAGCGCGCGCTGGGTGAAGTCATCGGCGCGGCCCTGCCCGTCCAGTTGCGCAATCGCAAACCCGGCGAGGGAACGGCCGCGCCACCTCAATCTTCGAACACGAGCTATCGCTGCACCGCAGCGGGCCTGTCGGCCTTGCCCGGCCAGATTGCGCCGCGCAGCGTGGCGCTCTGGCGGCTGGCGCGCGCACTCGGCGTCGCTGAAGCGGGGGAAACTCCTGCTGCCTCGACGCTGCCGTGCCTCAGCCTGACCGAGGCACGGCGCTTGCATCCACACGCCGTCAAGGTGCTGGCCGACTGGGAGGGCTCGGGCTGGGTGGAAGCCACCGCAGCCGCCCCCGTCTCGTCGAACCTGGCGGCATCGGCCGCTGCCCCCACGCTGCACCCGGAGCAAGCGCAAGCGGTGGAGGCCATCGCCGCCAGCTCGGGCTTTTCGCCCTTCCTCTTGTTTGGCGTGACCGGCAGTGGCAAGACCGAGGTTTATCTACACGCCGCGGCGCAGGTGTTGCAGCGCGAGCCCGAAGCGCAGGTGTTGGTGCTGACGCCCGAAATCAATCTCACGCCGCAACTGGTGGGCCGTTTCGAGCAACGCTTCGGCGCAGAGCACCTCGCCGTTTTGCACAGCGGCCTGTCGGAAGGGCAGCGGCTGCGACACTGGCTGGCGGCCCACAGCGGCGCGGCGCGCATCGTGCTCGGCACCCGGCTGGCGGTGCTGGCTTCGCTGCCGACGTTGCGGCTCATCGTGGTCGACGAAGAGCACGACCCGTCCTACAAACAGCAGGAAGGCGCGCGCTATTCCGCCCGCGACCTGGCGCTATGGCGAGCGCAGCAACTCGGCATTGCCGTCGTGCTTGGCTCGGCAACACCCTCGCTGGAAAGCTGGCGGGCCGCGCAGACCGGGCGCTACCAGTTGCTCACCTTGAAACAGCGCGCCACCGGGGTACTGCCCCGCGTGCACATCGCCGACACCCGGCGCGACCCGACGCTGCGCGCCAGCGGCACGCTGATCGGCCAGACACTCGACGCCGCGCTGCGCCAGCGGCTCGCGCGCGGCGAGCAAAGCCTGCTGTTTCTCAACCGCCGCGGCTATGCCCCGGTGTTGAGCTGCCCCGATTGCGGCTGGATGTCGGACTGCCCGCACTGCGACGCGCATCTGGTGTTTCACCGCACCGACCGCACCCTGCGCTGTCACCACTGCGGCTACCAGGCCGCCGTGCCGCGCGCCTGTCCGGGCTGCGGCAGCCTCGATCTGCAGCCCGTGGGCAAGGGCACGCAGCGGGTGGAAGAGGCGCTGGCCGAAAAGTATCCCGAGGCCCGCATCGCCCGCATCGACGCCGACAGCACGCGCCGCAAAGGCGCGGCGGCAAGCCGTTTCGACAGCGTCCACGCCGGTGAAGTGGACATTCTGGTGGGCACGCAAATGGTGACCAAGGGCCACGACTTCCAAAAAGTCACCCTGGTCGCCGCACTCAACCCCGATGCCGGGCTGTTCACCCACGATCCGCGCGGCCCCGAGCGTCTGTTCGCCCAACTCATGCAGGCGGCCGGGCGGGCGGGCCGCGCCTTGCCGCCCCAGGGCGATACCCCCGCCTCCACCCCCGAGATGCTGGTGCAGACCGCCTACCCCGAACATCCGCTGTACCGCGCGCTGGTGGCACACGACTATCCCGGTTTTGCGCAGGCCGAACTCATCGAGCGCGAGCGCGGCGGCATGCCGCCGTTTTCCTATCAGGCTTTGCTGCGCGCGGAACACCGGAATATCGACGCCGTGGTCGAGTTTCTGGCACAGGCGCAGCAACTCGCCGCGCCCTTGGGCGAGACGCTGGGCGTGACCGTCTATCCCCCCATTCCCGCCACGCTCGCCCGCATGGCCGACGTGCACCGCCTGCAGATGCTGATCGAAGGCAGCCATCGCGGCGCGTTGCAGAATCTGCTTTCGCAGTGGCGCGCCGAGCTCACCGCCCTGCGCTCTCGGGTGCGCTGGGCAGTCGATGTCGACCCGCTCGATTTCTGAACGCCCGCATTGGCGGATGAAATCGCGCATTTGTCGCATTCGGCGGCGGATTCGACATTTCGATACAACAGCCCGGCGCAGCACGGACTAAATTGAGTGCATCGAAAGCGTATTGCAGTGCAGCAAACGCTGGTCCTTTTCTGGGAGAGAACCCTCATGTCCACTCAACGCCCTCTGCATCATCACCCCCTTCCCGCAGGCACACCCGTGATCGAGTTCGACCACGGCCGCCCCGGCAGCGTCACCCCTGACTCTCCGGCCACCGATGTGATGACCGACCTGCGCCACACCCCGGCCTTCACCACCGAAGCCGACGCGCCCGCCAACCAAGCGCTGCAAAAGATGATGCACGCCGGGGTGCGTCTGCTGCTGGTCACCAACTCCGCGCGGCACGTCGTCGGCCTGATCACCGCGCGCGACCTGATGGGCGAAAAGCCGGTACGCGCCGCCACCGAAAACCAGATTCCGCGCGACGCGGTCACCGTGGCGCAATGCATGGTGCCGCAGCAGCACATCGAAGTGCTCGATTACGCCGAAGTGCTGCGCTCTACCGTGGCTGAAATCGTGCTCACCCTGCGTCACTCCGGCCGTCAGCATGCGCTGGTACTGGAAGCCGACGGCAAACCCGTGGTGCGCGGCATTTTCTCGGCGGTGCGCATCGGTCGGCAACTGGGGATCGAACTGCAGGCCAGCGGCCAGATGCAGAGCTTTGCCGAACTGGAGCAGGCGATCGCCGCGCTCTGAACAAGGCCTGCGTCAACGCGGCGCGAGGCGCTGGTTCGCCCACAAGGCCAAGCCTGCAAACGCACAGAACACGGCGGCCATCGGCAAGGCGCTGTGGGCGGCGATCATGCCCACGGCCGAGCCGCTGGCCGCCGCCAATGTGAACTGAAGGCTGCCCATCAGGGCCGCCGCACTGCCCACGCGGCCCGTCTGATGCGCCAGCGCCAGCGCCGTGGCGTTGGGAAACGAAAAACCCAGGCTGGACAGGGCGATGAACAGGGGAATGGCCACGCCCCATAAACCGCCCACCTTGAGCACGGCAAGCGCCAACATCACGCTCGCCCAGACCGTCAGACTGAGCAAGGCCTTGTGCAACAGCACGCCGCTTCCCACGCGAGCCAGCAGCGCATGATTGATCTGCGACGCGGCAATCAGGCCCAGGGCATTGGCGCCGAACACCCAGGCGAATTGCGCCGAACTCAGCCCGAATACCTGCATGAACACGAACGGCGCTGCGGCGATGTAGGCAAACATGGCCGACTGCCCCAGCGCCCCGCTGAGGGCAAAGCCGATGAAGCGCCGATCGCGCAACAGAGCGAAATAAGTGCGCAGGGCATTGCGCACCGGGTGCTGCTGGGCGCTGCTGCGCAAGCCCGGCGCCAGCGACTCTGGCAACGCCAGCGCGGCCAGCAGACAGGCCACGCCGAAGGCCGAAAGCACCAGAAAAATCGCCCGCCAGCCCCAGGCCTGCACGAGGGCCGCACCCGCCAGCGGCGCCAGAATGGGGGCAGCGCCCAGCACCAGGGTCAGCCGCGAGAACACCCGCGCCGCGTCAACCGGGGCGTAAAGATCGCGCACCATGCTGCGGGCAATCACGATGCCCGCACAGCCGCCCAGTGCCTGCAAGAGTCGCCACAGCATCAAGGCATCCATCGAGGCGGCCATGGCGCAGCCCAGCGAGGCCAGAACGTAAAGCGCGATGCCGATGAGCAGCGGCCGCTTGCGGCCATAGCGGTCGGACACCGGCCCCCAGAATGCCTGACCCAGCGCCAGTCCGACAAAAAACACCACCAGCGTGCGCTGTACCGCCTCGGGCGTGGTGTGCAGATCATGCTGCAGGGCGGTGAAGCCCGGCAGGTACATGTCGATGGACATGGGGGCGAAGGCGGTGAGCGCCCCCAGGGTGAGAATGCGCTGCAGCGCGCCGGATCGGGCCATGCAGCGCATTGTCGCAGCGCTGCCACGCTGCCACTGCGACTGACCCTGGCCCGTTGCGATCAGTGCGAGGCGATGGCGAGCCGCAACTCTTTGACCTGCTCGGCCGAGACCGGCTCGGCAGCGTTGCCCCAGCTAGTGCGGATGTAGGTCACCAGATCGGCGATCTGCTGATCGCTGAGTTGCGCGCCAAACGGCGGCATGACCATCGGCGCGGGGGCTGATGCCGTCACCGCGGTGCTCGCCCCGGCCAGAATGACGTGGATGGCGTTGGTCGGGTTGATGCACTGCACAGAGGGATTGGCCACCAGGCTGGGAAAGGCAGCGGGCACGCCCTGGCCGTTGGGTTGATGGCAAGCCACGCAATGCTGGTCATACAGCGCCTTGCCGCGCTGCACCGCAGCGGGGTCGGGCTGGGTGCCCGCCACCTGCGCGCTGGTCTCGGAGGGCAGCGATTTGAGATAAACGCCCATGGCGAGCAGATCCTCATGGTCGAGGTGCTGGGTGCTGTGATGGATGACCTCGGTCATGCCGCCCGCCACGGTGTAATTCTGGGCGCTACCCGTTTGCAGCAACAGCGCGAAGTCCTGCGCGCTGAGGGTTTTCTGCAGACAGGCGCTGCGCAGATTGCTGGCATACCAGTGCTCCACCGTACCGCCGGTGAGGTAGAGATGGCCGCCCGGCCCGTTGGCGCTCAGCGCTTTTTCCTGGAAGAACAGCCCGCGCGGCGTATGGCAGGCGCCGCAATGCCCCAGCCCTTCGACCAGATACGCGCCGCGGTTCCACTGCGCGCCCTGCTTGGGATCGGGTTTGAACACCGTGTCGCGCACGAACAGCCAGTTCCAGATCGCCAGCGGCCAGCGGATGGTCATCGGCCACACCATGTCGGGTTTGCGGTTGGGCGTGGGGTTTGGCGCCACGCCTTGCATGAAATAGGCATACAGCGCGCGCATGTCCTGCGGCGTGACGCGCGCATACGACGGATACGGCATGGCCGGGTAGAGGTATTTGCCGCCCGGCGCCACACCATGGCGCACCGCGCGGTCGAACTGTTCGAAGCTGTAGTTGCCGATGCCGTGCGTCTTATCCGGGGTGATGTTGGAGGAATAGATCGCGCCCATGGGCATGACCATCTTCAGGCCGCCGACAAAGGGCTTGCCGCCCGGCGCCGTATGGCAGGCCACGCAATCGCCCGCGCGGGCCAGATACGCGCCACGCTGCACCTCCTGGTCGGAAAATTGGGCCGCCACCGCCAAACCGCATTGCGCGGCCAGCAGCCCGGCCAGCATGACACGCCATCCCGTCTTCTTGTTCATACCCGTTCCTTTTCAGCGCTGCGATGAAAGAGTTTGCAGCGCAACAATCTGTAATCAGGTTACGGGGCGTGGCGGCCTTCAGGGTTGATGCAGGCCAAAGGACTGCGACACGGTGTCGCAACCCGCGCCCGGCGACAGGCAGGCGGGCGGACGGGTTGACCTGCTGCAGGGCCGGGTGCAAATCCCTGCATTCCACCCGCACGGCAAATAGAAACTCTTCGACGACCGCAGCCAACCGCGTCGCTTCAGCGCAGCAACGCTGCGAGGGCCAGCACCAAAGCCACGGCACCCAGGCCCAGCGCCAGTGCGGCCCAGCGCTGCTGTTTGCGCTGCGCCTCGGCGAGTTGCAGGCCAGCCTGCTCCAGCGCGGTGACCGTGGTTTGCAGTTGCTGTGCGAGCGCCCGCACGTGTTCGGCGTTGTAGGTCACGGCCGTCTGCAATTCCTCGATCTGTTTTTGCTGCGAATCGGCCGCCTCTTTGTCTGACTTGCGTTGCTTGAACACCGGCAACGCAAGCTTCGCCACCGATTCGATGTAGGGCAAAGCGGCACTGATGGCCGTCATCCAGGTTACGGGCATGGCTCAGAGCTGAGAGGCGTTGAAGGTATCGCAGACCTGCGGCCGCCCGCTGGCGAAACCGGTCTGGAACCAGCGCGCGCGTTGCGCCGAGGTGCCGTGGGTGAACGAATCGGGCACCACATAGCCCTGCGCCTGCTTTTGCAGTCGGTCGTCGCCCACGGCCTCGGCCGCGTTGATGGCCTCTTCCACATCGCCCGGCTCCAGCACCTTGCGCTCGTTCTGCGCGTGATAGGCCCAGACCCCGGCGTAGCAATCGGCCTGCAGCTCCAGCCGCACCAGCAGGGCGTTGGCGCGAGCGGGGCTGCTGCGCTGCATGGCGTCGCGCACCTTGCTCTCCACGCCCAGCAGGTTCTGCACATGGTGGCCGACTTCATGCGCGATCACATACGCCTCGGCGAAGTCGCCCTTCGCGCCAAGGCGCTGCTGCAACTCCCGGAAAAACTGGATATCGAGATACAGCTTCTGGTCCGCCGGGCAGTAGAACGGCCCGGTGGCTGCCTGCGCGTAGCCGCAGGCCGACTGCACCGCGCCGGAAAACAGCACCAGCTTGGGATCGACATACTGCCGCCCCGCCTGCTGGAACAGCGCGCCCCAGGTGTCTTCGGTATCGGCCAGCACCACGGAGAGAAACTCCTTGTCCTGCTGATCCTTGGCGGTCAGCGCGGCAGGGGCTTGCTGTGTGGATTGCTGCGTCTGCTGCTGCGCCACCTGATTGAGCACCACACTCGGGGCGACCCCGAAATACAGCGCCACCAGCGCCAGCACGATGGTGCCAATGCCGCCGCCCACAAGCCCGCCCCGCCCGCTGGGCCGAGGCCCGGAAGCCCGCTGATCTTCGACGTTGTCACTGCGTCTGCCATTTTTCCAGAGCATGATGCCCCTCCCCTTCAAGGAAACGCCGGGCCGCCCCAAGTTTCCTTGACCCCCATGGGGGGCGGGTCGGCAAGCCGACCCCGGGGGCACTCGAATGGCGCGAATTATGCCGTTTCAACGAACCCGCCCGGAAGGATGGCACCTACATCAAGCCACGGTCTCTGGCACGGCCTGGGAGTCTGGAGACGAGGCGCCCGCCGTCACTTGCCGCCACTTGCGCATCAGCGCCTCCCACTGCGGCAGCACTTGCGCCAGATAGCGCTGCTTGATGTGGCCGTAGCCGCGGATGCCGTCGGGCAGACGGGCGATCTGCGTGGCGAGCTGCAGGCGCTCGGGCGGGCTGTTGGCGTTGAGGCCGCGCAGCAATTCGGCGATCGTTTCGCGGTATTGACCGATCAGGGCGCGCTCCTGCTTGCGCTCTGCCGTATGGCCGAAGGGGTCGAGCGCGGTGCCGCGCAGCACCTTGAGCGGCGCGAGCAGCCTGAAAGCCACGCCCATCCAAGGGCCGAACTCGCGCTTGATCAGCTCGCCCTTGGCATTGCGCTTGCTCCACAGCGGCGGCGCGAGGTAGTAATGGCGCTTGAAATGGCCTTCGAACTGCTCTTGCAGTTGTTTGGCAAACGCCGGGTCGGACTGCAGCCGGGCGACTTCGTACTCGTCTTTGTAGGCCATGAGCTTGAACAGATGGCGCGCCACGGCCTCCGTCAGCGCAGTGGACTTGAGCGGCGCTTCGGCGGCGCGCACCTGCGAAACGAAGTCGGCGTACTGCCGGGCGTAGGCAGCATTCTGGTAGCCGGTGAGGAACTCCACCCGGCGCTGAATGATTTCGTCCAGGCTGGGACGCTTGACCAGTTGAATGACTTGCTCTGCAGCACTCAGCGCGGCGATGCCCTGCGGATCGTGCGCCGCATGGCGGCCCCACTCGAACGCCGCCTTGTTCTTCTCGACCTGCACCGCGTTGAGCTCGATGGCGCGCATCAGCGCGGCATGGCTCAGCGGCACCCAGCCCTTCTGCCAGGCGAAGCCCAGCAGCATGGGGTTGGCGTAAATGGCGTCGCCCAGCAACTTCTCGGCGGCGCGCACACAGTCGAACCCCGCCACATGGTCGGTGCCAGCAGCCTGTTCAATGGTCTTGTGGCAGGCAGCGTCGGGAAACTGCCAATCGGGGTTGTGAACGAAGGCCGCGGTGGGCGTGCTGTGGGTGTCGAGCGCGATGTGGGTGCGGCCTTCGCGCACGCGCGCCAGGGTTTCGCGGTCGGCGGTGACGATAGGGTCGCAGCCGAGAATCAGCTCGGCCTCGGCCGTGCCGACGCGGGTGGTGACGATCTGCTGCGGGTCATTCGCGATCAGCACATGGCTCCAGGTCGCGCCGCCTTTTTGCGCCAGCCCGGCGGCGTCCTGCGTGACCACGCCCTTGCCCTCGATATGCGCGGCCATGCCGAGCAACTGGCCGATGGTGATAACGCCGGTGCCGCCGACACCGGCGACGACGATGCCGTAGCTGCCGCCGCCCGCCACATCGTCGCGCACCGGGTCGGGCACCTCGGGCTGAGGCAGTTCGGGCATGGAAGACAGATCGGCTCCCGGCTGCGGCTTGGGTTTGCGCAGCGCGCCGCCTTCCACCGTGACGAAGCTGGGGCAAAAGCCCTTGAGGCAGGAAAAGTCTTTGTTGCAGCTGCTCTGGTTGATGGTGCGCTTGCGGCCGAATTCGGTTTCCAGCGGCTCGACCGACAGGCAGTTGCTCTGATCGGAGCAGTCGCCGCAACCTTCGCAAACCAGCGGATTGATGACCACGCGCCGCGCCGGATCGACCATCAGCCCGCGTTTGCGGCGGCGGCGCTTTTCGGTGGCGCAGGTCTGGTCGTAGATGATGACGGTGATGCCAGCCTCTTCGCGCAACTCGCGCTGAATGGCATCGAGATCGTCGCGGTGGCGCACCGTCGCCCCGCTGGCCAAGCCGACGGCGTTGTCGTACTTTTGCGGTTCGTCGGTGACCACCACGATGCGGCGCACGCCTTCTGCCTCGAGCTCGCGGCTGATTTGCGGTACGGTCAGGCCTCCCTCCACCGGCTGCCCGCCCGTCATCGCCACGGCGTCGTTGAACAGAATCTTGTAGGTGGCATTCACCCCGGCGGAGATGGCCTGGCGAATGGCGAGCAGCCCCGAGTGGTAATAGGTGCCGTCGCCCAGATTGACGAACACATGCTCGTCGGTGGTGAACGGCGCTTGGCCGACCCAAGCCACGCCCTCGCCGCCCATCTGGCTGAAGGTTTGCGTGGCACGGTCCATCCACACCACCATGTAGTGGCAGCCGATACCGGCCATGCCGCGCGAGCCTTCGGGCACGCGGGTAGAGGTGTTGTGCGGGCAGCCCGAGCAGAACCAGGGCGGACGCTGGGCACTGGCGCCCGGCGCCTGCAGGGTGCGCTCGCGCGCGTCGATCACCGCCAGCCGTTCGCTGATGCGGCGCTGCACATCCACCCCGGCGTCGCGCAGGATGCCCAGCCGCTCCAGCCGCGCGGCAATGGCCCGGGCGATGATCGCCGGATTGAGGTCGGCCTTGGCGGGCAACAGCCAGTTGCCGCCGGGATTGGGCTGGCTCCATTCGCCGCCGGTGCGGTCTCCCGCGATTTCGTCGAACTTGCCGATGACGTTGGGCCGCACGTCTTCGCGCCAGTTGTAGAGCTCTTCCTTGAGCTGATACTCGATGACCTGGCGCTTTTCTTCCACCACCAGAATCTCCTGCAACCCGGTGGCGAATTCGCGGGTGAGCTGCGCCTCGAGCGGCCAGACCACGGCGACCTTGTGCAGGCGGATGCCGAGCTGCGCGCAGGTGTCAGCATCCAGCCCGAGATCGTTCAGGGCTTGACGGGTATCGTTATAGGCCTTGCCCGAGGCCATGATGCCCAGCCGCGCGTGCGGGCTGTCGATGACGGTGTGGTTCAAGCGATTGGCGCGGATATAGGCCAGCGCCGCGTACCACTTCACATCCATCAGCCGTGCCTCCTGAGCCAGCGGCGTGTCGGGGATGCGGATGTGCACGCCGTCCGGCGGCAGGGCAAAGTCTTCGGGCAGCAGGATGCGCACGCGGTCGGCGTCCACATCGACCGTGGCCGAAGACTCCACGATTTCCTGGATGGTCTTCATGCCCGACCAGACGCCGGCATAGCGGCTCAGGGCAAAGGCGTGCACGCCCAGATCGAGAATGTCCTGCACCGAGGTGGGAAAGAACACCGGCAGCCCGCACGCCTTGAAGATATGGTCGCTCTGGTGCGCGAGCGTCGATGATTTGGCCACATGGTCATCGCCCGCCACGGCGATCACCCCGCCGTGACGCGCGGTGCCCGCGCTGTTGGCGTGCTTGAACACATCCGAGCAGCGATCCACGCCGGGGCCCTTGCCGTACCAGATGCCGAACACCCCGTCGAATTTGTTTTTGTCGGGAAACAGATCGAGCTGCTGCGTACCCCAGACGGCGGTGGCCGCCAGCTCCTCATTCACCCCGGGCTTGAACACCACGTGGTTGGCTTCGAGGATTTTTTTGGCCTTCCACAGCGCTTGGTCGTAGCCGCCCAGCGGCGAGCCGCGATAGCCCGAGACAAAGCCCGCGGTGTTGAGCCCGACTGCAGCATCGCGCTGCCGCTGCAACATGGGCAGACGCACCAGCGCCTGAATGCCGCTCATGAAGGCGCGGCCGGAATCGAGGGTGTATTTGTCGTCCAGCGAAATGGTCGCCAGCGCACGACGGATGTGCTCGGGTAGGGGAGCGTTCATCGCCTGTCTCCTTGTGTGGCGCGCACCGCTCAAAGGCCGCGCCTGTGGGTCACCAATCGGCCGCCGATCAGGCTGGCCGGGCAATTGCGGTGCCATGTCTTGGCACGGCCCGCACGCCGTCTTGTGAACGGCAGTCAGCCTTATGCCGACAAAGCCATGCTAGTGCGGCTGCGAAGGAGTGAACAGGGGGAGAAGCGATAGGCGCTTTGGGCTTGCGGACTTGCGCGCGCAAGCCTTGCGCGCGGTCAGGCGTAGGACGGCAGAATGAGCACGTAGGTGTCCACCGCCGCATTGGGGTTGACTACCGGATTGCTCGGATCGCCATCGCCCCAGTCGCTGTTGAACAGAATGCGCGTACCGCTGGTGCTGAAGGTCACGTTCGGCTGCGCCCAGTAGTTGCTCTGCGAGGCGTTGCTGTAGTTGCCCGTGCTGCGGTGGTGGGCAATGCGCCAGGTGACTCCGCTCGTCAGGTTGGTGATCATCAGCTCTTGGTCGAGGATGGTGCAGGGATTGGCGGTCGGGCCGCTGTTGCCGCTGCTGCCGGGCGAGGCCACCCCATTGCTGCCCGTGCTGTAGATGTTGCCCGTCATGCCGGTGACGACCCAAGACGGATTTTTCCAGGCGGTCGAACCGCTGAGGCTGCCCGTCGTGGGATAGCCCCAGCCGCTACTCTCGCCCACATCGTTACTCACCGCTCCGGTGTTGAGGTTGCAAACAATCACATTGCCGTTGCCGCCGGTGTTGCGCGAGAACTGCGAGCCCACCAGCAGATCGTTGCCGCTGGCGTCCATCGCGGTGTCGCAGTGCTCGTTGGTGTCGAAATTCACCCAGCGCACCAGCTTGCCGGTCGAGGCGTCCAGTACGGCGCTTTGCGTTGTCGGCTGCGATTCGAGTCCAACCGCGGCATTCCAGATGAAAAACTTGCCTGACACCGACGGGAACGGCGTCGATCCCCGCGCCTGCGGCTGCGGCACGACGCTGGTGTCATAAAGGGTGAACGCCCCCGTCGCCTCGTTGAAACCGAACACCCACATGCCCAGCTCGCCAGACACATTGGGGACGTTGGAGCCAAATGCGCCCAGACCCCAAATGCGCTGCCCCTGCGCATTCACCCCCAGCGCAAACGGGTAGCCGCAGCGCACCCCTTGCGTGCCGGAAGGGCAACCCGGCGGCAAGCCGTTCGGGAGGAAGCTGTGGATGATGGTCTTGACGCCCGTCTCCACATTGATCGCCGTGAGGTCGGCCAGGTTGGTGCTGCCCGACGAATGGTTGTCGATATAGCGCAGCGTGGCCGGGTCGGCGTGATCCCAGTAGAACTGTTCCACGTCACCCGGATTGATGTCGAGGAACTTGATGAAGGCGTAGGTCGTGCCGTCATACATCGCCCAGCCTTGCTGCCCGCCGTTTTGGGCCGTCGAACCGGGCACGTAAAGGATGAAGCGGGTTTCATCGCAATTCCAGGCCATCGCCGTGGGGTAGGCCGGGGCGACACACAGATTGTTGAAATCGCCCACGCAATCGGTGATGCGGATGATCTTGGCGCCGAAGTCGGGATCGGTGACGGTGGCCCCTTTCGCGGGTTTCGACAAAGCGCTGTAAGGCACGGGTGACTTGCCGTACTGGGTGAGCCCTTTGGACAGGTCGGTGCCCGGCGGCACGGTAACCGGCGTAGAGGTGGCCGCAGGGGTGACCGAGTTCGACGCTGTTCCTTGGCTGCCCGTTACGGGGGCCGTCTGATTTCCCGCAACCTGGGATGTCGAGCCACTGCTGGCACCCGCGCCCCCTCCGCCGCCACAAGCCGCCAGTGAGCCCAGCGCGGGCAGGGAAAAGAGAGACTTCTGAATGAAACGACGACGGGATTGCTGCATAAAACGACTCCTGGAACTTGGCCGCGCTCGACAAAAGCAAACGCAGACCCGTGACAAACAAGCGCCATGACCTATACCGTACGAACGCGGAAACAAGTCTGCCCGGGAGGGTGTGAAATCTTCACGCTATTCGCCCCACAAAAAGGCACTTTCCCCCCAATTTAGGGGGTGCATGGGGCTGTCGTCTATATCCAGATGTAATAGTCGCTACCAAAGAAACAAATCACTGCTGCTGACACACCGTGTTGGTGTTCTGCAGGAAGTTGGTCACCGTGGCCTGGCGGCCTTTGAACCACACCTGGAAAGCGCTGTTGCGATAGCGGGCGCCGTCGGCGGAGACGGTCTGATCCAGGGTGAGATTGCCCAGTGCGGTTTGCAGGCTGACCGACACATCGCCGAAGGTGGCGATGAAAGAGCTGCCGTCCTGGCAGTTGAAGCGCACGGCGCCCGGCGGCAGGGCGGGTGCACTGGGCTGCGGCATCGAAACTTCAGGCGCGGGCGCGAACTGCGGCGCAGCGGGCGCGCTTGCGGCCGGGGTCACCCCGGCAGGCCCCAGGGGCTGCACGGTGATGGGCGCGGCAGGGGCCAGCGGCTGGGCTTCGCTCTGGGGCGCTTGCGGAGTGACGGGGGCGTAGGTCGACGGCGGCACCGTGACGCGCGGCGTTGGCGGATTGAGTTGCTGCACCGGAACGGGCTGGTTGAGGTTGACCGGCGTGGCGCATCCCGCCAGGGTCAGCGCACCGAGGGCCGCAAGTGTCGCAGCGCCGACAGCGCTCAAGCGCAGAACAAAAGTGTGTTTTTGCCGATTCATGCAGAGACTCCCGAAATCTGTTGCAGAAATTGAACCATACAAACACAAGCCGCTTGCCCGTGTGACGGCGCGCAACTGTAGAGACTTGTAAAAGCGACGAAACTCCCGCGTCGCGCTGCCCGCTTTTTATGATGCGCCCAGACGCCCTGTCGAGAAAGCGCCGGGACGCCCGCCATCAACCACCTGCCTGCGGCCTGAAGGAACCCGACTTGCCGACTTTTGCCCTTGCCGTCCTGCTGGGCTGTGCGCTGCAGACCGCGCAGGCCGCGCTTTGGCCGCAGCCGATTTACGGCGTGATGGCCACCGCAGGCATCGGACTGACTGCGGCGCTGCTGCTGTGGCAGGGCCGCTACGGCGGCTTGGCGAACAAAAAGCAAAAGCGGCAACGCATCGCCCTTGAACTTCTGCTTGCCAGCGGCGGCTTTGCGCTCGCTTTCGGGCTGACGGGCTGGCGCGCCACTGCGCTGCTGGCCGACCGCCTCGATCCGGCGCTCGAAAGCCAGATCATCCAGGTGCGCGGCGTGGTGACCGGGCTGCCGGTGCTCTACCCCGATGCCACGCGCTTCGTCCTCACGATCACCCCGCCCGCCCCAGCCGGAGTGCCGAGCAAGGTGTCGCTGAGCTGGTATGCGCGGCACAGCGGTACCGGCCCCGCTGAAGCTCCGCCGCGCGTGCATCCCGGCCAGGAATGGCAGTTTTCGGTGCGCCTCAAGCGCCCGCATGGCCTGGCCAATCCGGGCGGCAACGACACCGAGTTGACGCTGTTCCGCGAGGGAATCGGCGCCACCGGAACCGTGAGCCGCATGGGCGCGCCCCCGCGGCTTCTCGGCCTTCGCCGCGCGCCTGCCGACTGGATCGCGCAACTGCGCGACCACCTGCGCCAGCGCATGATGACCGCGCTGCAAGGGCAGAACGCGCCTCACCCCCTCCCAACCTCCCCCACGGCGTGGGGGAGGAGCGATCACTCCGTCCCCGCCGCCGACACCGTCATCGCGCTGGCTCTGGGCGATCAAAGCGCGATCTCCGCGCAAGACTGGGCGACTTACCGCATCACCGGCGTCGCGCATCTGATGAGCATTTCCGGACTGCACATCACCCTGCTGGCCTGGCTGGCCCTGGGTCTCGTGGGCGGTTTGTGGCGGCAGAGCGCCCGGCTGCGTCATCCCTGGACGCTGACCGTTCCCGCCCCCACCGTGGCCGCCTGGGGCGCGCTGCTGACCGCCACCGCCTACGCGTTCATCGCGGGCTGGGGCGTGCCGGCGCAGCGCACCCTGCTGATGCTCGCGGTGGTGCTGTTGCTGCGCCAGCGGGGGCTGCGCGCCGACTGGCGCGACGTGATAGCGCTGGCGCTGACCGCCGTGCTGCTATGGGATCCGTGGGCGGTGCGGCAGGCCGGGTTCTGGCTGTCTTTCGTGGCGGTGGGCATGCTGTTCGTTGCGGGCAACCGCAGGCACCCGGAAACCGCCGCGCTGGCCTGCGGCCCCGGCGAAGCCGCGCCCGCCGGTCGGCTGCAGCGCGGCGCTCAGGCGCTGCGCCGCGCCGCGCACTCGCAGTGGGTGGCCACCATCGCCCTGCTGCCGCTCACGCTGTTGTTCTTTCAGCAGATCGCGGTGCTCTCGCCGCTGGCCAATGCTCTGGCGATTCCCGTGGTCACCCTGGTGGTTGCGCCGCTGGCGGTCGGCGGCCTGCTGCTGCCCGCGCCGCTGGACGGCTGGGCGTGGCGGCTCGGGGCCTGGGTGCAGCAGGGTCTGGACGCGGTGCTGCACCAAATGGCCGACTGGCCGCTGGCGCAGTGGCACGCCGCCGCGCCCGACGGCCTCACGCTGGCGCTGGCCGCGCTCGGCGTGCTGGCGCTGGCGCTGCCGTGGAACTGGCGGCTGCGCGCGCCCGGTCTGTTGCTGCTCCTGCCACTGGCAAGCAACCCTGGCACGGCGCCCGAGACCGGGGCGATGGAGGTGTGGTTTGCCGATGTCGGACAGGGCATGGCGGTAGTGGTGCGCACCGCGCGACACACCCTGCTGTACGACACCGGGCCGCGACAGGCGCCGGGCGTGGACGCCGGTGGCCGCGTGCTGCTGCCGCTGCTGCACAGCCTGGGCGTGCGCCATCTCGACCGCGTGGTGGTGAGTCACGACGACAGCGATCACGCGGGCGGCGCAGCCACCCTCGCCCGCGCCCACCCCGAGGCCGATCTGCTCACTTCGGCCCCGCCGGACGCCGCCGCCCGCTACGGCCTGCAGCAGCGCCAGCCCTGCGCCGCCGGTCAGCACTGGGTCTGGGACGGCGTGGACTTCCGCATCGTCAGCCCCCGGCCCGGCGACGCACCGAACAGCGACAACGCCCGCTCCTGCGTGCTGCATGTGGCCGCGCGCGGTGCCTCGGTGCTGCTCACCGGCGACGTCGATCAGCCGCAGGAGCGCGCCCTGCAGCGCGCCGATCTGCTGCCCTATGCCGACGTGCTGCTGGCGCCGCATCACGGCAGCAAGACCTCGTCGAGCGAGGCCCTGCTCGACACGGTGATGCCGCGCGCCGCCGTGGTGCAGGCGGGCTACCGCAATCCGCACGGCCACCCCCACCCCGCCGTGCTAGCGCGCTACGCCGAGCGCGGCATCGCCGTCTGGCGCACCGACCAGCAGGGTGCGCTGCTGTGGCGCGACAGCGCGCCCGACACCTTCATCGCCTGGCGTGTTGCGAAACTGAATTACTGGAGCGCAAATGTGAAGCCTGCCGAGGTTTCTCGCTGAAGTTTCACACCACCCGACCTGTCTGGCCTGTATCTTGCTAAATCTGCTGCACAGCCCAATCGAGAGACGACGATGCGCTTCTACGACGAAATGACCCCCGCAGACGGCGGTGTGCGCCCCCACTACGCCCAATACGCTCACTGGCTGGCGCAGCAGCCGCCCGACACCATCAGCGCCAAGCGCGAGGAGGCCGAGCTGATCTTTCGCCGCGTGGGCATCACTTTCGCGGTGTATGGCGACGAGGCAGGCACCGAGCGGCTCATTCCGTTCGACCTGATTCCGCGCATCATTCCCGCGGCGGAATGGAAGCACCTCGAAGCCGGGCTGAAGCAGCGCGTCACCGCGCTCAACCGCTTCCTCCACGACGTCTATCACGACCAGGAAATCCTCAAGGCCGGCATCGTGCCGCAGGAGCAGGTGTTCGGCAACGCCCAGTTCCGCCCCGAGATGATGGGCATCGACCTGCCGCACCACGTCTATGCGCAGATCGCCGGCATCGACATCGTGCGCGCCGAAAACGCGCAGGGCGAGGGCGAATACTTCGTGCTCGAAGACAACCTGCGCGTGCCCTCCGGCGTGAGCTATATGCTCGAAAACCGCCGCATGATGATGCGGCTGTTCCCCGAACTGTTCGCCCGCCACAGCATCGCGCCTGTGGCGCATTACCCGGACATGCTGCTGGAGAAACTGCGCGCCGTCGCCCCGCCCAATGTGAGCGAGCCCACGGTGGTGGTGCTCACGCCGGGCATGTACAACTCGGCCTATTTTGAGCACGCCTTTGTCGCCCAGCAGATGGGGGTGGAACTGGTGGAAGGGCAAGACCTGTTCGTCAAGGACGACTTCGTCTATATGCGCACCACCCAGGGGCCGCAGCGGGTGGACGTGATCTACCGCCGCATTGACGACGACTTTCTCGACCCAGAGGTGTTCCGCGCCGAATCTGCTATCGGCTGCGCCGGGCTGATGCGAGCCTACCGCGCGGGCAACGTCAACCTGGCCAACGCCATCGGCACCGGGGTGGCCGACGACAAGTCCATCTACCCCTATGTGCCGCGCATGATCGAGTTCTACCTGGGCGAAACCCCGCTGCTGCACAACGTGCCCACCCGCATGTGCCGCGAGCCCGACAGCCTGGCCTATGCGCTGGAGCACCTGCCCGATCTGGTGGTCAAAGAGGTGCACGGCGCCGGGGGCTATGGCATGCTGGTCGGCCCGGCCTCCACCCAAGCCGAGATCGCCGCCTTCGCCGAAAAGATCAAGGCGCATCCCGAGCACTACATCGCCCAGCCCACGCTGGCGCTGTCCACCTGCCCCACCTACGTCGAGTCGGGCATTGCGCCGCGCCACCTCGATCTACGGCCCTTCGTGCTGTCGGGCAAGACGGTGTCCATCGTGCCCGGCGGACTCACCCGGGTGGCGCTGGGCGAAGGCTCGCTGGTCGTCAACTCCTCGCAGGGCGGCGGCACCAAAGACACCTGGGTGCTCGAAAAGTAGCCCGCCCCTCGCAAACTCTCAGCCCCGAGAAACGCATCATGCTCAGCCGAACTGCCGATCACCTGTTCTGGATGGCCCGTTACACCGAACGCGCCGAAAACACCGCCCGCATGCTCGACGTGCATGTGCAGTCGGCCCTGCTGCCGCAAGGCGCCGAGGCCATGCAACTGGGCTGGCGCGGCCTGCTGGGCATCTCCGAACTGACCGCCGCCTACACCGAACGCCACGGCGAGATCGACGCCGACAAGGTGCTCGACTTCATGGTGTGCGACACCAGCAACCCCTCCTCCATCCAGAGCTGCCTGCGCGCCGCGCGCGAAAACTCCCGCGCGGTGCGCGGCGCCATCACCACCGAGGTCTGGGAAACGGTCAACCAGACCTGGCTGGAATCGCAGCGCATGCTGGCCAAGGGCCTGTGCCGACAAGACCCGGCGCAGTACTTCGAGTGGGTGAAATACCGCTCGCACCTCTCGCGCGGCGTGACCTCGGGCACCATGCTGCAGGACGAGGCCTATCACTTCCTGCGCATCGGCACCTTTCTGGAGCGCGCCGACAACACCGCCCGGCTGATCGACGTGAAGTTCCACGCGCGGCAATCCGACTTTTACGGCTCAGCCAACGGCAACGGCCGGGTGCAGGAGCACGACTTCTATCACTGGTCGGGGGTGCTGCGCTCGGTCTCGGGTTTCGAGGTCTATCGCAAGGTGTACCGCGACGTCATCACCCCCGAGCGCGTGGCGGGGCTGCTCATCCTGCGGCCTGACATGCCGCGGTCACTCGCCGCCTGCATGATGGCGGTGAACAATCATTTGCAGGCCGTGGCCAACCCGCAATCGCGCGAAACCCTGCGCCGCGCCGGGCTGCTCAACGCGCAACTGCAGTTCGGTCGGCTCGACGACATCATGGCCACCGGGCTGCACGCCTATCTCACCCACTTCCTGGGGCGCATCAACGATCTGGGCGTCGGCATCAGCCAGGATTTTCTCGCCGCCTGAGGTTTCACCCCGCCGGTTCCTCACCGCCTCGACTGCTTCTCTTCAACTTTTCCAAGGTGCCCGGATGTCCATCCACGTCGCGCTCACGCACACCACCACCTACCGCTTCGACCGCCCGGTGGGCCTCTCGCCGCACGTGGTGCGCCTGCGTCCCGCGCCGCATTGCCGCACGCCCATCCTGTCGTACAGCCAGCGGGTGGAACCCGCCGGGCATTTCATCAACTGGCAGCAAGACCCGTTCTCCAACTACCTCGCCCGCCTGACCTTTCCCGGGAAAACCACGCTGCTGCAGATCACCATCGATCTGGTGGCCGAAATGTCGGTGCTCAACCCCTTCGACTTCTTTCTCGAACCCGAAGCCGAAAAATTCCCCTTCAGCTACGCCCCGGAACTAGAAGCCGAACTCGGCCCCTATCTGGCGGCTGCCCCGCTCACCCCGCGGGTCAAAGCCCTGATCGACAGCATCGACCTCACCCCGCGCCGCACGCAAGATTTCCTGGTCGATCTCAACCAGAAGTTGCAGCGCGACATCGGCTACACCGTCCGCCTCGAGCCCGGCGTGCAAACGCCCGAGCAGACGCTCGAACTCGCCTGCGGCTCCTGCCGCGATACCGGCTGGCTACTGGTGCAGGTGCTGCGCCACCTCGGTCTGGCGGCACGCTTCGTTTCCGGCTACCTCATTCAGCTCACCCCGGACGTGAAGGCGCTCGACGGCCCCACCGGAGCCGAGGCCGACTTCACCGATCTGCACGCCTGGTGCGAGGTGTATCTGCCCGGGGCCGGGTGGATCGGCCTCGACCCCACCTCCGGCCTGCTCGCAGGCGAAGGCCACATCCCCCTGGCCTGCACGCCGCAGCCCTCGGGCGCGGCCCCGGTTGAAGGCATGATCGACGAATGCGAGGTGGAGTTCAGCCATCACATGGCCGTGACCCGCATTTACGAATCGCCGCGCGTCACCAAGCCCTACACCGACGAACAGTGGCAGGCCGTGCTGACCCTGGGCGAAGTGGTCGATCAGCAACTCAAAAACGGCGACGTCCGCCTCACCCAAGGCGGCGAGCCCACCTTCGTCGCCACCACCGACCGCGACGCGCACGAATGGAACACCGACGCGCAAGGGCCGACCAAGCGCGGCTACGCCGGCGAACTCATCAGCAAACTCATCGCCCGCTACGGCCCCGGCGGATTTCTGCATTTCGGCCAGGGCAAGTGGTACCCCGGCGAGCAATTGCCGCGCTGGGCGCTGTCGGCCATCTGGCGGCGCGACGGCCAGCCCTGCTGGCACAACTCCGAGCTGTTCGCCGACGAACGTCTGGGCGGCAGCGCCACCGCGCTCGACGCGCACACCTTCATCCTCGCCCTGGTCGATACGCTGGGCGTCAATCCGGCGCATGTGCAGACCGGCTTTGAAGACACTTGGTACTACCTGTGGCGTGAGCGCCGCCTGCCGGTCAACGTCGATCCGTTCGATTCGCGGGTCGAAGACGAACTCGAGCGCGCCCGTCTGCGCAAAGTGTTCGATCAGGGGCTGAAAACCCCCACTGGCTACGCCCTGCCCATCCGCCGCGAACCGGGCTCACCCCAGCTCAGCGGGCCGCGCTGGGTCTCCGGCCCGTGGTTCTTCCGCGACGAACGCATGTATCTATTCCCCGGCGACTCGGCCATGGGCTGGCGCCTGCCGCTGGACTCGCTGCCCTGGGCCACCGAGGGCGAGCGCGCCTCCGACTGGCCGCACGACCCCTTCGCCCCGCGCAACGGCCTGCCCGACTCCGCTGCGCTGCGGCTGCAATATGGCCCGATGCACCGCATTGGGGGCGGCTACGCCGAAGGCGGCACCGTCGGAGTGCAAAACCAGGGCGCTGACGCACCACGCCGGGGCGGCAGCGGAGGATCAGCCCCCCTGTCCAGCGGTGATGGCCAGCGGTTGCGGCCCGGCGATGGCCGCCACCCCGACCGCTTCGAGTCAGCCAGCTGGATTTTGCGCACCGCGCTGTGCGTGGAGGCGCGCGGCGGCATTCTGTATGTGTTCATGCCGCCGCTGGTTTCGGCGGAAGACTATCTTGAACTGCTCGCCGCCATAGAGACTACGGCGCAGCGCCTGCGGGTCAAGCTGGTGCTCGAAGGCTACCCGCCGCCGCGCGACCCGCGGCTCGACCTGCTGCAGGTCACGCCCGACCCCGGCGTCATCGAAGTCAACATCCACCCGGCGCACAACTGGGCGGAAATCGTCGATCACACCGAATTCCTCTACCAGGCCGCGTTTGAAACCCGGCTGGGTGCGGAGAAGTTCATGCTCGACGGTCGCCATACCGGCACTGGCGGCGGCAACCATGTGGTGCTCGGCGGCGCCACCCCGGCCGACAGCCCCTTCCTGCGACGCCCCGATCTGCTGGCCAGCCTGATCGCCTACTGGCACAACCATCCCAGCTTGAGCTATTTGTTCTCGGGCCTGTTCATCGGCCCCACCAGCCAGGCTCCGCGGGTGGACGAAGCGCGCGACGATCAGGTCTACGAACTCGAAATCGCCCTGGCCGAGCTGCGCGCCAGCCGCGCGCGCTACGGCGTCGACGCCCCAGCTTGGTTTGTCGATCGCACCCTGCGCAACCTCCTGATCGACGTCACCGGCAATACCCACCGCAGCGAGTTCTGCATTGACAAGCTCTACAGCCCGGACGGCGCCACCGGCCGCCTCGGCCTGCTCGAACTGCGCGCTTTCGAGATGCCGCCGCACGCCCGCATGAGCGTGGTGCAGCAACTGCTGCTGCGCGCGCTCATCGCCCGCTTCTGGCACGCGCCCTACACCGCCGCACTGCAGCGCTGGGGCACCGCGCTGCACGACCGCTTCCTGCTGCCCACCTTCATTGCGATGGACTTCGATGACGTGCTCACCGAACTGCGCGAGGCCGGGTTCGACTTCGACCCGCAGTGGTTCGCACCGCATCACACCTTCCGCTTCCCGCTGCTGGGCGATTACGCGGTGCGCGGCATGAAGCTGGAACTGCGCATGGCGCTCGAACCTTGGCACGTCATGGGCGAAGAAGGCGCGGCGGGCACCACGGTGCGCTATGTCGATTCCTCGCTGGAACGAGTAGAAGTGAAGATCAGCGGCCTGACCGACAGCCGCCATGTGCTCACGGTCAACGGCCAGCCCGTGCCGCTGCAACCCACCGGGCGCAGCGGCGAGTTTGTCTGTGGCGTGCGCTACCGCGCGTGGCATCCGCCCTCGGCGCTACACCCCGGCATCGGCGTGCACGCGCCGCTGACCTTCGATCTGGTCGATACCTGGATGGAGCGCTCGCTTGGCGGCTGCCAGTACCACGTCGAGCACCCGGGCGGCAGCAATCCCACTGTCTTCCCAGTCAACTCCTACGAGGCCGAGAGCCGCCGTCTGTCGCGCTTTTTCCGCATGGGCCACACGCCGGGCCGCATGCGGGTGGCGCCGGTGCATCCCAGCCTGGAATTCCCCTTCACCCTGGATTTGCGAACGGGCGCGTGAAATTTGACCGAAATCGGGGGATGCCCGCCGCTGTCTCGGCGTCCCCCGCATGCCACAATGTCATATGGTCAGCCTGTTCCAATCTCAATCACAATCGCAAGGCTCGTTCGATCCGGGTGAAGACTGTGCCGCGCTCGCCCGCGACTTGGCTTCCCCCGTCATCCCCGGACACTGGGACGAATTGCGCGGCGGCGTCTCCGATGGCGGGGCGGGTGCGCCGCTGGCCCCGCTCTGGGATCACTTTTTTCGCCTGCTCGGCTCTGGCGGCTTCGACAGCCTGAGCGCCCGGCAGCAGCAGTTGCTGCAGCAGATTCACGACGACGGCGTGACCTACAACGTCCACGCCGACGCCGCGCAAGCCGTGCGCGCCTGGTCGGTCGATCTGTTCCCGCTGCTGGTCGACTCAGCCTCGTGGAAGCAGATTTCCACAGGTATCGCACAACGCGCCGCACTGCTCAACACCATCCTTGCCGACCTCTACACTGGCCCGCAGCGCACCCTCAAGGAAGGGCTGCTGCCACCGGCGCTGGTGCAGGGGCATCCCGGCTATTTGCGTGCCCTGCACGGCCACGCACCGCCGGGCAATATCTGGCTGCACATCGCCGCCTTCGATCTGGCGCGCGGGCCCGACGGCGTGTGGCGCGTGGTCAACCAGCGGGTGCAGGCGCCGTCGGGCCTGGGCTATCTGCTGGAAAACCGCATCCTCATCTCCCGCCTGTTCCCGGACGCGTTCAGCCACCTGAAAGTGCAGCGCCTGGCCGCCAGCTACCGGCTGCTGATGGATACGCTGCTGCGGCTCTCGCCCGGTGGCGTGGGCAGCCGCGTGGTATTGCTCACACCCGGCCCGTATAGCGAAACCTATTTCGAGCAGGTCTATCTGGCGCGTTACCTGGGCATCACCCTGGCCGAAGGCAGCGACCTCACGGTGCGCGAAGACCGGCTCTACCTCAAAACCCTGCGCGGCCTGGAGCCGGTGCACGTGGTGCTGCGCCGTCTCGATGACAGCTTCTGCGACCCGCTCGAACTGCGTCCCGATTCCATGTTGGGCGTGGCTGGGCTGCTGCAGGCGGTGCGTGCGGGCAACGTGCTCGTGGCCAATGCGCTCGGCGCCGGTTTTCTGGAGTCGCCTGCGGTGCAGGGATTTCTGCCCAAGCTGTGCGAAACCCTGCTGGGCGAGCCGCTCAAGCTGCCCTCGCTGCCCACCTGGTGGTGCGGCGAGCCCGGTGTATGCGACGCGCCGATGGACGATCTGCGCGCCTGGGTGATCAAACCGGTGCACGCGGAATGCGGCTTCGAGCCCACGGTGATGGCCAGCCTCGATTACGGCCAACTGCCCGCGTGGCGCGAACGGGTGCAGTCCAGCCCGGCGCTGGTCACCCTGCAGCAATATCAACCCCTGCCGCATGTGCCGGTATGGAGCAATGAGCGGCTGGCCGCCCGCGCGGCCATGCTGCGGGTGTATGCCCTGTCAGACGGCCGTGGCGGCTGGCGCGTGCTGCCCGGCGGGCTGGTGCGCACCGCGCCGCGCGGGGGCAACACCGTGTCGATGCAGCGCGGCGGCAGCAGCCAGGACGCCTGGATCATCACCGGCGACGCGGTGGACAGCTCCACCCTGCTGCCCGAGCCGATGCGCCCGCAAGATCTGATCAACCATCACCGCGTGGTCACCAGCCGGGCGGCCGAAAACCTCTACTGGCTCGGTCGCTACTGCGAGCGCGCCGAATTCAGCGCCCGGCTGGCGCGCATCACCCTGCGCGCGCTGTCAGGCGACGACGATCTGGGCCCGGCCGTCTGCGACATGCTCGACCAATGGTGTCGCAGCACCGGTCTGGTCGAAAAGGAAGCACCCGATCTTCGCGACAACCCGCAGGGCTTCGAGCACTGCGTGGTGCGCGGGCTCGTGCCGGGGCAGCACGCCGGCGGCATCGTGCAGAACCTGCAGGCGCTGGGCCACGCGGCCACTCAAGTGCGCGAACGCTTGGGCGGCGACCACCGGCAATGGATCGCCTCGGCCACCGCGCTGGAGCTTTTGCCCACGGCCTCGCGGCGGGAAGAATTGCAGTCGGCCCAGGCCTTGCGCGGGCTGGAGCAGCTCACCGAAGTCCTCAGCGCCATCACCGGCGCGCAAACCGACCGCATGACCCGCGACGACGGCTGGCGTCTGCTGAGCATCGGCCGCCACATCGAACGCCTCTTGCTGCTGGGGCAAGCGCTGGCCGTGGCCTTCCGCAGCGGCGCGGTGCACAGCGACAGCGGCTTCAACCTGCTGCTGGCGCTGTTCGACAGCACCATCACCTACCGCGCGCTATACCAGAAGCGGCTGGAAGTTCCGCCCCTGCTCGACCTGCTCATGCTCGACCGCGAAAACCCCCGCGCCCTGGGCTGGGTGGCGCAGACCCTGCGCGCCCGCATGGCCAGACTGCCCGGCGAGGCCGCCGACAAAGAAGCCCTGATCGCCCTCGCGCCCGACCCCGATGACTGGCACCTGCCCGAACTCTGCACCCACACGCAAGAATTGCATTACACATGGCTGGATCTCGCCCTGACGCAGAGCATTGATCTCGCCTGGCGCCTGTCGGACGAGATCAGCCGCCGCTATTTCGCCCACGCCAGCCTGCCTGACCGCACGCTTGGCGGGTATTGAAAGCCGCACGCATGACTCAAGACGCCTCTACCGCGCAGGCTGACGCCGTGCTCTACCACGTGGTGCACGAAACCGCCTACGCCTACGCCACACCGGTCGAACTGGCCCACCATCTGGCGCATCTCTGTCCGCTCGATCACGCCGCGCAAGACCGCATCGACTACGTCTGCGACATTCACCCCGAGCCCGAACATCGTCACAGCGATGTCGATGTGTTTGGCAACCAGCGTGAGTTCTTCGCCTACTACAGCCCGCACGACACGCTGACCGTGCGTGCCGTCAGCCTGGTGCAAGTGCGCGCGCCCGAGGCGCCCGACTGGGACGCCAGTCCGCCGTGGGAGCAGGTGCGCGAACAACTGCTCTACCGCGTCGGCAAGCCCTACGTCGCCGAGGCCGAGTTCACTTTCGGCACGCATTTCGCCCCCCTATTTGCCGCTGCCGCCGCCTACGCCGCCCCCAGCTTTGCGCCCGAGCAACCGTTGCTCGGCGGCGCGCTCGGCCTGATGCAGCGCATTCACGCCGACTTCACCTACAACCCCGAGAGCACCGAAGTGCAGACCCGCGCCCCGCAGGCGCTCGAACTGCGCGCCGGCGTCTGCCAAGACTATGCGCACGTCATGATTTCCGCCCTGCGCAGCCTCGGGCTGGCCGCGCGCTACGTCAGCGGCTACCTGCGCTCGCATCCCAAGCCCGGCGAAGAACAACTCGTCGGCGCCGATGCCTCGCACGCCTGGGTGGCCGTGTGGTGCCCGGTCAACGGCTGGGTGGAGTTCGACCCCACCAACAACCGCCAGCCCGCCGCCGACTATGTCCGCATCGCCCTGGGCCGCGACTTCGCCGACGTCTCTCCCCTGCGTGGCGTCATCCGCGGCGGCGGCGATCACACCCTCGAGGTCGGGGTACGCGTCAGCCCGGTGGACGCATGACAGCCGCCACGAACCTCATCACATGACCGCGCCGCTGCTTTTTCTGGCAGGCACGGCGTTATTTGTCTGGGTTTCCTCGCGCTCGTGTTGCTGAATTTTCCGATGTGGTCGACCGATCCTTTTGCGCTGCGCCAGGTGCGCTCTTGGACGCGTCTGCTCATATCCCTGATCCTGGCAATTCGTGCGGTGCACTTCGGTTATTGCCCCGGTTATTGCCCCAATTGCCGCTCCAGGTCGCCGCGCGTGTAGGGTTGTGCATGGCCGCTCAGATGGCATGCCACGTCCTCGAGCAATGGCGTGGAAGGAAAGATCTGGCCGTAGGTCAGCACCAAGGGCAGGATGAGCGCCAGCGGCAACAGTAGACCGGGACGGGACAGGCCGCGCCTCGACGCATTCCAACTGAGGGCTAGGAAAACCCCAGCGAGAACGCCGCCCCAAAGGGCGCCAAGCAGTGCTTCGGGCTGCGTGTGGACATCGATAGCCAGCCGCGACACCATAATCGCCGCCGACAGCACGGCGCCTGCCAAAGGCAGCGCCAGCCGCCAGAACCGACGGCGACCCACGGCCAGAAGCATGCCGATCGTGGGCCAAACCAACATCGACAGGGCGCTGTGCCCGCTCAGACCGGTGAAATTCCAGCCCTCCGGATGCAGACCCCAGCCCATATAGAGAATTTTGCTCAGGGCCACCACCGCCCCGTCAAGGCCGAACAGCCCCGCCCATAAGGCTGCAATGCGCAAGGACTGCAGGCCCAGCCAGAGAAAAATCACCAGCGCAAGCGGCAACAGCACAGCGCTGTCGCCCAAATCCGTCACATGCACCCAAAACGACACAATCCCCATGCACGGGCCTCAAGCACAACGCATGCCGTGGAGCCGCCCCCGGCCCGCCGCAACGATGCGCCACGGCAGGGCCGCTCAGTTTGGCTTGCCGTAGTTATTCGGCATGAACTGCATCTTGTCCCAAGGGAAGTTCTGCAAGACCTGCCAGTTGGCCATCCCTCCAAACAGTGCGGGGTAGGAATCGGCCTGGCCCGCGAGGGTGTAGGTCATGGGGTTGACCGCCCGCAGGGACACCGAGCCAGCCTGGTCCCACACCACAAAACCGTACTTCTGTGCGGCTTTGGCGATGATCTTGCCCACCGGGGTGAGGTTGAGCGCATCGACGTTCACACTCGGGTCAAGCCGCATGCGCGTGCCTTCGGGAATGGCATGGGTCTGATTGTCCAGGTTGTAGCCATCGGTCCGGTTTGCAGGCCAGGAAAAAGTCGGCCACTTTGCCGGGCTGGCAAGGGAGATGCCCATGACGTGATTGATAACGCCGTCCTTGAGTTCCTGCGCTGAAATCTCTCCACCGATGAACGGCAGGCCGGTTGCCGTGGTGCCATAAGGGTTGGGATAGATGCCGTCACTCTGGTCGGTATGCTGGATGCGCCCGCCCCAGCAGGCCGTCCATTGGCCGTTGTTCTGACGCATGACCCAGAAATCCCACAGTGTCTTGGTGCTGATGTCGTAAATGGACATCTCACTGTCAGTGCCGTTCGCCTCGGTCGCGCCCGCAGGGATAGGCACGTTTTGCCACTGCGCGATCAGCTTGGGATCGGTCCAGCCCTTGTTCTGGCAGTCGTTGAAGCCGACGTTAACCGTCTGCGCCACCGGATAAATGGGCATGCCGTCCTGCCAGGTCACGGTCTTGGCGCCGCCGACCGTCTGCACAAAGTAAATCGGTGCGGCATAACTGGTGGTGTTGAGCGCTGTCGTCCCGTTGTAACGGTTGACGATCTGGGCGACCAGATTTTTGGCGTAAACCGCTGACAAAGAATTCAACGTCGCATTGGCTGGGATGGGCTGATACCAGAAGCTCTGCGAGGAAAAGACACGGGTCACCGACGGGGTCGAGGTCGGTGTCACTACCGGAGCAGCAACTGGCGTTTGAGCAACCGTCGTCTCGGTCGGCGCAGGAGCCGCCGTGGCCACCGCAATACTCGTGTTGCCATCCGATGCAGTTGCGCTTTGGGTGCTACCGCCCCCTCCTCCACAACCTGCCAGGGCGAAGCCCAGAAACAAAGCAACAGGCCAACGAATGATCTTGTACATGACAAACCCCTTCAACCAAAGCGCGCTGATTTGTCTCAGGCTGTACGGGAAAAGAGGGAACAGCCTCCATTCCTGCAGCAGAGCGGCAAAAGACAGCGAAAGAGGGTCGCATATTACAAGCGCAATCGGGCCTCTCGCGGTAAGTCAATGATGGTTTTCGTTTCGGAAAATTCTTACTTTTTCTCAAAGCGCCAAATCTATTGCGATGTAATGCACCACAATGATGCAAAAGCACCAATTTCAATTCTGACAGTCTCGCACTCAAGTCCAATTCAGTGCGCCAGCGGCTCGTGAGTCAAAGCGCCCCGGCTCTGCAGTCGTCGCCACAAGACGCGTGCGACGAACTGCGGGTTGCCCAACACATAGCGCGCAAATAAGCGGCGCGGCTCAACCAACAGCCGAAATAGCCATTCGAGGCCGAATCTGCGCATCAGCCTCGGCGCTCTGGGAATCGTGCCCGAGTAAAAGTCAAACAAGGCACCGACCCCGATGCAGACCGTGGCGCCCAAATCGTCCCGATGGGCGTGAATGAACTGTTCCTGCCGGGGCACCCCCATTGCGACAAAGACCAGGCGCGCCTGCGAGTGTCGAACGGCCTGAAGTACGTCCGACGTCTCCGCAGCCGAAAAATAGCCGTCCTGAATGTAAGTCACCTTCAAGCCGGGATGCGCGTCCATCATGTTGCGCGCACAGGCCTGTGCGATGCCCGGCTTGCCCCCAATGAAAGCGAGCTCCAGCCCGGCTCGCGCTGCCCCGGCGCAGAGCAGCGGAAACAGATCGGTTCCGTTCACGTTGCCGCGTAGCGCAACACCCGCAACCCGAGCAGCCAGTCGCATGCCGATACCGTCCGCATAAAGCAGATCGGCGTCATGAAGGATGTGCTCGTAGTCTGCCTCCGAGGCGGCGATGTTGACGCAGTGCGCGTTGACGAAATACACCCGGCGTCCCTGCCTGCTTGACGCGGATTGCAACAGCGTTTCGGCCGCCAGCTCCAGAGTGGTGTTCTGGATGGACAGACCAAAGAGTGACATCGCTCCGGGTGCTGCCGACGTCTGCGTGCGCGGAACGTCAGAGGACATCACTCGCCCTCCCGAGCCGAGCGCACCCAGTTTCGTTCGCGTCGCAGAAGGAAGCTGAGGTAGATCGGCACCTTCCAGAGGATATAAATCGGCACGCCGGCCAGTTCCCTGAAAGTCAGCAGATCGCGACCATGCCGAAGCCATGCGGTGAAAATCGCCAGCCACAGCCCCGCACAAAGCGCCCAAGCCATCACTGCAGGCGCTGTCCAATGCAAAAGCCACCCGGCAAGGCTGGATAGCGCAGCAACCGTAAGCGTCAACAGTGTCAACAGCGCCAAAGGTGGAATGCACAAGTCGGCGGCCAAGGCGAACAGTCCGAGGTTGGCCGAACGCAATCCTCGCCAGAGCAGTTTCGGCGCCACGCTGACCATGCCGAGATGCCCATGCTCCCATCGCCTCCTCTGTGTCGTCACACCAGCAGCACTCTCGGGAAACGCGCTGACCACCTCGGCTTGTGGCACGAATACGGGCGACGCCCGCATTTGCGCGAGGTCCAGCCCCAACTTGAGATCCTCGACGAGGTGGCCGCTGGCCAGATCAACGCGATGGATCAGCGCCCAAGGAAAGGCCATACCACTTCCCATCAACTGACAAGGCAGGCCCATGCGGCGATAGCCCAATGGGCGCACTAGGTTTTTGACCCGCCAGGCGAGCCCCGCAATCTTGATTTTCAGACCAGCGCCCGGCGGAAGCGCCATGCGGTAGTGCGCCTGCGCCGGGGCGCCCGCCTGCAACGCGGCGGAAGATAAGCAGATCATCGCACCGCGCCCGACCCTGCAATCTGCATCGACGATGACGACCACGTCCGGCGGGTTCGCGGCAAGGTGCTTCAGACCGAAATCCAGGGCGTAGCCCTTGCCACGCCGCAGCGCATCCTGCCGCTCAACCACTTCGGCCCCGGCCGCACGGGCAAGCGCCGCCGTGTTGTCGCTGCAGTTGTCCGCCACCACCAGTACGCGATCCCCCGCACGCAACTCCTGCAGAACGCCCCGCACTGTCGAGTCGATGTTTCTGGCCTCGTCATGCGCCGGGACCAACACGGCGATCTGCGCGTCCGCCTCCAAAGAAGGAGGTGGCGAGAGCCTTCCTCCTTTGAAACCAGCACTCAATATTTGCAGCAACAACAGCCCGATGGGCAAGGCCAGTGCCAGAATCACCAGCAGCAACAGGGCATACATCAGCGTCATCATGGCAAACTTCCCTGTTGCACCGGAAATCTTTGGAATAGCCGCCCAAGCCGCAGCGCCTCGACGTCGGCGTCATGCTTAGACATCACGACTTCGCGTGCATAGGCCCCCATGGCGTCGAGTCGCTCCGCGCTGGTGTGAAGACAGCGTTGCATGGCGCGCGCCAGCGCGGCTGCATCCCCCGCAGGGCACAGCCAGCCGCTTTTTTCGTCCTCGACCAGCTCTGACATGGCGGCGACCTGCGTGGCGATGACCGGGCGACTCAGCGCCATGGCCTCCATGACAACCACCGGCAACCCTTCGGCAAAGCTCGACAGCACCAGCGCCCTGGCCTGCAACAAATGCTGACGAACTTCTGGGCTTCCAATCCAGCCGGTGATGACGACTCTTTCACGCAGGCCCATGCGGTTGATCGCAGCTTCGATTTCAGGGCGCAACTCGCCATCACCGGCCAGCGTCAGCGAGAAGTCCTCTCCTTCCGCCACCAGCAAGGCCGCCGCCTCCAGAAGCAGGAGGTGCCCTTTCTGCTCACTCAACCTGCCTACACAGACCAGTTGCCGACCGGTGTTGCATCGATTCGCCTGGCCGCCGTGAAAGCTCGTTTCGATGCCGCAGCGCACGACGTGAACCTTGTCCCAATGACGCGAACCGACCCAGCGAAACAACTGGCTGCGACAGAACGAACTGATCGCCACGACAAAATCACTGTGCTCAATCTTCTCTTTCAGATGAATCCCCAGCGGCTTGTCGAACTCCTCCGGCCCGTGCACCGTGAAACTGTAGGCCGGGCCGCCCAGCAGCCGCGCCAGAAAAACCACCTCAGCGGAGTTGGTTCCGAAATGCGCATGAATATGCGTCGCTCCGGCCGCCTTCACCCAAAGCACGAGCTGGCAGGCTTCGACGAGATAGATCAAATGGTAGGGAAGGCCCCGCTCATTCAGCCTGGACATGCGCCCTGCCCATGCCAGGGCGCGAAGCATGCCCACGGGGTGCCGCAGCAAACTCTTGAACAAGGGCCCCGTCAGTCCACGCAATCCTCGCTGCAGTATGTACTGGGTCTGGCTTCGCTCCACGCGATCCGCAGCATCCACCAGTTCGGCATCCCAGCCGCGCAAGGCGATGCGCTGCACCGAAATTCCTTGCCGTTCCAGCGCCTGAATCTCGCGCCGGATGAAGGTGTGGCTGACCTTGGGGTACTGGTTGATGAAATAGGCCACCTTCATTCCCGGCCTCATCGTGACGGCTCGCATTTCAGCTTGCATGGCCAGATCGCTCATTTCACACATCCGTCTGCCGCATTAACGGCGTTGGCACCACCACAAGACTGTGTGTACGCGCGTGCAGAGGCCGGGCCGGTACGCCGGCCACCGTCACGCCCGCGGCCACATCGTGCAGCACGACTGACATCGCCCCCACCCGGCAGCCCGAGTGGAGCACAACGCCCCCGAGCACCTGCGCGTAGGCGCCCAGTTCCACATCGTCTTCCAGCACAGGCACGGGCCCGCCCTCGGTCTTGTTGCCGATGGTCACGCCCTGCCGCAAGGTGCACGCCCGCCCCATCCTGACACCGGGGTGAATGAAGATGCCGCCGAAATGGAAGATGCGCAGACCGCCGCCAATCACCGCTTCTTTCGGCAGACTGATGCCGGTCCAGGTTTCGACAAAGCGGAACATCAGCCAATAGAGATGGGTTCGGATGCGCTTGCCCAAGCCGTGCGGCAGCGCGTCCACCCGGCGGCCGTAGCGATACACCCAGATTGCCCAGATGGATTGCTCCTTGAAGAACGGCCGCGCCATGCCAAGCCGCAGCAGGTCCTGCTGCCAGTCGGGGTCGTGTTTGCGCCGCATCACCGCCTCCACCGCATCATGGGGTCAAACGCGGATCGCTCGAATGTCGACATGCGTTTGATCGGTTGCGTGGTTGCAGCTTGCGCGGTGCGATGGAAATGCAGGCTGATTCCGGCGCCGAGGACAAACCACAGATACCAGTTGTAGACCAGGTAGTCGAGCATGTTGTCCGAGACCGAGACCAGCGCGAACTCCAGCACCAGCATCAGCAGTAAAAATCCCTCCACGCGATCCGTCTTGCGCACGCTTGCAGCGAGCGCGCCCGTGCCAATCAGCAACCAGACGAAGCCAGCCAGCCCCGCTAGTCCGCCGTCGAAGAACACCTGCATGTAGACGTTGTGTGCGGGTGGGCCTACACCGTTGGCCAAGGGGTAGAACAGCCGCGAGTAGAACTCATAGGACTCCTTGCCGTAGCCGAACAGGTAGTGCTGCGGCTGCATGAAGTGCAGCGCGGCTGCCCACATCTCCTTGCGCCATGCGAAGGAGTTGAGCGGCTGGTAATACATGCCGCTGTTGCCGGTGTTCAGCTCGGAGATGCGCTCGCGGACTTCGGGCAGCAACAAAGAGGCCAATCCGGCCAGAATCAGCAGCGGCAACAGCTTGCGCTCCATCACCAGGCTGTAGGCAAGGAAGAAGAACGCCATCGCGCCCCAGGCGCTGCGTGTCTTGGTGGTCACCAGCAGGAACAGCAGCAGCAAGATGTAGAGCGGCAGCAACCGGCGCACTCGTAGGCCGACGGTCAGGAGACCGCCGCGCCACACCACGAACAGCAGCGAAATCTGGAGTACCAGATAGAAGGCAAAGATGTTGGGGTGGGAAAAGGTGCTGTCGATACGCATCCCCACCTCGGCGTCGTAAAAGCCCTGGTGGGTGGCGATTTGGTAGAAGCCGTAGAGCAGGGGGCCAATGCTCGAGAGCAGCACGGCCCGTATCCAAAGGTCGTGGCTGGCCTTGTCGCGCACATACACAAAGGCGAGCAGGAAGATGGCGGCGTTGGACAGGAGAGCGAGGTCGTTCTTGATGCCTGGCACCAGCCGCGGCGTGATGGCGAGCGTCCCGACCATGACGATGAGCAGTGGCAGCCAGGTCTGCCCCATCAGCCGCATCACCGGAATGCGGCGGCGGTTGAATAGCTCCACGGCGATGAGGCCGATGATGAGGCCGTTGAGCAGACCGCCCAGACCGATGGCTGCGCCGCCGCCACCGATCTTGGTCATATTGAGCATCGGGTCGAGGTTGGCGCGGAACAGGATGATGAGCAGCAGCAGGGTTTCGCGCGCATAAACGAACAGCAGCCCGAGGATGAAGGCCGCGGGCAATGCAATCATCAGCGCCTTGTGCCCGCGGTCGTCCAGTGCGAGCTTGGCAGCGGCAAAACCCGCCAGCAGCGCCAGGGCGATTCCCCCCAGAATGGTCAACGCCATCAGCGCGCGCTGGCGGCTGGCGGCGGTGAAATCGAAGGGCAGTGTCATGGTCTGCCAATCGGCTCAGCGCTGGTTGAGCACGCCGCCCACCAGAGTCAGGCCCGCATTGTGAAGGGCCGTCGCCGTGCCGCGCACTTCTGCGGCGCTGCTGAGGTGCTGATCAACCATGAGCAGGGCTCCTTCAGTTGCGGCGCAGACGGGCAATATCTCGGCGAGATTGCCGGGGGCGGTGTTGACCAGAACGACATCGAATTGCTCGGCGCTCTGCCTCAACAGGCTGAAAAAGCTCGGCCGCGCCAGCAACTCGGCGGGGTTGGGCGGTTGTGTGCCCGCACCCAGCACCGTGAGCCCGAGCAACGGCCCGATGCGCACGGCGGCCGTGGCGTCGGCACGCCCGATCAGCACATCTGACAGGCCGGCCCGCGCTGGCAGGTTGAACAAGCCCTGCAACAGGGGGCGACGCAGGTTGGCGTCGATCAGCAGGGTGCGCTCACCCAGCTGGGAAAAGACAACGGCCAGATTGGCGGCGAGATTGCTCATCGTCCCCGACGATCCGGTTCCGACTAGCGCCAGGCAACGCTGCCCGGTGCCAAACCAGCGCAGCATGAGCTGGCTGCGCAGCGCGCGCAATTGCTCGACCTGGGGCGTGAACGGCTGATACGCGGCCACCAGTTCATCGCTGAATCCGCTGGCCCCGGGGGCTAGGTAGGGGTAGTCAAACTGCCGGGCCAGGGCGAGGAGGATGTCCTGCTCGCTCACCAGGCCGAGGCGAACTGCGGCGTCGCCGAAACGCAGGTTCTCGGCTTTCTGCAGTCGCAGCACGCGCTCGGCATCTGCCGCGCTGAGCTTGCCTGAATCGAGCAGGAGCTGGCCGAGCTTGAGGTCGCGCGAGGGATCGGCGGGAAGCTCAGGCCGTGGGACGGCACCAGCGGGCGGGGCGGCACGCAGCAGCGTGCCCTCCAGTTCGCGCACATCTGCGCGCCGGGCCAGACGCACCGGAATCGGATCGACACGAGCGGGAATGTCCATGGCGGAGCCCATCAGCGCAGCAAAAGGGGGCGGATCTGCACGGCGCCTAACAGCGGGGCGCCGGTGAGGTCGATGACTTCCTGCATCGATCGCACCCTGCGTTGCAACTGTTCCAGCAGCAGAGCCAGGGAAATGCCGAGAATGAGGCCGAGCGCCGCGCCCAGCGCCACGCTGATCAAGGCGCGCGGTCCCGATGGAGCAAGAGGCGGCACGGCACGGCTCAACACGGTGATATCGGTCTGGTCCGACTTGGACAGCATTTGGCTTTGTTGGTAGCTGCGCAGTGTCGCGTCGTACAGCTTCTGCGCGTTGGCGGCCTGCTGCACCAGGAACTGGCCTTCCGCCTTGAGGGTGTTGTCGGAGATGAGGCGCTGCTGCTGCGCACGCACCGCAGCCTGCATGTCGGCCATGCTCTGGCGCGAGACCTGCGCGGTGCTTTGCACCGTGCTTTGCATGGTGGCAATCTGCTGCTCCAGCTTGGACTGCAGGCTGGAGGCCTCGGCTCGCGCTGCGATGTATTGCGGGTTATTCGGACCTTCGGTTTGTGCGAGCTGGCTGAGCCGGGCCTGCGCCAGTGCCAGACTAGTCTTGAGCGACTGCACCACTGGGTCACGCATGATTTCGGCGCTACTGTTGGCGGCGATCTGGGCGCGCGATGTGTCGGCATAGTTCAGCGCCGCGGCGGCTGCCTGCTGCGCGGCCAGCGCCTGCAGCGGCGCCGCCGCCTGCGGGTCTTGTTCGGTGAGGAGGACACCGTGCTGTTTCTGATACGCCACCAGCCGTGCCTGCGCCCGCTCGGCCTCGGCCTGCTGCGCCTTGAGCTGCGCCGCATACCACTGAGCGGTGCGTTCGGCTGGCTGGGTGCGCAGCGCCAGATTAGTCTGCAGATAGGCATCGAGGAAGGCATTGGCCACACGCGCAGCCTGCTCAGGCTGACCCGCCGTGTAGCTCATCGAGATAATGTTGTCTCGGTCGGTGGCGCCCACTTTGAACTTGGACAGCAGGCTTTGCGCGATCCACTCGCGCAGGCTGCCCGCTCCAGGCGTGAGCTTGGCGGCCACTGCGGCGTACTGCGCCTTCCAGCTTGGATCATCTGCGAGGTGCAGGGCGTCGACCACCTGAAGCGCGGTTGTTCGGTTGGTCAAGATCATGGTCTGGGTGTTGAGATAGGCTGGAATCAGCATGCCCTGCATCTGCGCCCCGGTGACAGGGTTGACGTACTGGCTGTTGACCACGACTTGCGCAGTAGCGACGTAATGCTTTGGCAGCAGCTTCGTGGTGACGCCGGCCGTGGTCGCCGCAATGAAGGCTAACGCGGCGATGACCAGCCAGCGTGCACGCAAGGTAAGCATCAATCCCTGAAGGTCCATGACAGCTCCTAAAACAGGCTTTGCCCGATGTCGATCACGTCGTCTGCGCGGATCGGCGTATCGGCACCGGCGCCGCGCTGCACCGCTGTCTTGTCGCCTTCGCCGGCGCGGTGAATGGAAGCGCCGCTGAGCGTGCCACGGCGCGTGAGCCCGCCGCCCAGCGCCACGGCCTGCAGCAGCGTCATGCCTGGCGCCAGGCGGTAGGCCCCGGGTTTGTTGACCTCGCCTTCGATGTAGAACACTGGCGCCTGCGGGACGTAGAGCACATCACCCGCGCTGACCACCGGGTCGGGCGCAGAGCCCCCTGCAAACAGGGCGTCAAGGCGGATCGTGGTGTCGGTGCGCTTGCCATCTTGCGAGCGCTGCAGGATGACGCTGTCCGCCCCGGTCGGGCCGATGCCTCCGGCCTGCGCCAGCAGATCGGTGACGCGGCTGCCACTATCGAGCACAAACTTGCCTGGCTTGTTCACGGCGCCGAGCACCACGGCCTGCTGGCTGAAGTATTTGTCCACCAGTAGGTTGACGTAGGGCTTGAGGATGAAGCCGCCCTCCTTCAGGCGTGCCGCCACCGCCTTGCTCGCCGCCGTGGCACTCAGACCGCCCACCGGCACATAGCCCAATAGCGGCAGCACCACTTGACCCTGCGCATCCACCTGCACCGCGGGCACCTGCAGTTCGGGGTGGCCGTAAACGGTCACGCTGACAATGTCTCCGGGGCCAAGCAGATACTCACCAGCCTGCGCGCGCGCGGCAAGCAGGACGATCAGAGCGATGAACAGAGCGAACAAAGGGCGGAAGCGCATGGCGGTTCGGTCTCCGTAGCGGGTTAGATCAGAATGGGTCAAAAAGCTTGCTTGAGGACGAGGCTCAGATCGTGGCTGGAATAGCTGCTATTGGCGGCGGTAGAAGTCTGGTTGTTCAGTGCATAACGCAGAGCAAGTTGCGTGCCCGGGCGCGGCTGGTAGCTGGCCACGAAGTCGGTGGCGTGAATGTGATCGCGCCGTGGCGTACCGGGGTAGGTGGCCTGCTCTCGCCGGTAATCGGCCTGCAACCGCGTGGTGGCGTTGAGCTGCCAGGACAGACCGATCAACGCCCCGGTGAGCACCTGGTAGCTAGTGGTCAGCGTGTTGTAGGGCACCAACCTTCGGTAGAGCGCACCCTGCAGCGTGGTGTCCACGGTCAGGGCGCGCTTGACAGCGATGTCGGCGATCACGCCGCTGAAGTCGCGCGCGGCCAGCCCATCGGAGCGATAGCGCAGATAACCGGCCGAGCCGCCCAACTGCCAGAACGCACCGTCTGACCAAATGAAGCGTGCTGTGCCGTCGATCTGGCGATAGTTGGCCGGGGGCGTGCCGCCGACCTGCAGCGCGGCGTTGGGATAACGGCCCTGCTGCATGCCCAAGGTGAATGCCAGGGTGTTGCCCGCCGCACTGGTGTAGCGCGGTCCGGCACGCATCTGGGCAATGTTCATGTCATAGGGCCGCTGACTGGCGGTGCCGTTGCGCACGCGAATCCACGCTGCATCCAGCGTACCGTCCAGACGCCCATACAACTGGCGCGCCCCTCCCGCGCTGAGTACCTGCTGGCGCACCACATCGCTCAGCGGGGCCTGGAAGATCAGGAGGTTCTGCAGCGTCGCCGTGTCGCTGGCGCCGAGGTAGAGATTCCACTTTGGCGTGTGGTTCAGTTCGTAGCCCAGCGCCACGTCGTGGCCGGTGTAGTCCAGGCCGTGGTAATGCTGGTATCGCGTTCGTCCGATGATCGCGTGGCCGTGCAGACGGCCGACGACGCCATCGTCGTCATAGCGCACCCCGGCCTGCGCGGCGCTCCAGCAATCGGACAGTTGCGCGTCTCCAAACTTCGCTTGTGCCGCAGCACCACTACTCAGGCCGAACAGATTGCTGCTGCAGGTGTGCTGCAGTTGCAGCACCGGATGGAGCCCCGGAGTCTCTGGCGTCCAGGGCGGCGGGAACTCAGCAGCTTGCGCGGCGCCCATGACCAACAGCACCAGCGCTGCGGAAACGACCGGTGGACGCAGTACTGCACTGGGATGCTGGCGGGCTGGATTGTTCATGCCGGTGTGTCCGCCGTAGCACGGCGGGGCAGCAGCAGCCGCAACAAGGCATCAACGAAAAAGCGGTTTGCCAGCAGATTGAGCAGTAGGTAAAGCGGGGTGGTAACCACCGCACCCACCAGCAACTGCAACAGCGGCGGACCAACCTGCTGCGCCAGCAGCAGCGCGGGAACCATGCTCAGCGCCGCCAGTCCCACCGGGCGCAACACCAGCATTGCGAACTCGCCTGCGGCAATATCTGCCAGCGGATGGTAGATAGCCATCCATGCCGGCACCAGCAAACCCAGCGTGGCCGCTGCAAGCAACAGCGCCAGCCATTGCGGCCCGAATTGCGCCCCAACGACGATGGCGGGCAAGACAACCGCCAGGATGCCCAGGTTCCAACGCAGCTCACGCCCGGCCTGGCCTACGCCCAGAATCAGATCACGGATAGGGCTAAACATCGCGCGCACATAGCCCACCACCGCCAGAATGGCGAGCAAATGCCCGGTGCCATGCCATTCGCCGCCAAACAGAACTCGCACCAGCGGATCGGCGAACAACGCCATACCGACATAAACCGGAGCGTTGAGGGCGCCCACCAAATTGAGGGTGGACAGGGTGATGGCGCGCACGCGGGCGCGCTCAGCCTGCACGCTGGCGATCAGCGGAAACCCCACCCGCGACAGGATCGGGTTGACGAAGGTCTGCATCTGGTTCATGAAATTGCGCGGCACGCTGTATAGACCGAGATCAGCGGGGGCGACGAACTTGCCCAGCATCATCACGTCCAGGCTGCGGTTGAGGTTGCTGATCAGCGCACTGGACACCGCAGCCAGGCCGAAATGCACATAGGGCTTTAGCTCCGCCCAAGACAGGTGCCAGCGTGGCGTCCAGTCGGCCGAGAGGTAGCGCCACGCCAACCCGCTGTTGACCACCGCACCGGTGAGACTGGACCACACCAAGGTGTAGGGCCCGGCGCCGTTCAACGCCGCGAGCACAGCCACGGCCATGCTGGCCGCTGCAGCGAGGGTTTCAATCACCGCCATGGGCTTGAAGCGCAGGTGCTTTTCGGCGTTCATACGAAACTGCGCGCCCACGCCGCTGACCAGAAAGGTGGCCGATGACAGCGCCAGCAGAGGAAGCAGCCGCGCGTCGCCATACAGCCAGGCGATCAACGGCGCGAGCGCCAGCACCACCGCGCCCAGAAACAGCGCGAACAACACCCCAGCCCAGAACAAGCTGGAGCGCTCGCCCTCGGTGACGTCGCGACGGTGGATGAAGGCACTGTTGAGCCCTGTGCCGTTGAGTACCCAAGGGAAGGTCAGCACTGCGGCAACGATGGCCATGATGCCGTAATCCGCCGGGGTGAGGATGCGGGTGAGCATCACCACCTGCAGCAGTTGCACGAGGGCCCCGGTGGCCGCTGACACCGCAGTCCAGCGCACGGCAGAGTAGGCCTGCTCCTTCAGGTTGGGCGGATTGTTGCTCATGACATGGCGGCGCCGGAACGCGCACGGCGGCCAAGCCGCATCTGCAGAGCCAGGTATTGCACGAAGCCGCGCACGAGAAAGAAGAAGGGCCGAGTTGGACGCCAGGTGTACTGCGCTCGCAGCGCGATCAGCAGCATCTTGAAGGCGGCCCATTTGAAACGGCTGTGCAGGAGGGTCTTGGCGTACATCGCGCCTTCTCCAATGAGATAGAAGCGCCACAGCGCGGGCACGTCTGGGGCCTTGCGACCGTGGTGATGCCAGACCAGCACGTTGGGCTCATAGCGGCCGGCGCCGCCGGCATCGCTCACCCGCATGGCAACTTCCCAGTCCTCCCCTGCAAAGCGTGCGCCGGCGCCGAACACCGGGTCGAACCCCCCCTGGCGGAGCAAAGGCTCACGGCGGAAGGCCATATTGGCGCCCTGAACGAAGGCGCCGGGCACCGGGCGGTTACCCGGTACATCAAACGGGATGGTGGACTCAGCGATGGTCACCGGCGCGTCGTCCGGGTCGAACAGCAAGATGCGCCCGGCGATGTAGTCCACCGGATGTTCGCGAAAGGTACGAGCAAGTTGCTCCACATAGTCGTCTGCAACGTAGCAGTCGTCATCGGTGAAGCCGATGACCGCGCCGCGCGCCCAAGGCAGCGCAGCATTGCGCCCGGCGCCGTTGCCGCGCGCGCCCTCGAACAGGGTGCCGGCGGGCACGTCAAGTCCCTCGATGAAGGCGTCGGCGACGGCGCGGGTGTCGTCGGTCGAGGCGTTGTCGACGATCAGCAGTTCCCAGCGCACGGTCGTGCGCTGGCGTTCAAAGCGCTCGAGGCAAGCGTGGAGCTGCCTTGCCCGGTTACGGGTGCAGATCACCACGCTGATCTCGATGACTTCGGCCCCGGCCCAATGCGCATTGAAGAAGGGCGCATTGGGCTCAGAGCGCATCTCGGCTCCGAGGGGATTGCGTGTGCTGGCGTCCATGGTGTCACACCAGCACGCGGCCGATGCCCTCACGTCGCACGAAATGACCGAGCTGCTCCCGCATGCGCGCATGCGCCGTGTCCAGAGCAGCGTCACTGCTGAGCCGGGGTGAATGCGTCGTTGCCAGCTTGTGCAGGTGATGGGCCGCACGTTCGACCCACCATGTCGGCGTGAGATCGCGCAAGGTGGACGTGGCGCGACGGCGCGCCGACAACTGACCGGCCAGCACGCTGCCCCGCGGCGCAATCCGTTGCGCCTGTTCGAGCCACGAACTGCGCGGCAGATGCGCCCAGTCGATGTGCAGGCCGAGGACCGATCCCCAATCGTTCCACTTCATACGGTGCTTCGGTTCAGGCGAGGCCGCAACCCAGGGCGTGCGCAGACTGTCGGCAATGATGGCGCCATGCATGGCCTCGGTCAGCAGCAATTCGGCGCCCGCAATCGCTGCCAGCACCGTGTCCACTGGCGCCGTTGGGTCGATGAACTGCACATCGGCCAGGCGGCAAGCCTGCTCCCATCGCCCCGGCCAGACACTTTCCCAATGAGGCATGAAAGCGACCGAACCCGGTACAGCCTGCCGGACAATGCCCAGACTGCGGATCAGAATGCCGGCATCGCCGATGGCCTTGTCCTCATCCAGGCCCAGCGCGGTGGCGCTGAGCTTGCCGCGCACGAAATACACGTCCCACAATGCATCCAGTTCAGGCGGTTCTGTGTAGCCGCCATACCCAGCGCCGAACACCACCTTGCGACGCTTCGGACTGAAGCCCGTCATGATGGTGGAGCCGATGCCGATGAACAGGTCGCCTGTGCCGTCGAACACCTCGCCGAGCAAGCGCGGCCAGAGCCAATGGTTCAGCTCGTCACCGAAGTTCGGACTGGCGCCGCGATAAGCATAGAGTTCCATGGTCGGGAGGCTCCGTATCGGCTGCTGTTCAGCCCATCAGGGCGGGGACCGGGCGGGGCTGGGGGGTGTCTCGCAGCGAAGATGCGATTTCGCTATCGAGCTTGGCATCAAGCAAATGCAGCAGTTCTCGCGATTCGACGCCGAATTTGCGCGCAAAAAGAAAGGGTTGAGCCTGCGGACAGGTCTTGCTCGGATGGCGCTCAGGGTGTCGCGTCAGGAATTCGGCATGCGCCAGGGTCAACGGTTCAGGGCGATGGCGCCGTGTGCTCCAGTCGGTGTAGGTCAGGCAGGGCCGAATGGCCGCTGAGAGGGACGAATTTCCCAGAATGGTGTGGAAACACGACTCGTCCGGACAGATAGTGTTGCGGTAGAAATCGACATAGGCGGGATGCTCGTCCATGAATTCAAGAACATGCGCCACAGCAGAGCGGGTCAAGGCCCACCACGTTGACCCGCCGTAAGGTTGCATCTTGCCGAGAACGGGCCCGAAATCCCGTCGCCGGGGAAGCAACCCCATTCCTTGGGCGCTGTGCATCAGCCGGTTAATGACACGAGAGGACGTCTTCTGCGGCTGATAGGTCGTCAACCGAGACAGGGGCTTCGATTCATCCAACGACGGCATGGACGTCAGATTGATGAATTCCAGATCCGCATGGCCCTGGAAAAATTGGTGGATGAAGGCGTTGCTGCGCACCGGATAGTCCGCGCCGCTGAGCAGCACGAAACGCGGGGGTGTCTGTCCGGGCTGCGCCAGCGCGGCGCGCATCAGCAGCACAATGGCATCGACCTGGGAGTAGTCGCCCCAGAACACCCGCGCACGGTCTTGCAGGATATGCACGCGCGGGGCATCCGGCAGGCTGAAGTCGGTAAGCCGAGATTTTTTGTCGATATGGACGTAGAAATGGCTGTCCGGCGTGGACAGGCGGTCGATCAAGGCACGCAGATGCGCGGGCTGATCGTGCGCGAGGATGAGGTAGGCGATGTCCATGAGCGGCTCCGTGGGATCAGGCCGCGGCCAGCGCGGGACTCAGTTGCGCCTGCGGACCTTTGCGGCCAAGAAGGTGGAGCTTGACGGTGGTGTGCTCGTTCATCAACGGGCGGTGACTGGCGCGAAACAGGGCGTATCGGGCCAGCAGGGCGGCGCGGTTGCGGTTGACCAGAATGCTGCGATAGCGCAGTTCGCGCTGAATCTGCGCGGGCTCCGCGTCCATGCGCAGCAGGGCGGCCCGCAGGGCGCTGAACTCCTCGCTGTAGTTGGTGCGGGCGCCCAAGTCGAACAATATCCCGCCATGGTTGCAGAAGGGCGTGGGGTCGAAGGTTTCGGCACCAACCATATGGCTCAGTCGCGCAGCCAGATGCCTAGAGACGCTTTGTGAGGCCGCCATCTGAGCCACGAATTTTTTGCGGCCCACACCGCCGGGGTGCACGCGGTAGCGGATCAGCCGTTGCGGCACGTTGGCCACCATGCCAAGCAGGGCAAGCTGGCCGAACAGGAAATAGTCCTCGACCAGATTCTCGAATTCCGCCACCGGCCGCGGCGGCTGTCCGTTGCCGAATTCCACGCCGTAGCGCGCACCCAGCGCATGCAGCCGGTCGAGCCGCATGGCCACGGTTGGGTGCGCCACTGGGTTGCAGAACAGCATGGCAGCGGCGATGCGGCCAGGCTCAAGCGGCAGCGGGTGCTGGCCCAGGGTGCGCCCCTGGTCATCAAAATTGGTGAGCTGCCCGCCCACCACCACCACTTCGGGGTGCGCGGCAAAACCCGCCAGAGTATGGCGCAGACGCTCGGGCAGCGCGATGTCATCGGCGTCGTGGCGCACCACGTACTTCGCGTCGCACAGCGCCAGTCCGGCGTTGAGCAGGCCGGACAGGCCGCGGGCATCTGGCAGGCAGTGGATGCGGATGCGGGGATCGATCAGCGCGCGGGACTGGGCGATCTCCAGAGTGTGATCGGTAGAGCCGTGGTCGAGGACGAGCAGGCGCCAGTCGGCAACGGTCTGGGCGCGGATGCTATCGATCGCCTCGGCCAGATAGGCCGCGCCATTTTTCACCGGTAGCAGGATGTCAAAGGTGGCCACGATGTCCTCAGTAGGCGTTCTGACCGCGGAACCCTTTGAAGGCCGTCGCGATGATGATGCGCAGGTCCATACCCAGAGACCAGTTGCGGATGTAGTGCATGTCGTACTCCACGCGCTTCTCCATCTTGTCCACGCTGTCGGTTTCGCCGCGCCATCCGTTGATTTGCGCCCAGCCAGTGATGCCTGGCTTGACCTTGTGGCGCAGCATGTAGCCGTGGATCAGCGCGCGGTACTGCTCGTTGTGCGCCACCGCGTGCGGCCGGGGGCCGACGATGGACATCTGCCCCTGCAGCACATTGAAGAACTGCGGCAGCTCATCGAGTGAAGTGCGCCGAAGGAAGGCCCCCAGCGGAGTGACGCGGAGGTCGCCGCGGGTGGCTTGCACCACGGTGTCACCGTTTTCCGTCACGGTCATGCTGCGGAACTTCCAAACCTCCACCACTTGGCCATTGAGCCCGTAGCGCCGCTGGCGGAAGATTGTCGGGCCGGGCGAGGTCACGCGCACAGCGACTGCGATGGCTAGCAACAAAGGGCTAATCAGCAACAGGATGAGGCTGGAGACGACCACGTCTTCGAGGCGCTTGAGCAGTCCGCTGATGCCGAAAAACGGCGTGTCGTACACGCTGATGATGGGGTGGCCTGCCACCTCGCGCCAGTTGGCATGGTTGCGCTCGAAAATGTAGGCATCAGGCACGATGAATACCGAGGCTGTGGTGTCGGCGAGGTCGCGCACAATCTGGTCGATCCGGTGCTCGGCGCAGATCGGTAGAGTGATGAACACGAAGTCCACCTTGCCCTCGCGGGCGTCGCGCACTAGATCGTCGATGCTGCCCACCAGCGAAAGGCTTTGCAAGTTCAGCCGCTTGACAGCGCGGTCGTCGTACACGCCCGCAACCCGCAACCCGGACCACAAGCGGCTGTGAAAGTGCCGCGCGATGCGCTCTGCCGTGCGGTTGGCGCCGATGAAGGCGAGGATGCGAATGTCGATCCCCTTACGCGCATTTCGCTCGACATGATGGCGCAGATAGGCACGCAGCCCCAGCATGCAGGCTGGCACGCTCAGAGACCAGGTGCCCAGCGCGAGCCGCGAATAGTCAGAGGTGACATGCAACGCAAAACCCGTGATCAACAGCGCCGATAGCACAGCGAGCCAGACGATGGCGAGCTGCCGCATCTCCTCGCGCAGCGGCAGAAGTTGCCACGAACCGTATAGATTCCAGAACCGCGCGCTGATTTGGAAGTACAGCAACGCAGTAGTCATCAATAAAAAGGTGTGGTCGGGCGCAACACTGCCGACCAGCAGCATGCTGCCGTACAGCAGCCCGCCAATGAATAACACATCGACCGCACGCAGCAGGATTTCAGCGTTGTCGTAAGAGGACTGCACTGCCCCACGCACCATGATTCGACCCCTCGCTGAGTATGACAATGCGCCCGACCGGGACTGCGTCGAACGTACCGGTCGCCTATGCCTAGCCGCCGGCGCAATTTCTTGCCGATGCGACCGCAGATGCGACGTTTTCACCATCGCTCATGCAATTCCCAGGCCATCGAGTCGGCTGGGTGCAAAGCGCCCCCATGAAACGCGGGAATCTGCCCAATGGCCGAACAGGAGCCGGGCATGCGGGCAGCTCGGTAACACGCAGACGGAAGCACTGCCGAAATCGGCCTGCCGAAGTAATTTGCATTGCAGTTGCGCACCGTAGCGGTGCGCCGGCACCCCGGTGCCGCGCATCATCGCACTGCTGCAGTGCAGCATTCGCAGGGTGACAGCCGCCTAGCGTCGCGACAAACCGGGTTCGGAATTTGCTAAGTGCACACTATCTTGGCTCACACGCAGAGGCCTCCAAATTGTGGTCTCAGGAGAGTGCATGACAACCGACGCCATCTCGAGCCGCGCGCCCACTCCTGATGAACGCAACCGTTGGCAGCGCGACGGCTTCGTGCCGCTGCCCGGGCTGTTTCCCCGCAACGCCGTGACTGAGGTAGAGCGTCTGCTAGACGGCCTCTACATTGCGCATCAGGCCGCTCGGCCCGACGACTGGACACAGCAGCGCGACGGTCAGGCCACCTCAGTAGAAATCCTACGCACGACAGAGCGCGAACCGCGGCTGCTCTTCACCGAGGTGTACCGACGCTGTGAGTGCTTTGCCAGTCAATTGCTGAACATGCCGGTGGAATGCGTATTCGAGCATGTCATCCGCAAGCCTGGGGGCGTGGGCACTGGCACCTTCTGGCATCAGGACTGCTATTACGAAAAAGTCGAGCCCTGGCGCTGCAAGCACCGTGTGCATTTCTGGATTCCGATGGCCGACGTGGCGCTTCACGGAGGCGCCATGCGCTACGTTCCCAACACGCACGGCGGCCAGCGCTATCCGCACGACACCATCCCCGGTGAACGCAATACCCACTACGTAATGGCCAGCGGCTTCGACCAGAGCACCGCTGTGGACGTACCCATTCAGGCAGGAGGCGCCATCGCGCACCACCCTCACCTGCTGCACGCCAGCGGGCCCAACACATCACCAGAAGGGAGAACCGCGTGGATTCTGCAGTTTGCCCGTCCGCGAACTGTCACGCAAAAACTCTACTTCCGTGCCCTGGGGCTGAAGGCTCGGGCACTGGGTCAGCTCAACCTCAACCCCGCAGCCGATTGAGCGACTGCAGCTCGTAAATCAACCTCGTGCGCACACCGTTGATCGACAGCGTGTCCTCGATGCCCTTGACCGCGCGCCCGGCGGCCGGCGCGTACCAGTAGTGCGTCATCACCGTGGCCTGCGCGGCGGTGTAGTGCCCTTGCAGGCGAATGGCGTGAAAAGTGCCCGCGGGCACGGTAATGGTCTGCTCGGCCTCCACGCTCACACTCACGCCCAGCCGGGTGTGCAGTTCCCAATCGGGCTGGCTCTGGGTGATGGTGTCTTTCCAGTTCTTGCCCACGCTCAGCGGAAAGTCGAACTGCGGAAACGCCGGGCTGTACTTAATCGCCTCGCCCGGCACGATTTCGCGTGAGAGCAGGTCGAACTGCTTGGAATAGATGTTTTTCAGCACCGGCGCGTCGGCCTTGTTGGTACGCTGCACTTCGACATGCACCTCGCCATTCGGCCCGATCTGCGTGACGTGATTGGCCAGCACCAGACCGGCGTCACCACGCTCGATTTCTTCCTGCGTGCGGGTGACGAACACCCAGCGGTCTCCAACGCGGATATCGGGCAACTGCATCTCATGTCTCCTCTAGGGCTCGAACGGTGCCGCGATTTTGCCCGCACGCCCGGCAAGACGCTGCTTGCGGCGCAATGCCCGTCACGGCAAAGGTGAATCAGTCCGGGCAAAGGTGAATCAGTCCGCGTCGGCATAGAACCCGGCACGGCGGCGCGCGCGCGGGGCTTCGTCTTTCACCGCCGATTGAATGGCGGCGATGTGCTCGGGCGTGGTACCACAGCAGCCGCCGACGATGTTCACCAGACCTTCGGCCGCAAACTCGTGCAGCAGCCGCGAGGTCACTTCGGGCGTTTCATCGAAGCCGGTGTCGCTCATCGGATTGGGCAGGCCGGCATTGGGGTAGCAGGAGATGAAGGTATCAGGCGCGGCCTTGGCGAGTTCCTGCAGATAGGGCCGCATGAGGGCGGCGCCCAGTGCGCAGTTCAGCCCTATGGCCAGCGGCTGGGCGTGGCGCACGCTGGCCCAGAATGCGGTCACGGTCTGGCCGGACAGCACGCGCCCGGAGGCGTCGGTCACGGTGCCACTAATGATGATGGGCAGCCGCTCGCCGGTTTGCTCAAACACTTCATCGACGGCGAACAGCGCCGCCTTGGCGTTGAGGGTGTCGAAAATGGTTTCCACCAAAATGACGTCGGCGCCGCCGCGCATCAGGGCGCGGGTCTGCTGGGCATAGGCTGCGCGCAGGGTCTCGAAATCGACATTGCGCGCACCGGGGTCGTTGACATCGGGGCTGATGCTCGCGGTCTTGGGCGTGGGGCCCAGAGCGCCCGCGACGAAACGCGGCTTGTCCGGGGTGCTGAACTTGTCGCAGGCCGCGCGCGCCAGCCGGGCCGAGGCTTCGTTCATCTCGTCCACCAGTTCGGCCATGCCGTAATCGTCCTGCGCCACCGTGGTCGCACCAAACGTATTGGTCTCGACCAGATCGGCGCCCGCGGCCAGATAGCCCTCGTGAATGTCGCGGATGATCTGCGGCTGCGTCAGGCTGAGCAGTTCGTTATTGCCCTTCACATCGCGCGGCCAATCTTTGAAGCGCTCGCCGCGATACTGCGCTTCGCTGAGTTTGAAGCGCTGGATCATGGTGCCCATGGCGCCATCGAGGATGACGATGCGTTGCTTGAGCAGAGCAGGCAGTTGGGCGGCGCGGGTGTAGGGCTTGGGGGCGGGTGGGTGGGCGGTCTGCATCCTTGCATGGTAAAGGCTTGCAGGGTGGGTGCCTGTGGCCTGATCTGCGCGGTGCGAAGCCTGCCTGCCTGACGGGGCTGCCGCGGGTGCTGCTGCGCCGAATCAGATTTCAGCCGCAATGTATTGCGCAAACGCAAAATCGCCAGCGACGGCGCTTGTTTGCGTAAGATGCAAAGCAGACACTCCACCGCCATGCGCTTTCTGCCGCGTCTGTTTTCCACTCTGCGCCGCGCCTCCCATCTGATCTGGGTGGTGCTCGCGGCGCTCATGCTGCAGCCGCTGGCGTTGGCGCAGCAGCCGGCCGCCGTTTGGATCTCGCTGCCGTATTGCGCGAGCGCAGCCGCCGACCACGATGCGTCGGCGCGCAGCGCACAGCCCGCGCGCCACAGCCCGTCGCAGCCGCACGCGCACAGCCTGCTGGTCCTGCTCAACCCGGCAGCCGCGGTCACGGCGTCCGCCCAGGCTGCGTTGCCCGCGCCCGACACATCGGCCCTGCCCAGCAAAGCAGGTGTGGTCGCACAATGCCCTGCCTACCGGGCCGCGCCGTACGCGGCAGCGCCGCCCCACTCCCCGCAACAGCCCCGCGCTCCACCCCGGTTCTCCTGACCCGCTTTCCAAGTCGCGCCGCGCGTTTCGCCACACGCGGCGCTCGGCATGCACGCCCGCCCGCCCCTGCGGGCCTACAGGAGTCTCCGATGCTTTGCGTACATTCCCCACGGGCAAGACGCTTGCCCGCCCCCCAGTGGCGCGCCCTGCGCGCAGCCAGCCTGGCCTGCAGCGCCATGGCGCTGGCTTTTCCCTTGTCTGCGCACGCCTGCGCCACCTGCGGCTGCAGTCTGAGTACCGACGCCGCCATGGGTTATTCCGCCGCCTCGGGTTGGCGGGTCAATCTGCAGACCGACTACATCAACCAGAGCCAGCTCCGCACGGGTACGCACAGCGTGTCGGCGGCGAGCGTGGCCGCGCTCAACCCCGCCGCGGGGCAGGAAGTCGAGCGCGACACCATCAACCGCTACACCACCCTGGGGCTGACGTACAGCCCGAATGCCGACTGGTCGGTCAACTTGCAGATTCCCTACATCGACCGCAGCCACAGCACCTATGGCGCAGCCACGCCGGATCAGATCACGGCAGGCAACCTCAGCGGCGCCACGCTGCGCGGCCTGGGCGACGTCAAGCTCATCGGCAGCTACCAGGGGCTGCTGCCCACGCACAACGTCGGGCTGCAGCTCGGACTGAAGTTGCCTACAGGCCGCTACGGCGGGCCGAACGCCGACGGCACGGGCACGGTAGGGCGCAGCCCGGTTGCTTTTTCCAGCGGGCCGAGTGCCGGGCAACTGGTGGACACCAGTCTGCAGCCCGGCACGGGCAGCACCGATCTGATCGTCGGCGCCTACGCCTATCAGGCCATCAGCCAGGACTTCGACGCCTTCGTCAGCGGCCAATTTCAGGCGGCGGTGGCGCACAAGCTCGACACCCCGGGCGAGGACTACCGGCCGGGCAACCTCGCCAGCCTAAGCTTTGGCCTGCGCGATGAGGCGCGCCCCGATTTTGTGCCGCAAGTGCAGGTGAACATCACGCACAAAAGCCACGACCAGGGCGCACTGGCCGACACCGCGGATACTGCGGGCACCGTGGCCTACCTCAGCCCCGGCCTATCGGCGACACTGGTCAAGGGCTGGCAAGCCTACGGCTTTGTGCAACTGCCGGTATATAGCCGCCTCGACGGCTATCAGCTCTTCCCGCACTGGACGGCCAGCCTGGGAATCAGTACCGCGTTTTAATCTCTGCTTATCTCTGCTTTCTTTCACTCGCAAACGGAGTTCACCATGCGTTCAAACGCTTTTTTCTCTCGCACCGCCCGGCGCGGCCTGGCCGCGGGCGCGCTCAGCCTGGGGCTGCTCGGCTCGGCCTGCGCCGCGGGCATCCAGGTCACCGACGCCTGGATCCGCTGGCTTCCGGCCAACCTGCCTGCGGGCGGCTATGCCAAGGTCACCAACGATACCGACAAGGAGATCAAGCTCGTCGGCGCGTCCAGCCCGAAATACGGCATGGTCATGCTGCACCAGACGGTCAACAAGAACGGCATGTCGAATATGGTGCACGTCGATGCCATCGCCATCGCCCCGCACAAAAGCATGGCGTTCACCCCGGGCGACTATCACATCATGCTGATGCAGCCCAAGCCGGGGATCGAGCCGGGGCAGAAGGTGCCGGTCACGCTCAAGTTCTCGGATGGCCAGACGGTCACCGCCGAATTCGAGGTGCGCAAACCCACCGCCTCGGGCCCGGGGGACATGAAGGGCATGGACATGGATCACATGCACGGCATGCGGCACTGAGCCGTCAGACGATGACCGCATGGTCCCGGCGCGCCCTGCTGCAACGCGGCGCATACCTTGGCGTGAGCCTGCTCGGCATGGGCTCGCAGACGGCCCGGGCGGCTGGCCTACACGTCGGCCAGCCCGCACCGGTCGCGGTGCTGCAGACCCTGGACGGGCAGACAATCTCTACCGCAGCGCTGCGCGGCGAGGTCGTCATCCTCACGTTCTGGGCGACCTGGTGCGACCCCTGCCGAGCAGAGCTGCCCGTGCTGTCGCGCTATGCGGCAGACCACGCCGCGCAGGGCTTGCGGGTGCTGGGCTTCTGCCTGGACGGGCCCGAGCGGCTGGCGCAGGTGCGCGCCGTCGCTGCCACGCTGTCCTTCCCCGTCGGGCTGCTGCCCAGCCCGTGGATGCCCGGCTACGGCCGCATCTGGCGGATTCCGGTGAGCTTTGTCATCGACCGCGACGGCCGTCTGGCCGATAACGGCTGGAACGATCCGCACCCGGCGTGGACGCAAGAGCGGCTGCAGCAAGTTGTCGGCCCGCTGTTGGCTTGAGTATCAATGCATGAAACCGATGCGCGACTGCCGATGCAGGCGCTCGAAGTCGAAATCCTTCGGCGCCAGCGTCGTGCGGTGGTCGAGCTTGGCCGCGCCGAACGCGTTCAGCAACAGGCGGCGCAGCTCGCGCGGCTTGCACTGCTGCAGCACGTCGAGCACGTCGGCGTCGGGCTGGTCGGGAAAGGTGGCGCCCCAATCGTGGCTGTTGCGAATCTCGCGGTAGAGCGTTGCGGCGATCTGGCGTGTGCCCTCGGCATCGGGCGCGGCGATGTCGTAAACATTGAGCCGGTTCAGGATGGGCTCGGGAATGCCGCTGGCATCGTTGGCGGTGGCAATCCAGATCACGCTACTGCAGTCGATCGGCACTTCGGCGAATTCGTCGGTGAAAGTGCGCGCGGTATCGGCTTCGAGCAGGCTGTATAGCGCGCCCAGCGGGTCGTACTGCGCGTGGCCCGCGGCCTTGTCGATCTCGTCGATCACCAGTACCGGGTTGGCATATTCGCCGCCCACCAGGGTGTCGAACACCTTGCCGGGGCGCGAATTCTTCCATTGCGATGACGCGCCCGACAGAATCCACCCGGCCGTGAGCGCATTCATCGGCGCCACCGCACAACTGGTGCCGAGCAGCGCCGACACGCGACGGGCGAAATAGGTCTTGCCGATGCCCGGGTCGCCCAGCAGCAGCATGGGCATGATTTCCACCGGATCACGGCTGTCGGCGCACAGCGCCAGACTGCGCTGGATGTCGCGCAGCGGCGCGCCGAAATTGGGCAGCTCGGCGCAGAGCGGCGACATCTCGGGCGCGTCCTGCGGCTTGATCGCCAGGCGCTCGCCGCCCGTGGCCAGCATGCGCTGGTAGGTGCCTCGCAGATGCTCGTTTCCATCCTGTCCGATGCCGTGAAGCTTGCGCTCCACTTCACTGACATCGAACACGGTTTTATAGGCGGCTACGGCAAGCATGGCATCCTCCTGGGAGTGGGTCACGGCGATGAAGCATCAACCATGCCTGCATCATCGGCACGACGACCGCTCCGCACAAGGGCACCGTTGCCGCGCGGCCTCACGCCACAGGCCAAACCGTGACAAACCTCTCAGATCTCGACTTGCGTGCCCAGCTCTACCACGCGGTTGGGCGGGATGCGGAAGTAGTCCGACGCATCCTGCGCGTTGCGGCTCATCCATGAGAACAGCACTTCGCGCCACAGCGCCATGCCAGGCAGCTTGGACGGAATGATGGTCTGCCGCGCGAGGAAGAACGAGGTTTCCATCAACTGGAATTCCAGGCCGTAGAGCCGTTCGCATTCCTTGAGCAGGCGCTGAATATCGGGCTCGTCCTGGAAGCCCAGCTCGACGTGCAGTAGGTAGATGCCCTCGTCCATTGGCGTGAGCTTGACCCCCTGTTCGGCGCTCACATGCGGCACATCCATGGTCTGCGCCGAAAGAAAAATCACCCGCTCGTGCAGCACCTTGTTGTGCTTGAGGTTGTGCAGCAGCGCGTGCGGCACGGTGGTCGCACTGGGGGTGAGGTAGATGGCCGTGCCTTCCACCCGGGTGGGCGGATAGGTGGACAGGCTGGCGACGAAATCCTGCAGGTTGAGCGCATGTTCTTCGAGCTGGCGACGCAGCAGGGTGCGGCCGCGCTTCCAGGTGGCCAGCAGGGTGTAGACCACGGCGCCGAACAGCAGTGGGAACCAGCCGCCGTGATCGATCTTCAGCGCGTTGGACGACAGAAAAGCCAGGTCGATCAGCGCGAACAAGCCGAACACCGCATTGGCCCGCAGGGCGCTCCAACCCCAGCGGTGCTGCGCGATCATCCAGCAGAACGCGGTGGTGACGATCATGGTGATGTTCACCGCGATGCCGTAGGCCGCCGCGAGGTTTTCCGCCGTTTTGAAACTCAGCACCAGCAGAATCACGAAGATCAGCAGCAGCCAGTTGATGAAGGGCACGTAGATCTGACCCTGATTGCTCTCATTGGTGAACAACACCCGCATGCGCGGCAGATACCCCAGCTTGATCGCCTGCGTGGTGATGGAGTAAGCGCCGGTGATGACTGCCTGCGAGGCGATGATGGTGGCGGCAGTCGCCAATGCCAACAAGGGCCACAGCGCCCACGAGGGCGCCAGATAGAAAAAGGGATTCTTGGTGGCTTCAGGGTGCGCCAGCACCAACGCGCCCTGGCCGAAGTAGTTAAGCACCAGCCCGGGCATCACCAGACTGATCCAGGCGAGCTGAATCGGCTTGCGGCCGAAATGCCCCATGTCGGCATACAGCGCCTCGCCGCCGGTGAGCACCAGAAACACCGCGCCCAGCAAAATGAGCGCCACACCGGGTTCGCGCACGAACAGCTCCGCACCGTAATACGGGTTGATCGCCAGCAGCACCGCGGGGTTTTGCACGATCTGCGCCAGTCCTAGCACGCCAATGGCGGTGAACCACAACAGCATGATGGGGCCGAAAAAGCGCCCGACCAGCGCGGTGCCGTGCTTTTGCACCACGAACAGCGCCACCAGAATGCCCGCGGTGATGGGCACGATCCAGTCATTGAAAATCGGCGTGGCCACACTTAGGCCCTCCATCGCCGAGAGCACCGAAATCGCCGGGGTGATGACGCTGTCGCCATAAAACATCGACGCACCCACCAGCCCGAGGGTGATGGCCACGGTGCGCCCGCGCGTGCCTTTGGCATAGCGGCGCATGACCAGCGCCATCAACGCCAGAATGCCGCCCTCGCCATCGTTGTCGGCGCGCAGCACCAGCAGCACATACTTCACCAGCACGATCAGGGTGAGCGCCCAGAAGATCAGCGACAGCACGCCCAGAATGTTGTCCGGGCTGTAGGGCACGCCGTGATCGGGGCTGAAGGCCGTCTGGAAGGCGTATAGCGGGCTGGTGCCGATGTCGCCGTACACCACGCCCAGGGCGCCGAGGCTGAGGGCCGCCATACCAGATTTGTGTTCGGTCGCGGAATGCGTTTCTGTCTGCATGGGAATTGCGCGAGGCCAGGCCCGCGACGCCGGAAGATGCGCGTCGCAGGATAGTTCATTCCTCCCTTGTTTCCACGCGCGGCGCCCCAGCCTGGCCTGCAACTGTTGGTTTTGCGTCGCAGCAATTGTGCCGCTGCCTCGCCAACCGTTGCGTCAGATCAAAACCTTCCTACTGGCTTTGCGCAAACATTCAATCATTATGATGAATCAATCTCTCGACTTCCAGCCCGATCTGCTCCAGCGTTTCGACATCTCCGGCCCGCGTTACACCTCCTACCCTACCGCCGACCGCATGCATTCCGGTTTCGGCGCGCGCGACTACGCCGAGGAATTGCGACGCCGCGCCCAGCGTCCCGACGAGCCGGTGTCGCTGTATTTCCACGTGCCGTTCTGCGAGACCCTGTGCTACTACTGCGGCTGCAACAAGATTCCCACCAAGAATCACGGCCGCTCCACGCCCTATCTCGACAGCGTGGAACAGGAGTTGAGGCTGATCGCCAGCATCTTGCAAGCCCGTCTGCCCGTCACCCAGCTTCACTGGGGCGGCGGCACGCCCACCTTCCTGAATGACGAGGAAGCCGCGCGGCTGATGGCCATGACGCGCGAACATTTCGACCTGCAGCCCGGCGGCGAATTCTCCATCGAGATCGACCCGCGCAAGGTGAATGAGGCGCGCGTGGCGCATCTCGCCCAACTCGGTTTCAACCGCATGAGCGTGGGCGTGCAGGATTTCGCGCCGGAGGTACAGCAGGCGGTCAATCGCATCCAGAGCGTGGAAGAAACCCGGCTGGTGATCGACGCCGCCCGTGCCAACGGTTTTAGCTCCATCAGCCTCGACCTGATCTACGGCCTGCCCTTCCAGAACCTCGATTCGTTCGCCCGCACCCTCGATCAGGTGATCGAGATCTCGCCCGACCGGCTCTCGCTCTACAGCTACGCGCATCTGCCGCACATTTTCAAGCCGCAGCGCCGCATCAACGCCGAAGATCTGCCTACGGCCGAGGTCAAGCTCGGCCTGCTGGGTCTGGCCATCCGCCGGCTGGAAGAAGCGGGTTATGTCTATATCGGCATGGATCACTTTGCCAAGCCGGGCGACGAGCTCGCCCGCGCCCAGCGCGAGGGCAAGCTGCACCGCAATTTCCAGGGCTACTCCACCCAGGCCGAACTCGATCTGCTGGCCTTTGGCGTATCCAGCATTTCCAACGTCGGCAACTGCTACGCGCAGAACGCCAAGACCATCGACGAGTACACCGAGATGCTGGCTTTCGGCAAGCTGCCCACGGCGCGCGGGGTGCATCTCACTCCCGAAGACCACCTGCGTCGCACCGCCATTCAGCGGCTGATGTGCGATTTCCAGCTCGATCTGGCCGCGCTGGCCGACGAATTCAAAGTGGACGCCGCCACCACCTTTGCCCTCGACCTGCAGCGCCTCAAGCCGCTGGAAGATGCCGGGTTGGTCGTGCGCGAAGGCCCGCAAGGTCTGCGCGTCCAGGTCACGCCGCAAGGCCGCCTGCTGGTGCGCATCGTCGCCATGCAGTTCGATGGCTATTTGCATCAGCCGCGCGAGCAATTGCTGCAGCCCCGCTATTCGCGGGTGATCTGAACGCTGGCCCGTCACGCCCGGCGGTGAGATGAGGGCGAGGGCGCCGATAATGGAGCCCGCGCACTCACAACTCCAAATCCATGAATCTGGTCAAGCCCTTGATCGCCCTGCTGGCGATCGTCAATCCGCTGGGTATCATTCCCTTTTTCATTCTGTTCACCGAGAGTTTCTCGCGGGAGCAGAAGAAGCGAACCATCCTCGTCGCTTCGATCTCGGCGTTTCTGGTCATCGCCGTCAGCACGCTGATCGGTGCTGACCTGCTGCATTTTTTCGGCATTTCCATCGCGTCGTTTCAGGTCGGCGGCGGCATGCTGTTGCTCATCAGCGCCATCAGCATGCTCAACGCCAAAACCGGCGCCACCAAATCGACCAGTGACGAGGTGGAAGAAGCCGCCGACCGGGCCAGCGTGGCCGTGGTGCCGCTCACCATCCCCCTGCTCACAGGCCCGGCCACCATCAGTACGGTGATCATTTATGCCAGCAACACGCACCACTGGTGGCAGCACGCGGTGCTGATCGGCTACGGTGTGATCATTGCCGGGGCCGCGGCGCTGTGCTTCATGGCGGCCGAACCGATTGCGCGGTTTCTGGGCAAGACCGGCATCAATGTGATGACCCGCTTGATGGGTCTGATCCTCTCGGCGCTCGCGGTGGAAATGATGAGCGACGGCCTGATCAAGCTATTTCCGGGCCTGGGACGCTAACCTGCAAACCCCAACTCTCAGGGTTCGCCCCTAGTGCGCGCGGCAGCCAAAATTCGAACAATGTTTTGTATTGCGATTGGGCTCACCCAACGCGCCCCAACAAGAGGGATCGAGGAGACAAACGACCTGCAACCCAGGTTGCTTCACGACAACAGCGCTGCACAATATGGCAGCGCAAGCAGTACCCCGAAGCACCGTGAACACTCGTTCCGGTGCTTTTTTACGCCCCGCTCCCCACGCCCGCTCCCAATATGGAACTGATCCTGCTCGGCATTGCCGCACTCTTTGCCGGGTTTGTCGATGCCATTGTCGGCGGCGGTGGTCTGGTACTCGTACCCGCCCTGTTTGCTGCGTTTCCCAACGCGGCTCCTGCCACGCTGTTTGGCACCAACAAAGGCGGCGCCATCTGGGGCACCTCGGCGTCAATGTGGTCGTATGTGCGCCGGGTTCAGCCCCCTTGGTCCACTGTGGCGCCCGCCACCCTTGCAGCGTTTGTCGGCGCGCTTGGCGGCGCCTGGCTCATCACACAAGTCAAGTCGACTGATTTTCGGCAGGCCCTACCTTTCATTCTGCTGGCCGTATTGCTCTACACCCTCAAGCGCAAGGATTTGGGACATCACCATGCCCCGCACCTGAGCGGCGGCGCCGAGCGGGCTCTGGCAGTGGGCGGCGGCCTGCTGATCGGTTTTTACGATGGATTTTTCGGGCCGGGCACTGGTAACTTCTTGATTTTCCTGTTTGTTCGTGGCTTCGGCTTTGATTTTCTCCATGCCTCGGCCAGCGCCAAAGTCGTCAACGTGGCCTGCAATCTTGCGGCCCTGCTGGTGTTCGCCAGTAAAGGCCACGTCATGTGGCAGTATGCCGCGCTCATCGCGGTGTGCAATATTGCGGGTAGCCTGCTGGGCACCCGGCTCGCCTTGCGCCGTGGCACGCACTTCGTGCGCGGCGTCTTTCTGCTGGTCGTCGCGGCGCTCATTCTCAAGACCGCGCACGATGCGTTTTTTTGAACAAACATAAAAAAAGCGCCGCCTGTTGCCAGTGGGCGCTTCATCTGAAACACGGCGTTGAAGCACGGCACATGGCCGCCAGACTTATTTTTTCATCGGGCAGGTGTTCATGCCGATGATGGAGTACAGCGGGCAGAATTTGAACAGGCCCGTGACCAGCGGCACAATGCCGATCCAACCCCAGACGCCGATGGTGCCCATCAGGCTCAAGGCGATCAGAACGATGCCCACAATAATGCGCAGAATGCGATCGATACCGCCGACGTTGAATTTCATGGTCCACTCCTTGAAAAAAGAATATCGCAATTTGACACCGATTCGTGCGGGCGCACAGTGACCTCGGTCACACGCGTCTTACCCCGACACCTCCCCGGCGGCCACTTGGCGCAGCACGGCGGGCTGCAGAATGTCGATCTTCTCGCGCGACAGCCCCACCCACCCGGCCGCTTCGAAGCGCTTGAGCAGGCGCGTGACGATCTCCCGCGCCGTGCCCAGCCGGTCAGCCAGTTGCTGATGGGTGCTCTGCAGACGCGGCCCTTGGCCCAGCAGGGCTTGCGCCAGACGTTGATCCAGGCGATGAAAGGCCAGCGCATCGATCAAGGCAGTCAGGTCGGCCATGCGCGCAGCAAACTGGCCGAGAACGAACCGGCGAAAGGCCGGAGCGCATTGCAGCCAATGTCCGAACAATTCAGGACGGATCATCCACAGCGCCCCCTCGGTCTGCATTTCCGCAAAGGCCGTGAGCACCTCACCCGAAAACAGGCTGGCCGACGACACCAGGCAGATTTCACCCGGCGTCAGGCGATACATCTCCAACTGCCGCCCGGAGGGCGCCATGCGAAACACGCGCGCCTCGCCAGACAACACCAGCGGGAACCCGCCGCAGTTCGCGCCGGGCGCGAAAAGCTGCGTTCCGCGCGGCACCTGCATGACGGTCGCCCCGCCAGCCCATTCCGCCTCCAGCTCAGCGGTGGGCACAGAGGTCATCGAGGGATAAAGCTCTTGCAGTTCGCGCAGGGTTTGCATGGAATTGAGTCGAAAGATCAAAATAATGCGGTTCGTGGATATGTTTCACGTGAAACAAAGCCCGACCAAGCTGCCGCACCGGGTAAACCCGCATAAAATGATCGGGTTGAGGAGACACACAGTGAATTATCCGCGTAACTTTGATGTCGTTGTCATCGGGGGTGGGCATGCCGGCACCGAGGCGGCTCTGGCCGCTGCGCGCATGGGCTGCGCCACCTTGTTGCTGACGCACAATATCGAAACCTTGGGCCAGATGTCGTGCAATCCGTCGATAGGCGGAATCGGCAAAGGACACCTCGTCAAAGAGGTGGACGCGCTGGGCGGCGCAATGGCCGAGGCGACTGACGAAGCAGGCATCCAGTTCCGCATTCTCAACGCCAGCAAAGGCCCCGCGGTGCGCGCTACCCGGGCGCAGGCCGACCGTCAGCTCTACAAGCGTGCCATACGCGGACGGCTGGAAGACCAGCCCAATCTGTGGCTGTTCCAGCAGGCGGCCGATGATTTGCTGGTGGAATCGACCGGCCAAGCCGAGCGGGTTACAGCCGTGGTGACACAGACGGGCATCCGCTTTCGCACCCGCACCGTGGTGCTGACCGCTGGGACGTTTCTGGACGGGAAAATTCACATCGGACTCGACCAATACGCCGCCGGGCGCGCGGGCGATCCGCCCTCGCTGCGTTTGTCCGCCCGGCTGAAGGCGCTCGCACTGCCGCAGGGGCGGCTCAAGACCGGCACGCCGGCGCGCATCGACGGCCGCACCATCGATTTTTCCAAGCTCATCGAGCAGCCGGGCGACCTCAACCCGATGCCGGTTTTCAGTTTTCTCGGCTCTGCCGATCAACACCCTGCACAGGTCGCTTGCTGGATCACCCATACCACCGAGCAGACGCACGACATCATTCGCGCCGGGCTCGATCGCAGCCCGATGTTCACCGGAGTGATCGAAGGCGTGGGCCCTCGCTATTGCCCGAGCATCGAGGACAAGATTCACCGCTTCGCCGACAAGTCCTCACACCAGATTTTTCTCGAACCCGAGGGGCTGCAGACCAACGAGTTTTACCCCAATGGCATCTCCACCAGCCTGCCCTTCGATGTGCAGATTGCCATGGTGCACTCGATTCCGGGGCTGGAAAATGCCCATCTGCTGCGTCCCGGCTATGCCATCGAGTACGACTATTTCAACCCGATGGCGCTGAAAACCTCGCTGGAAACCAAGTCCATCGATGGGCTGTTCTTCGCCGGGCAGATCAACGGCACCACCGGCTACGAGGAGGCCGCTGCGCAAGGGCTACTGGCGGGCATCAACGCCGCGTTGCAGGTACAGGGCCGTGATCCTTGGTGTCCGCGGCGCGATCAGGCCTATCTCGGCGTGCTGGTTGATGATCTGGTGACCAAAGGGGTGAGCGAGCCCTACCGCATGTTCACCAGCCGCGCCGAGTACCGGCTCAGTCTGCGCGAAGACAACGCCGATCTGCGCCTAACCGAGATCGGCCGCGAACTCGGCGTGGTGAACGACGCCCGCTGGGATGCGTTCTGCCGCAAACGTGACGCCATTGAGCGCGAGATTCAACGGCTGCGCACCACCTGGGTCACGCCGCAAAGCCTTCCGCCCGAACAGGCTGAAGCGCTGCTGGGCAAATCCATCGAACGCGAATACAACCTTGCCGACTTGCTGCGTCGCCCCGAACTGCGCTACGACACCCTGGCCGCGTTCCCGCACCCCGCTTTCGCCCCGGAATTCCCGCTGGGCGAGACCGAGCGCGAGCAGGTTGAGATCCACCTCAAATACGCCGGTTACATCGAACGCCAGCAAGATGAAGTCGAGCGCGCTGCGCAGCAGGAATCATTGCGCCTGCCGGCCGATCTCGACTACCGAGAAGTGTCGGGACTGTCGATCGAAGTGCAACAAAAGCTCAATCAAGCCCGCCCAGAGACGCTTGGCCTGGCCTCGCGCCTGTCGGGCATGACCCCCGCGGCCGTTTCCTTGCTGTTGATTCATTTGCGCAAAGGCGTCCTCAAAAAAGCGCTCAAACTGGAAAAGGATGCCCTCGCGTGAGTGCGATTACCCCCCGCACCGCTGGCGGCTTTTCCCTCGAAGACTTTTTGCACCAAACACTGTCCGCGCTCCAACTCGACTTTACCGCGCGCCAGCGCCAGCAATTGCTCGACTACACCGCCTTGCTCCAACGCTGGAACCGGGTGTTCAACCTCACCGCAGTGCGCGATCTGGAAGGCATCGCCCGACTGCATCTGGCCGATTGCCTGGCCGCACTACCCGCTCTGCAGCGCCTAGCTCCCCGGCGCCTGTTGGACGTCGGCTCGGGCGGCGGCCTGCCCGGCATCGTGTTTGCCATCGGCCTGCCTGAGGCGGAAGTTCATCTGATCGATACGGTGCAGAAGAAATGCGCCTTTCTGCAGCAGACCTGCGGCAGTCTGCAACTCAGGCAGGTCAACGTCCATCATGCGCGCGTCGAGGCTCTGGCCGATGCACGCGGTTTTGATTGCATTACCAGCCGCGCCTTCAGCGATCTGCCTTTGCTGATTCAGAGCACCCGACACCTGCTTGCCGACGGCGGCCAGTGGTGCGCCATGAAGGGCCAAGCGCCTCAAGATGAAATCATGGCATTGCCCGCGGATGTGGCCGCGCAGGTAGAACCCCTGCAGGTGCCTGGGCTCGATGCACAGCGTTGCCTGGTGTGGCTGCGGCTGACGTCTGCTGGCCGCTGATTTCGTGGCCGAGCCATCGGCTCCGGCACAATACAGCCTCGGTTGAGCCAGAAGTCTGTAGGACTCCTCACTCAGCACCGTTTCACGTGAAACATCGGTTTTCTGGAGAATCGGCTTGGCGCAGATTTTTTGCATCGCAAACCAAAAAGGTGGCGTCGGCAAGACCACCACCAGTGTCAATCTGGCCGCCGCCCTGGCGAACATCGGCCAACGCGTTTTGCTGGTCGATATGGACCCGCAGGGTAATGCCACCATGGGATCGGGCGTGGACAAACACGCCCTTGAGGCCTCGGTTTACGAAGTTTTGATCGGGCAGGCAGAGCTTGCCCAGGCCCGGCAACGCAGCGCCAAAGCCGGGTACGACCTCATCGGCGCCAACCGCGAACTGGCCGGCGCCGAAGTCGAGTTGGTCAGCCTGCCGCAGCGAGAGCGCCGACTCAAGACCGCGCTCGCCACCGTCGATGCCGACTACGACTTTATCCTCATCGACAGCCCGCCCGCCCTGGGCCTGCTCACACTCAACGGTCTTTGCGCCGCGCACGGTGTCATCGTGCCGATGCAATGCGAGTACTTCGCCCTCGAAGGGCTGTCCGATCTGGTCAACACCATCAAACAGGTGCACGCCAACCTCAACCGCGATCTGCGCATCATCGGCCTGCTACGGGTGATGTTCGACCCGCGCATCACCTTGCAGCAGCAGGTCAGCGAACAGATTAAAAACCATTTTGGCGACAAAGTGTTCAACACCGTCATTCCCCGCAACGTGCGCCTGGCCGAAGCGCCAAGTTACGGCTTGCCCGGCGTGGTGTTCGACCCAAGCAGCCGCGGCGCCAAAGCCTTCACCGAGTTTGCCCAGGAAATGGTTGACCGCCTGGCCGTGGCCGCATGACCCGCATTCTGCTGCTCCCCGGCTGGCAAGGCTCGAGCGACGGGCACTGGCAGCGCCAATGGGAAAGACTTTACGGCGACATCGTGGTGGAACAGGCCGACTGGGACTTTCCGCGCCGCGGCGACTGGATCGCCCGGCTGGAAGACGTCATCCTCGCCCAGCCCGACCCGGTCGCGCTCGTCGGCCATAGCCTGGGCTGCCACCTGATCGACGCTTGGTCGGCCAGCACGCGCCATGCCGACCGCGTCGTCTGCGCACTGCTGGTCGCGCCGCCCGATCTGCAGAGCGATGAACTGCCCGCCGCCTTGCTCCCCTGGCGACACCTTTTGAGCCAAGCGCCGCTGCCCTTCCCCGCGACCCTCGCCGCCAGTACCGACGACCCCTATTGCCGCTGGCAGGCCGCACAGCAGCTCGCCCAGCGCTGGGGGGCCCGCTGCGCCAACCTCGGCGGCTGCGGACACGTCAATGCCGCGTCCGGCCTGGGCGATTGGCCCCATGGCCGTCAACTGCTGGACGCGATGCTGCCGCCCGCCCAACACCCTACCGCCCTTTTTTCTGCTTGATCACCCAGCTTGATCCGTCTCACGCTCATGGCAACCAAAAAACCCAAAGGACTCGGCCGCGGCCTCGACGTGCTGCTCGGCCCCTCCGTCGAACTCTCGGAAACCGACGCCGCCGCACTACGCGAACTGCGGCTGGACGATCTCGTGCCCGGCCGCTATCAGCCCCGTGCGCAGATGGACGAGGGCGCCCTCTACGAACTGGCGCAGAGTATCAAGGCGCAAGGCGTAATGCAGCCCGTGCTCGTTCGCGCCCTGCCCGATGGCCGCTATGAAATCATCGCCGGCGAGCGCCGCACACGCGCCGCCCGCCTTGCCGGGCTCGACAGCGTGCCCGCACTGGTGAAAGAGGCTGACGACCGCACCACCCTGGCCATGGCCCTGATCGAAAACCTTCAGCGCGAAGACCTCAATCCGCTGGAAGAAGCCCGCGGCATCGCCCGGCTGATCGAAGAGTTCGGCCACACCCACGAGCAGGCCGGGCAAGCCGTCGGCCGCTCGCGCACCGCCACCAGCAATCTGCTGCGCCTGCTGCAACTGAGCGAGACCGTGCAGACCATGCTGCTGGCGGGCGATCTCGACATGGGTCACGCCCGCGCGCTGCTATCGCTCGACAAGGCGCAGCAGGTTCAGGCCGCACAGCAAATTCTGGCCAAACGCCTGAGCGTGCGCGAAGCCGAACGGCTGGTGGCTCGCACCCAGCAAGCGCAGAACCCGGGCGCCACGCCCAAAAAAGCCAAAGCCGCCAAAGATCAAGACTGGAAGCGGCTGGAAGAAGAACTGTCGGAACGCTTCACCGCCCCGGTTGAAATTCGCAGCAAGGCAGGCCGCAAAGGCCAGCACGGCGGAGAAATCGCAATTCGATTTTCCTCTCTGGACGAGCTCGACGGGCTGCTCGCGCTGCTGCGCGGCGGTGATACCGCTCAACCGTAATTACTGCAACGCCGACGACGCCGTCGCAAAGCGGCAGGCCGAATGCGCATCGGCCCGCCCCACCTCGCTGCCCAGCGTCAGCCAGTACGCTGCCAGACGGCGGCAGACGATGCTGAGTTCGGCGCTGAGTTGAGGGTGTTGCTGCAAGGTCTGCAGATTACGGCCGATTTTCTGCATGACCGCAAGACTGGGCTTGTCCGCGTAAAACGTCATCAATGCCAGGGTTCCGGCCAACAGCGGCTCGGCGGAGTCGACTCGGGTTTTCTGGGTATTCGGCATAAAAATCGCATGGCTGGCTAATGTGCTGGAGGACTAGTCCACACAAGGCTGGCGAGCAAAGCTGCGAGAAATCAACTACTTGGTCAAAATCAACTTGTCCTGCCGCGTTAAACGCAGTTGGTAAGTCTGCCCCTGATGGCGAATCTGCACCACAGAGCCTTGCCGGAAAAGATCGCGCGAATGCAGGGTCAACCCCGCGTTCGCACCCGGCTCCAGCGCGGAGACTACGTTCGCCGCTCGCGGCAATGGCTTGCACAGCCCCGGGTTCATCGTGACCACTCCATCGCTGCCCACGTCAGCAGCAGCACCACCAACAGACTGAGCCCAAGTTCTGCATATCCCATGATCGATCTCCCAAGTCAGGTCGGCCCGGAATCAGACCCACCGAGGCGAAACGCTCTGCGCCATCGCCTTGGGGCTATCTTATTGCGAATAATTCTTATTTGTAGGAATGCCCTCATGATTCAGAGGGAATAGCGTGAACAGACCCTAGTCGCAATACAGCTCGGTGCGATTACGCCCGCCCTGTTTGGCGCGATACATCGCCTGATCGGCCATCGACAGCACCCGGTCGATGCTCTGCACCGGCGCATCGCATCCCGCGATGCCCAGACTCAGGCTCAAGCGCACCACCCCGGCCGAGGTCTGGAACGGGTGCGCCGCGACGAACTCGCGCACCCGTTCCGCCACCTCCAAGGCCTGCGACGCGCGCGTATGCGCGAGCAGAATGCAGAACTCCTCGCCGCCCATGCGAGCGAACACATCGCCCTCGCGCAAAAGCGACAGCACCACCTGGGCAAACTCCACCAGGATTTCGTCACCCACCGGGTGGCCATAGCGGTCATTGATCTGCTTGAAATGGTCGAGATCGATCAGCATGATGCAAGGCCCTGGCTGCCCTGCGGGCCGCGTCCGCAGGGCGTGCTCGACCATGGCGAAAAATCCGCGCCGGTTCTGCAGCCCGGTCAACGGATCGGTGTGGGCCAGCGCGCGTAGTTGCTGTTCAAGGTGCTTCTGCGCTGAAATTTCGACCATGCCCGTGACAATGCAGTCCTCCCCGGCAAAGCGCAGCGGGCGCATGGACAAGAGCGCGTCCACACCCTGCCCTCCAACCGTCTTCAGCCGCACTTCAGCCTGACGCACCGTGCCTTCGGCTTGCGGACGCTCGAGCAACTGCAGGCGCTGCGCCGGATTTTCGTAAAAATCGGTCGTGAACACGTCGCCGTGCGAGAGATCATGCGGGTCGAACAGCACCTTCGCCGCCGCGTTGTAACGCAACACCCGGGAATCGGCCACACGCACCAGCACCAGTGGCATCGGCGAGGCGTCGAACAAGTGTTCGAGGTTTTCCTCGCTTTGCTCGGCGCGCTGCCGCGCCTGCTGGGCCGCCTGCGCCTGCTGTTCGAGTCGGCGTCGGTCCAGCCACGCCAGCCGCATGCCCCGGCTGAGCGAGACCGCAATCTGCCATCCGGCCACGTTGGCAAAGCCGAACAGCACCAGCGCGATATTGACGTATTTGGCGTCAAAATGCAGCGAAGTCCAGACAACGAACGCGAACAGTACGGTAAACACTCCGCCCACCCACATCGCCTCGCGTCGCATCACGGGCACATAGGCATAGCCGGCAAAGATCAGCGCCAGCGCGGTGATCGAGTGATAGTCCGCGCTGCCGCCATAGGCCAGCACCACCAGCAGGAACAGCACCATGATGCTCAGCTCGAAGCCGAGCAGCGCCGTCGCCACACGGCGCACATCCGGCACCTCCTTGGCCCGACCCACCCGCGCCAGCCACAGGCCCCAAGCCAGAATGCCAAAGCGCGCGACCAGCAAGCTCCAGTACACCGCCGTTGGACCGAGCACCGAAAGGTCGGTAAAGGTGGCGGAGAGAAAGGCCAAGGCGCCGTAAAGCCCGATCTGCCGCACCCGGTGGCCGATCACGCCCCATTCCGCGCGGATGAATATCTCGTCCTGCTGGCGGTCAGAGAAAAGCCCGTCCCTCCCGATGTGCCAGGAAGGATCCGCTTCACCGGGGGGCGCAACCACATGCAAAGAGTCGTACATGGACAAATTGGCACATCAACAAAACACGCATCGTATTGCCCAGACTACGCTTCGCAAAACTTGCCCTCCAAACGGAAGCGGAATAGTTCACAAAACCGGCCCGAGTTGAAGTCAACCGTCATCAAGCCCCTCCTAAGATGCCGCAAACAGCAGAAAATTCGTCTCTGGCGCACCCGACTTCCTCTCTCTGCATGTCAACCACGCTCTTGAGCCATCTCCCAGACGCCGACGCCACGCCCCGAGCCTGTGACGAGCGCTGGCCCTTGAGCCAAACCCAGCAAGACATTCTGCTGCGCCAAGAGTTGCTCGGCAGCGCCATCTACAACATCGGCCTGACCGTGAGCATCGACGGCGCGCTCGATGTGCTCGTGTTGCAGCGCGCCATTCAGGAAGTCGCCGCCGCCGAACCCATGCTGCGCGCCCGCGTGGTCGAGACCTCTCAAGGAAACGCCGGGCCGCCCCAAGTTTCCTTGACCCCCTCGGGGGGCGGGCTGGGCGCAGCCCGGCCCTGGGGGCACTCAGAAGGCCCGCGGTGGCAAATCGCCTCGGCGCAGACTTGGCGATTGCCCTACACCGACTTTTTCGCCGAGACCCACAGCCCCGACCGCGCCGCCCGGCTCGCCGCGCAAGCCATCGAGGCGATCAAAACCGAACCTACACCCCCGCAAGGCCCCCTCCTCTGGAAATCCGCCCTGTACCGCACCGCCGCGCAGCGCTACGCCTGGCTGCTGTGCTTCAACCACCTTCTGCTCGATGGCTATGGCGTCATGCGGGTCGGTCAGCGCATCGCTCAACGCTACAACGAGCTGCTGGACAATCCCCTGAGCGCCCCGCCGCAGCCCGGACCCGACTACGCACGGTTCCTCGAAAGAGAACAGGCCTACCTGCAGTCCGCCCGCTTCGAGCGAGACCATTCCTTCTGGCAGCAACGCATCGCAGGCGCCCAAGCGTTGGCCGCGGTTTCGGCCCCCGACCTTCAAACGCCACCCGAACCGCTGGTGCATCAGTGGCGCGTTAGCCCATCGATCTGGGCGCACTATCTGCAACAGGCGGCCGAACAGGGCCTGACCCCGGCGCAGGGCGTCCACTTTTTTCTGGCAACGTACATCGCGCGTGTGACCGGACAGGCCGATGTGCTCATCGGCATGCCGCTGCACAACCGCAAGGATGCCCTCGACAAACAAACCGTCGGTCTGTTTGCCAACACCCTGCCCCTGCGACTCCACACCGCTGAAGACGACCGTCTGCCCAGCCTCATGCGCGCGCTGGCCGAAGACACCCGGCAGATCCTGCGCCATCAGCAATATCCGCTCGACCGCGCCCTGGCGCGACAGCCGCACCGGCAGGGCATCGCAGGCATGCCCTTCGACCTGATGGTGTCGTTCGAAGACTTCGATCCGCACGCCACGCTGGGAAACGCCCGCCTGTCCTTCGCCCCCTTCCGCGGACAACCCGGGTTTGCACCGATCGCCGCCTATGTGCGCCAATACGGCAACTCCGAAAATCGGCCCATCGATCTGGTGATCGACCCCCGCGCCCCTGCCGCGCTGCGACATACCGAATTTCTCAGCGCCCGCCTTGATCAGCACCTGGCCGAACTCATCGCCCATCCGCAAGCCCGTCTGCGCGATCTCGACCTGCTGTGCGCCCAAGAGCGCGCCGCACTGGCCGCGCTGAACCGCACCGCCCAGCCCCGCCCGGCGCCGCAGTGCATGCACCTGCTCGTCGCCGAACAGGCGCGCGCCACGCCGCAGGCGGTTGCGGTGCGCTTCGGCGACACCCAGCTGAGCTACGCCGAGCTAGAGCAGGCGGCCAACCGCCTGGCGCACACCCTGCGCGGTCTGGGGGTGCAACGCGACGTGCTCGTTCCCGTCATCATGGAACGCCGCGCCGAACTCGTCGTGGCCCTGCTCGCCGTGCTCAAGGCCGGCGGCGCCTACGTTCCGCTGGACGCGGACCTGCCTCCCGAACGCCTGCAGCGCATCCTGCTCGATACCCAGGCCCGCGTCGTACTCGCGCAGCCGTCGCTGCACGCCGCCGTGCGAGCGGCCGCGGCTTCGGAGACGCCACAGCTTCTCGATGCCGATCTGACGCCGCCCTACGGCGACGTTGACGCCCCCGTCACCGAAAGCACGCCCGACGACCTCGCCCTGGTCATCTTTACCTCGGGCTCCACCGGGCAACCCAAGGGCGTGATGATTCCGCACCGCGCCCTGTGCAATCACAAGCTGTGGAACGCCCGCGTGCTCCAGTTCGGCCCGCACGACCGGCTGCTGCAAAAATCCTCGCTGAGTTTCGACGCGTCGATCTCAGAATTTTTCATGCCCCTGATCTGCGGCGCGGCGGTTCACCTCGCCCCGCCTGGCCTGCAGCGCGATCTGCCCGCCCTGTTGCAATTCGTGCGCGAACAGGGCATCACCCACCTCACCCTGGCACCCACCACCGCCCGGGCGCTGGTGGACGACCCCCAGCTGCCCGCCTGCACCAGCCTGCGCTACGTTCAGTTCGGCGGCGAGCCGCTGGACGCCGCCCTTGCCGCGCGCTTTCAGTCGCTGCTGCCGCAGCCCACCCTGCTCAACTACTACGGCCCGAGCGAAACCACCGAAGACAGCACGCTCTACGTCGTGGACGGCCCCATCACCCAGACGCGCGGCAACCTGCCCGTCGGACGACCGATCGACAACACCCGCGCCTACGTGCTCGACGAGCAGTTGCGGCAAATACCCTTCGATGTCACCGGCGAAATCTGCATCGCCGGTCTGGGCGTGGCGCGGGGCTACCTCGGCCAGCCCGAACTCACCGCCGAGCGCTTTTTGCCCGACCCCTTCTGCCCCGGTGAGCGCCTGTACCGCACCGGCGATCTGGGCTACTGGTCGGCCGATGGGCAGCTGCACCTCGTCGGCCGCAATGACGAGCAGATCAAGATCTGCGGTTTTCGCATCGAAATCGGCGAAATCGAACGCCGCCTCGCCGCCCACCCCGCCGTGGCGCAGGCGGCGGTCGTTTCCTGGATGCCGCGCGAAAACGACCCGCAACTAGCTGCCTATGTCGTTTGGCGCGAAGGCCAACAGCAGACCCCTCTGAGCACCCTGCAGCAGTCCCTACAGACCTTGCTGCCTCACCATGCAATGCCCTGCTCATGGCAGATTTTGACCGCCATGCCATTGGCTGCAAGCGGAAAAATTGACAAGCGGGCGTTGCCCACCCCGCAGTGTCTTTCTACCGCCCAGGCGCAGGCGCGGACATTACCGAATACTCCTACGGAAAAGACCCTGTGGGCTATCTGGAGTGAAGTGCTGCACACCGATGACTTTGGCGTGCATGATCACTTTTTCGACTTGGGTGGTCACTCGCTCACGCTCACCCAAGTGCGCTCTCGAATCCAAACCCAGTTCGGACTTGAACTGCCCCTGGCGCTTCTGTTCACTTACCTGAGCATCGACAAACTCGCTGCTTATCTGGATCAGCACGCCCTCCCAAATATCGTCACGGTCGGAGATTCGCCTGCTGAGGGCGCAGACAACTCAGGCTTCGAGACAGAGTCGCTTCGACAGCCACGTCTTGCACAAACAAGCACGCCAGAAATCAGTGCCGAAGAGTATTCCGCGATAGCACCAACGACGTCGCGCTCCGGCATGCGGCAACTTGTCTCGATCTCTTCCTCGGGCGACTGCGAGTCTGGCTATTTGCCGACTTCGTTATCTCAACGTCGTATGTGGGTCATTCAGCAGTTTCATCCGGATTCGGTCGCCTACAACATCACCGCGCCGTTGCGGCTACGAGGAACTCTTGATCTGTCTTTGTTTAGACAGACCCTCGATCTTCTGATCGCGCGCCATGAAGGGTTGCGCACCCAGTTCGCCCTGCGAAATCAGGAGCCCGCGCAAATCATTCTTCCTGCGTCACCTGCGAGTCTGGAATTCATCGACCTGCGAGGGATAGACGAATCCGATCGTGAGCAAACCGCCAGACAGATAGCGCAAGCGTTTGCTGCCCAGCCTTTTGATCTTGCCACTGCACCACTTTTCCGCGTTGCTCTCCTGCGAACGCGGGAAAACGAGCATGTGCTGCTCTGGGTCCTGCACCACACCATCTCCGACAACTGGGCGATATCTGTGCTGACACGAGACGCTCTCAAGATTTACTCCCGGCTGCATCAAGGCCAGACCGATCCGTCCAAGATGGGCCTGCCAGAACTGACGACTCAGTATTCTGATTACGCAATCGAGCAACGCAGCCCGCGCGCCGCTGAGGCACGTCAGGCTCACATGGCTTACTGGGTGGAACAGCTGCAGGGCTTAACTGATCTTCTTTTGCCAACCGATTTTCCGCGCCCATCCGAACCAAGTTTCAGGGGGCGCACGCTACATGCGCAGTTGTCCGAGTCTTTGATTCAGGCGCTACGACACATCGGCGTGTCCCACGGCGCTACCCCTTTCATGCTGCTGCTGGCCAGCTTCAACGTGCTGCTTGCGCGCCTGAGCCGCAGCACCGACATCGCCGTCGGCACGCCCATCGCCAACCGCCACCATGCCGCGACCGAGCAGCTTGTGGGCACCCTGGTCAACACCCTGGTGATGCGCAATACCGTCGAGCCGCAAGCCACCTTCGACCAGCTAGTCCAGCAAGTGCGCGACACCGCGCTCACGGCTTACGCTCACCAGGACGCCCCGTTCGACGAGCTGGTCGAACGGCTCGAAGCCCAACGTGCAGACCAGCCACAGGGCTTGGTACGGGTGCTGTTCAACGTGCTTAATGCGCCCATCGGCCAACTGGCAGACGTACCGTTCACTTACGAAGTTTTCGACTTCGATAGGGTTTCCGCGCAGTTCGACCTGTCCATCCACGTCGATACCGAATTCAGCCGTCACATCCAGCTCGAATACTCCACCGATCTGTTCAGCTTGGATACCGCGCAGCGCCTGCTCGACAGCTATGTTTTCCTCACCGAGCAACTGCTGGCGCAACCCGCTCTGCCCGTGTCGAGTCATGCCCTGGTCACGCCCGCCCAGCGTGCCGTGCTCGATCAGTGGAACACCACGCCACAGCCGCTGACCGCGCCGCTCACCTTGCCCGCCGCGCTGCAGCTCGACGCGCCCGACCGCCGCGACCACCTCGCCCTCACCGACGCACTGGGCCATACGCTGCGCTACGGCGAACTTCACGCCCGCGCGCTGGGCATCGCCCACCACCTGCGCCAGATGGGCGTGGGACGCGGCGACCGCGTCGGGCTGTGCCTGCACCGTCACGCCGACATGCTCGCCGCGCTGCTGGGCGTGCTGCAGTCTGGCGCCGCCTATGTCCCGCTCGACCCCGGCTTTCCGCCCGAGCGCCTGCATTACATGGCCACCGATGCTCAGCTGCGCTGCCTGCTCACCCAGACCGCCCTGCTGCCGCTATTGGCCAATGCCGACGTGCCGCAACTCGCGCTCGACAGCGCGCCGCTAGCCGGACTTCGCCGCGACGCCCCCCTCCCGCCCGACCCCGCCCGCGACGCCCGCCCCGACGACCCGGCCTACCTGATCTACACCTCAGGCTCCACCGGACGGCCCAAGGGGGTGGAGGTGCCGCACCGCGCCGTGGTGAATTTTCTGCGCAGCATGGCGCGCGAACCCGGGCTGCAAAGCGACGACGTCCTGCTCGCCGTGACCACGCTCTCGTTCGACATCGCCGTGCTCGAACTGCTGTTGCCGCTGACCGTGGGCGCGCGCGTGGTGCTGGCCGATCACGCCCAGTCGCGCGATCCCTTTGCCCTGCGCGACCTGCTGCAAACCAGCCAGGCCACGGTGCTGCAGGCCACGCCCTCGACCTGGCGCATGCTGCTCGACGTCGGCTGGCCCGGCAACCCCGACCCCTTCCGTCCCCCCAGACTTCGCGCCTTCATCGGCGGCGAAGCCCTGCCCGCCGATCTGGCGCCGCGTCTGCTCGCCGCCTGCGCCGAAGTGTGGAACCTGTACGGTCCGACCGAAACCACCGTCTGGTCCACCTGCTGGCAGGTGCAGCCGGGGCAGCCCATCGTGATCGGCCGACCCATCGCCAACACCCAGGTCTGGATACTCGATCCGCAGGGCCAGCTCTGCCCCATCGGCACGCCGGGCGAAATCCACATCGGCGGCGCCGGCGTCACGCTGGGCTATTTTCAGCGGCCCGAACTCACCGCCGAGCGCTTCATCCCCGATCCGTTCAGCGCCGATGCCCAGGCCAGTCTGTACAAAACCGGCGATCTCGGCCGCTGGCGGCACGACGGCCAGCTCGAACACCTCGGCCGTCTCGATCATCAGGTGAAAATTCGTGGCTTTCGCATCGAACTGGGCGAAATCGAAGCCGCGCTGCGCGAGCAAGCCGGCGTGGCCACCTGCGTGCTCACCACCTACGCCCCCACCCCTCAAGACGTGCGCCTCGTCGCCTACCTCGTGGCGAAACCGGGCGCCGCGCCCAATCCGGCCGATCTGCGCCAGGCCCTGCGCGCGCGCCTGCCCGACTACATGGTGCCGCAGCACCTCGTGCCACTCGACGCCTTGCCCCTGCTGCCCAACGGCAAGCTCGACCGCGCCGCCCTGCCCGCCCCCCAAACCGCCGCTCCGGCGGCGCACACGCGCCAAGCCGCACGCCTGCCGTCCACGCCGCAAGAGCAGCAGATCGCCGCCATCTGGCGCGAGCTGCTCGGCGTCGAGCGGGTGCAACTCACCGACAACTTCTTCGATCTGGGCGGCCACTCGCTGCTGGCCATGCGCGCCGTCATCGCCATCGAGCAGCAGCTCGGCTGGCGCATCGCCCCGCGTCGGCTGATTTTCGAAAGCCTGGGGCAACTCGCCCGCCCCGGCGCTGCTGAACCTCACACCGTCTGAGCCCGGCGCCCGCCATGCCCGCTGTGCCCGTGCGCGACGCCCTCGGCCAGCCGATTGCCGCAGCCGACGCCCAGGCGCGCATCGCCAGCCTGGTTCCCAGCCTGACCGAAACCCTGTTCGCCCTCGGGCTGCGGCAGCACCTCGTGGCCCGCACCGGGTTCTGCGTGCATCCCCGCGCCGAGGTGCGCGCCATTCCCAAGGTCGGCGGCACCAAAGACGTCCACCTCGACGCCCTGCGCGCGCTGCAGCCCACCCATGTGCTAGTCAACATCGACGAAAACACCCGCGAAACCGTGGATGCGCTGCGCACCTTCGTGCCCCACATCATCGTCACCCATCCGCAAGCCCCGCAAGACAACCTGAGCCTGTTCGACCAGCTCGGCGCGGCCTTCGGCCGCCTGCCCGGCGTGACCGAGCGCGTCGCCGCCCTGCGCCAGCAGTTGCAAGCCGTACTGGAGGAGGTGCAAACCCGCCCCGGCGCGCCGCGCAAGGTGCTCTACCTCATCTGGCGCGATCCGTGGATGACCGTGGCGCGCGACACCTACATCAGCCAAAGCCTCGCCGCCGTGCGCTGGCACACCCTGCCCGAGGTGCTGGGCGGTGATGGCCTGCATCAGCCTGGCCGCAGCCGCTATCCGGTGTTCGACTGGTCGGCAGACTGGCTCGGCGCGGTGGACGAGGTGCTGCTGTCCAGCGAGCCCTATCGCTTCGGCGCCCGGCATGCGGCCGAAGTGCGCAGCCTGCTCGCCGCGCGCGGCTTGCCCCCGGCCGTGCGCTGCATCCCCGGCGAATGGGCCAGCTGGTACGGCGTGCGCGCCATCGACGGCCTCAGGCAACTCGCCGCACTGGCGCGCTGAAGCGGCTGGCCTCAGCGCCCAAGCGGGGCTACAGTCCAGTCATTCCATTTTCTTTATGTTTCCATCATGCCGCGCATCGCCTACTTACCGCAACACCACGCCGAGCCCGAAGAACTGGTGGCCGCCATACGCCAGCGGCGCGGCGGAGAACTGCTCAACCTCGACCGCATGCTGCTGCACAGCCCCGCATTCGCGCGCGGCTGGAATGGCCTGCTGGGCGCGGTGCGTGGCGAGCTGGAGCTCGAAGCCGATTTGCGCGAACTCGCCATTTGCGTCGTGGCGCGACTCAATGGGGCCGAGTATGAATTCATGCATCACGCCCCGCTGTTTCTAGCCGCCGGCGGCTGCGCCGAGCAGCTCGCGCTGCTGCACGACATTCCTGCGGCGGTGGAAAACCGGCTAGCGTTCTCCCCCCGCGAGCGCGCAGTGCTGGCGCTCACCTACGACATGACCCGGCGCGTGCGGGTGAGTGAAGCGCATTTCGCCGCCGTCCGCGCCTTGCTGTCGCCCAAGCAAGTGGTCGAGCTCGTCGGCGTGGTCGCCACGTACAACATGGTGTCGCGGTTCCTGGTGGCGCTCGACGTGGGCATAGAAGACCGCTCAGAGTCGGACGCGGCGCACTGAAGCAAAAAAGGGGACGGCATGAGCGCATTTTGGCCGCTGTTTGCGCAACAGGCGCTGCACTACCGCACCTTCACCCTGATCGTGATCGGCCTCGTGCTCGGAGCGCTGGCCTTGCTCACCAGCAAACGCGCGCGGCATGATCTGCGAGTGGCGCAAGTGCTGCTGCGCTGGTTTTTGCTGTGCGCCGTCGGCGTGGGTTTTCTGGGCGTAAGCCTGCAGCATCTGCTGCCGCACACCACCCCAGACCCGGCCGGTTTTCAGATCGGCCTGGCCGCCGCAGGGTTTGCCGCGGTAGGCGTGGCCAGCGCCTGGGGCGGCATCGGCATGCGGCTGGCCGCGCTGCTCGGGCCCACGGTCTGGATCGTCGGTGCACTGCTGGGCACACCGGCGGGCGCGGTCAGCGTGTTCCGGCCCGGTGATCTGCTCCTGCCGGTAGTCGGCTTTGCCCTGCTGGTCTGGCAGTTCCGCGCGCAGCGACACCGCAGCGTATTTGCCCGTTCGCGGCTTTGATCAATACCCCCCCCCCGAAAGCCTCGCTGCGCCCGGCCCTCTCCCCAAAGGGGGCGAGAACCCCTTGGGGCGGCCCGACGGGGTTCTCTGAACCTCTGGGTTGAAAACCGTCTGGCCTTGCCGCATATTCACGGTATTGCTATTTGGAACAACCGCCATGCTCATCGTCTGCCCCCACTGCGCCACGCTCAACCGCGTTCCCGACGACCGCCTGAAGGACGCTCCGGTCTGCGGGCAATGCGGTCAGGAAATCCTCCCGGCCGCCCCCGTCACCCTGACCGATGCCAACTTCGAGCGCTTCATCGCCAAAAGCGAGCTGCCCGTGCTGGTGGATTTCTGGGCGGAGTGGTGCGGCCCGTGCAAGATGATGGCGCCGCAGTTCGCCCAGGCGGCAACCCAGCTTCAAGGCCGGGCGGTGCTGGCCAAGGTGGACACCGACGCCAACCCGCAGGTTTCAGTGCGCAGCCGCATTCGCAGCATTCCCACCCTGGCGCTTTATCGCGGCGGGCAGGAAGTCAAACGCCAGTCCGGCGTCATGCCGGCGCAAGAACTGGTGCGCTGGGTGGGCGCATAAGTCGACGCATAAGTCGAGCCCCTCCGAATCGGCCTGCGACTCAACGCGACGCTTTGCCGGTCGCTTTGCTTGCTACCTTGACTGCCGCCTTGCCGCGTTTGGCCGCAGGCGATGCGGGCCGGGCGGGCGTTTTGCGGGCCGCATTGCCCACAGTCTTTGCAGCCGGTTTTTTCGCCGCGGCCTTCTTCGCCCCAGGTTTGGGCGAGTTCACCGGCGCGGCCGAACCCGCAGGCGTTGCCCCGTTCTCCTGCAACGCTTGGCTCGCCAACTCGGTGAACTGCTGGGTCATCGCGTTCCACCACTGCATCGGGTCAAACAGCGGCGATGCACCCGCTGCGGCCTGCGGCGGCTCGGCGGACTTAGCCGGCTCGGCTTGCGGCGCTTCCGAGGGCTGCACGGCGGCGGGCGCCGATGGCGGCTCGGCCACCATGCCCTTGGCGAAGTCCTGCATATCCACATTCATGGTCTTGAGCGCCCGCAAGGTCATGCGCTGCACCTCTAGCGCCTGAATCATGTTTTGCGTCATGCGCGCATTGGTTTCCAGCCAGCTCAGCACGGCCTTGAGGTCGGTGATCTTCTGCTCGATCTCTTCCACATCGAGGGTCGGCGCCACCCAGTTGGCAAACTGCGAAGGCATGCCCGCGCCTTTGAGCAGGGTCTGAAAAAACTCCATGCCGGGAATGAAATCCTTGAACTCGGGAATTTGCGCCATGACGGCCTCCTCATGCGTTGTGCGGGGGATGGGTGCAGCATACGCGCGGCGCTGCCAAGCGAGAACCCGCATCCGCCCTGCGAACACTCCCAAGCGAACGGCAAAATAGCTGGCATGTTTCCCCGCCCAAGCCACTTCGCCGCACGCCGTTGGCTCGCCACGAGGCCCTGGCCATGACGACCGATCGGCGTACCCGCGGGCGGCCGGGCTGGCGCACCATCGCGCTGCTCGCGCTGGGGGTGGTCGCCCTGCATCTGGCCGCGCTCGATTGGCTCGGCACCGCTTTCCGCCCCCTGGCCGCTGGCAAACTGCCCGAGCCGATCTACACCCAGCTTCTCAAACCCACGCCCCCCGTCGTCACTGCGGCACGCCCTGCGCTCGCGTCGCCGCCCAAGCCCGCCAAGGCGAAACGGCCACCGGCGCTACAGCCTGCACCCATGCCTGCTCCCGAGCCCGCAGCCGACATCGCCCGCCCCCGCCCAGCCGAAACCGTCGCCTCCTCCGCGCAGGCACCTCCGGCTCCGGTGCAGGCCCTCAGCGCGCCACCGCCGCCCACATCGGCGCCGCTTCTGGCCGCCGCTACCAGCCTGGGTGACCTGGCGCCAGCAGACCAAGTCAGCCAGCCCGCGCGTCCCATCCCCACCGAATCCAGCCCGGCCCCCACGGCCAGTGCACCGGCTTCAGCCGCGGCCCCGCGTCCCTGGCCACCCTCCACCCGGCTGTCCTACACCATTACCGGCTACTGGCGCGGCCACCTGCACGGCAGCGGCGCATTGGTCTGGACGGTCGATGGCGACCACTACGAGGCCCGCCTCTCCGGCAGCGCGCTGATCGGCTTTTCCTACCGCAGCACCGGCCGCATCGAAGGCGACTGGCTCGCGCCCTCGGAGTACACCGAGCGCGTATTCACCCGCGAGAAATCCGTGCGTGTCGACCGCGGCGACAACACCCTGCACTTCAGCGCCAGCCCCGCCGTGCTGCCCTTGCCGCCTCATGTGCAAGACAGCGCCAGCTTGTTTCTGCAACTCGCCAACCGCCTCAGCGTCGCCCCCGGCGACTTCCACCCCGGCGCCACGCTCAGCTTCGCCGTGGCCCGACCCAGCGGCATGGCGGACTGGGCCTTCACCATCGCCGGCATGGATATCGTGGATACCCCGATCGGATCACTGCCCTGCTGGCATATCGTGCGGCAGGCCACGCAGGCCAACGAACTCGGCGCGCAAATCTGGCTGTCGCCGCAGTTGCAAAACCTGCCCGTGCAAATCCGCTTGCAACACTCCGCTGATAGCTATCTGCTTTTCACTCTCGACCACGCCGAACAAGCCGGCGCGACGGCCCCAGCATCGGCCAAGCCATGAAAAACGCCGCGCAGAGCGCGGCGTGTGCGGCGGGGAAAAGAAAACGACTCAATGCGGCGGCAACACCGGAATCATCCAGGTCAGCACATGCTGCTGCAGATACACCAGGATGCCCAGCAGCAAGGTGAGAAACACGCTGTGCTTGAAGGTGCGGGCGAACACCACGCCCTCCTTGCCCTTGAGCGCCGTAGTCGAAACGCCCGTGGCGATGTTCTGCGGCGAAATCATCTTGCCCATCACCCCGCCGGACGAATTGGTCGCCGCCATCAGCACGGGATCGAAGCCCAGCTGCCGCGCGGCAACCACCTGCAGATTGCCGAACAGTGCATTGCCCGATGTGTCGCTGCCCGACAGGAACACCGCCACCCAGCCGAGAAAGGCCGATACCAGCGGAAATAGCGCGCCGACACCGGCTACTCCCAGCCCAAGCGTGTAACTCATGCCGGAATAGTTAAGCAAAAAGGCCAGACCGACAATCATGCACACCGTGAGCACCGCAATCCGCACCTGCACCCAGGCATCGCGCATCGCCGCAAAAAACTCCCCCACCGGCAGCCGCACCAGCACCGCCGTGATCACCGCAGACAACAAAATGGCCGTGCCCGTGCCCAAAGGCTGGAAGTCCCACAAGGCCACGTACGGCTTGTTGTAAAGCGTGATGAACACCTGTTTGTCCAGGCCCGGCCAGAGCACCTTGATCTCGCCAAACGCAAAAATCTTGGCATAGACCCAGAAAATCACCACCATGGTAATGACCACCCAGGGCAGCCAGCCACCATAGCCCACGCGCGCTTCATTCGGCGCGCGCACCGGGCGGGCAATGGCGAATTCCGGGTCGGGCGCCGGGCTCCAGATTTTAAGAAAACCAACCGTCAGAATCAGCGAGAACATCGAAGCCAGCACATCGGTCAGCTGATAACTGATGAAGTTCGATGAGACGAACTGCGCCAGCGCAAAGCTGCCGCCGGCCACCAGCAAAGCGGGCCACAAGGCGCGGATCGACCGCAGCCCTCCGTAAATCGCAATGACATAAAACGGCAACAGAAAGGCAAAAAACGGCAACTGTCGCCCCACCATCGCCGCCAGCGGCTCTGATGGCATGCTCGTTACCGCGCCCAACACCGTCAGCGGCACGCCCAATGCGCCAAACGCCACCGGCGCCGTGTTGAAAATCAGGGTGAAGGTCAGCGCCTCCAGCGCCGGGAAGCCCAGGCCGATGAGCAAGGCACTGGTAATCGCCACCGGGGTGCCAAAGCCCGCTATCCCTTCGAGCAGACAACCGAAGGAAAACGCCACTACCAGCAACACCAGCCGACGGTCGTTGGGCAGATGCTCCAGCATCCATAGGCGAAACATTTCAAACCGGCCCGACTTGACCGCCACGTTGTAGAGCACCAACGCGCCATACACGATCCACATCACCGGCAGCAAGGCAAACACCACGCCGAGCGCGACGGCATTGAACGCGAGCCCCAGCGGCAACTGCCAAACGCCAACAGCAATGATCAGTCCCGCGACCAAGCCCACCGCAGATGCCTGCCATGCCGGTCGCCGCAGCACACCCAGCATCAACAGCACGATGGCAATCGGAATGGCCGCCACCAAAAACGAGGGCAGCAAAGCGCCGCCCACCGGGGTCAGAATTTGATGAAACATGCTTGTCTCCCGCCCGATGGCTCGCTGTGCGCGCTCCGGGCCTATCAATGTGCGCTGTGAACAGTGAAATCCCCGCACACGCCAGTAATCCGTCCGTTGCGAAGTCTGGTTTGTGCAGCGCCGCAAGCCTATGAGCGCTCTGCAAGGCGAGCAAGCGAATCGCGGCAATTCTTACGTCTTGTTGCAGGTGAGCGATGACAGTCAACACAGATTTGCGATGCGTGCTGGCAATCCTCCGCGCAGACCCGGATGGACAAACCGGCGGTCAACGCAAGTCCATCGCCGGGCGTTGTGCATTTAACAAAGTTGCGCGTTTTTGTCGGGCTTGTTTTTTGCTTCGATGTCCACATCTCCTCATCAACCAGCGGAGAACCACCATGCAAACCATGATCTATGACTCAGACGCCTTTTGTGTCCTGCAGCTCGACTGGTCGGGCTCGCAGGAGTCTCGAACCGATCACGAAACCGACCTCTCTCGCGGCGGGTATGAAATCGTCGACAAATTCGCCCGCAAGGAAATTTTTCTGGGCGGCCGCGCGGCCGAAGGGTTTCGCGCCAGCGTGCAGCAACTCATCGCCCAAGAGCCCAGCAGCGAAGAAATCGACGATTTTCTCGACCGCTACTCCGCCCTCTCGCGGCAGTCTTTGCATGCGCATTGAATGAGCGCCCCAGGCGGGGTTCAGCCCGGGGCTACCGCCACGGCATAAGGTCGGGCGTGAGTTTCGCGCGCCAGCAGCACGCACAGCACCGACAAGGCAATCCAGGCCAGAAGCACACCGTTGGCTGCCTGAAATGCCGTGCCGTCATACAGCCGCGCGCCGCCCGCCTGCTGCCCCGTCCAGAACCGATCGAGCACCCAGCCCAGCAAAGGCAACTGCACCAGCGCGCCCACCATCACTCCTGTGTTGTGCACGCCCGATGCGGTACCCGCGAGCCGCTGCGGCACTGATTCCTTGGCCCAGGCGAAACCCACCACCATGCCGCCTGAGCCCACCGAACTCACCAGCAACGCCAGCAACAACAAGCTCCAGGGCGCCTGCGGCCAGGCCACCAGCAGGCCAAAGCCCGCCAGCATCATCACCCCGCCGAGCAAATAGGGCAATTTGCGTCGACGCAGCCGGTCCGAAACCCGCCCCCACAGCACCCCGCCCACCGAAAACGCCACCAGCATCGACGCCACCACCCACGAGGCCCGCCCCGCCGACATCTGCCGCTGCTGCACCAGAAACGGCATCCCCCAAAGGGTGGTGAAGGTCAAAAACGCGCCGCAAACTCCGCCGGGCGCGATGAACAGCAAAGCGGTATTGCGATAGCGCCAGACTTCGCCCAGACCCCGCCCGACCTCTCCCAGCGTCTGCGCCTTGCGCGCAGGCAGATAGCCGTCGAAACCCATGTCCTCTGGCCGGTTGCGAATGCGCAGCAAGGCCAGCAGCGACAAACCCAGGCACAGCACGCCCACCGCGCCGAGCACCCAACGCCAGCCGAAACTGTGCGACAAAATCAACAAAGGCGCTTGCGCCAACACCGCGCCCAGCGTGCCCAAGGCAAGCGACAACCCCGACATGGTGCCGAACACCCGCGGTGCAAACCACGCGGCGGAAAGCTCCAGCAACGACACCCAGGCCACGCCATGCCCCAGGCCGATCAGGGCCCGTGCCACGGCCGCCGACTCAAAGCTGCCCGCCACTGCAAACAGCAGCGCGCCGACCCCGGTCACCGCCTGCCCGACCACGATGAGAATCTTCGGGCCGAAACGATCGTTAGCGATGCCCGTCGGAATTTGCGAGGCCGCGTAAAAGTAGAAGTAGAACGACGCCAGATTGCCCAGCTGCGCGGCGTTCAGATGGAAGTCGCGCATCAAATCGACATTGAGCACGCCCGGCGTGACCCGCAGGAAAAACCCCACCATATAAGCCGCCGCCGCGATCCCCCACAGCAGCAAGGCCAGACGAACAGGAGGATGACGGAGCATGTGTGGCATCGGCTTGCTTGCTGAAACGGTGGGCAAAACAGAGCAGCTTACCCAATTCGGCCCGCTTGCGGCGAACAGCGGTGAAGCCTCATGAGAAAACGCAGAGCCGCCCCAAGTTTTCTTGTCCACCTCGCGGCTTGCAAGCCGCTCGGATTCGGCTCCGTCCAAGCTGCCACAGGGCAGCTTGGAGCCGCGGGCCTCATCCCCCTCGGGGGGCCTGACGCGAACGCGGCAGGTCTGGGGGCGCTCTCAAACCGCGCACATCGGCACGATTGACGCCCCGAGGCTCATGCGGGTCCCGCAGAAGCGCCACTTTCTTGTGTTGCATCAAAACCTTGCAATTTGATATTCATAGACTCCAAATCATGAATATCGCCGAACTGCCCCCCCAGACAGCGCCGAACCTCATCCTGCCGACGCCGATGCATCGGCTTGCCCGCCTGGAGCGCATGGCCGGCGGAGATGTCGTGCGCATACTCAAGGCTCTGGCGCACCGCGAGCGTCTGGCCATTCTCTGCCTGCTGATGGATGGCGAGCGTTGCGTGCGTGAACTCGAACACGAGGTCGGCATGCGCCAGGCCGCTTTGTCACAACAACTCGCCAAGCTGCGCGCCGAAAACATCGTCGAAGCCACCCGCCGCGGCCGCTTCGTGCACTACCACATCAAAAGCCAGCAGGTGCTCAACGTCGTCCGCGCCCTGTGTCCGGCTGAATGAGTGCCGATCTGACAGGCCTGTCAAGAATTTCGCCCTTACTTGCCAAGATAGGTGGCTTGAACCTCGGGCGATTCGAGTAATTCGATCGCGTTCCCCTGGAGCGCGATTTTGCCCGTCTCCATCACATAGCCTCGGTCGGCAAATTTCAGAGCCATGCGGGCGTTCTGCTCGACAAGCAGAATCGTCAATCCTTGCGTGCGGATTTTGCGCAAGGCCCGAAAAATATCTCGCACAACGATGGGAGCCAACCCGAGGCTCGGCTCGTCCAACAACAACAACTTGGGTTTGGAGATCATGGCGCGGCCGATGGCAAGCATCTGCTGCTCCCCGCCCGACAAAGTGCCCGCCAATTGACGAGCGCGCTCCCGCAAACGAGGAAACAACACCAACACCTCCTCCACGCTGGCACTCGTCTCTGCTGGCGGCCGGGTATAGCCGCCCAGGATCAGGTTTTCCATCACCGTCAAGGTCGGAAAGACGCGCCGCCCCTCTGGCACTTGCGAAATGCCCAGTCCCACAATCCGGTCTGCCGAGGTGTGGGCAATACTCTTCCCCAAAAACTGGACATCACCGGAATGGGGCCGCAATAAGCCACTGATGGTGCGCATCAGCGTCGTTTTGCCCGCGCCATTGGCGCCGAGCAAAGTCACGATCTCACCTTGCTCCACATGCAGGGTTACCCCTTTGAGCGCCTGGATCTGACCGTAGCGCACGTCTAGATCGGTGATTTCAAGCATTCTCACGGCGCCGCTCCTGTGGAGTACCCTTGCGCCTCTTCCACTTCGTCACCCTCGTCGTTGCCAAGGTAGGCTTCGATCACATCTGGATTGGTCCTAATTTCTTCTGGCGTACCTTCGGCAATCTTGCGTCCAAAATTGATGCAGACGATGCGATCGGTGACGTTCATGACCACATTCATGTCATGCTCCACCAACAGGATGGAGATGCCCTCATCGCGCATCGACAAAATGGTCTGATTGAGCGCCGACGACTCCTGATCGTTCAGGCCGGCGGCCGGCTCGTCCAGAATCAGTAGTCTCGGACGTGCAATCAGGGCCCGTGCCAATTCGACGCGGCGCTGCACGCCGTAAGGCAGGGAGGCGACGTCCTCCTGCGCCAGATGCGCCAAATCCAGACGCTCGAGCAGCGTCATGCTGCGACTGCGAAGATCCTTCTCTTCCCTGCGCTGTGCAGGCGTAGAAAGCAGCCCCTGCCACCAAGCCTGGTGCGTCTGCAAATGCAGCCCCGCCAAAACATTCGCCAGCACACTCTGCCCATAAAACAAGCGAATTGTCTGGAATGTGCGAAAGATTCCCCCACGCGCAATCCGGTGAGGTGCCCATCCGGTAATGTCATGGCCCTCCAGAAAAATCTTCCCAGAGCTTGGCTTGTATACCCCGGTGATCAGGTTAAAGGCCGTAGTTTTGCCCGCACCATTGGGGCCGATCAAGCCCATGACCTGTCTGTTTTCCACCGTAAAGCTCAGATCAGCGACCGCCTGCAGGCCCCCGAAGCGGATACCCACATCCTTGAGTTGCAGCAGCGCCCCACTCATTTCTGCCCCCGCCGAGGCCAGATGCCTTGGGGGCGCAGCACCATCACGACCACCATGGCGATGCCGAATATGAAGTACCGATATTCAGCAAAACTCCGGAATATCTGTGGCACCACAAACATCAAAACCGTACCCAGCAGCACCCCAGGAATCGAACCCTGCCCTCCAACCAACACAATCGCAAACAGAGTGACTGACTCGGTAAAAACAAACGCACCCGGACTGACAGCAGCCATCAGAGTAGCGAACAAAGTACCCGCAAAGCCCGCCAGTGCCGCACCCAATGCAAATGCCAGCACCCGATACGCCCTGGCATCCACGCCCATGGTGGTTGCGGCGAGTTGATCATGCTTTAGGTAATAAAACACTCGCCCCAGATGAGACCGATCCAGATTGCGAATCAAAAGCAGAATCACCGCAAATGCCAGCCAATCCAGCCAGAATTGCGCATTCTGGCTAGAAAGCGAAAAGCCGAAAAGGCTCGGTACGCCGATTCCAAAAATCCCGTCGGACCCACCTGTCAAATGCCCGAGATTGTTCCTCAGCGCAAGAACAAAAATTGCGTTGAAGCCGATAGTCGCCACCAGGAGATAATCCCCACGCAATTTCACAATAGGTGCTGCCAGCACCGCTCCAACCAGCCCCGCAACCAGAATGGCAACAGGCCACGTTGCAAAAATCGGCCAGTTAAAGTGTGTGTTCAATATCGATGTGACATACGCTCCGACACCAAAATACACCGCGTGCCCCATATCAAACATGCCAGCTCGCCCCAATACAATATCCTGACTGAGTGCAACAATGGCATACACCGCAAAAAGAGCGGCAATAAATACCCAAGTCTGATCAAGCACCAAAGGAATTGCCAGCCCAATAGCCCACAATGCCGCCCCTAGCCAGCCGTTACCCAACAACTCTCCTGGCGACTTCATACTTTTTCCGCCACTCGTTCGCCGAGTAGCCCGGTCGGCCGCACCAGCAAGATGCCAATCAACAACGCAAAAGTGATCGCCTCTTGCCAGGAACTGGAAATGAAACCCGCAGCAAGCGCATTGAAAAGCCCGAGCAACACACCACCAAGCATGGCTCCAGGAATGTTCCCAATTCCACCGATGATGGCGGCGATAAACGCACTCAGTCCGTAATTCCAACCCATCGTGAAATAAACTTGCCGATAATAAAGGCCGATAAACAGCCCACCAATCGCACCGATGGCCGGACCGATCACGAATACACTGGCGATCACACGATTCACATTGATGCCCATTAGCCTTGCTGCATCCTGATCACTGGCGGAGGCCCGCATGGCAGTACCAAAACGAGTGTGGTGAACAAACCAATAAAGCAAAGCCATCAATAGGGCTGAACCGAGCATGATGAGCACCTGGATCAGATCGATTCGCGCGCCTGCAAACTCCCAGTGCATAGCGGGCAGCAGATTACTGGGGAATACCCGAAGCTGGGGCCCCCAGATGATCATGATGCCGTTCTCGATGAAGAGCGACGCTCCTAATGCAGAAACCACGGCCGACAGACGATCCGCCTTACGCAATGGACGATATGCCGTGAACTCTAGCACCAAGCCAGCAACGCCAACCACCACCGCAGCCAGAATAAATGCCCCAGCGAGCAAAAATAAATGGCTTTGTCCTGTTCCCGCACCCATACCCAGCGCAACAAGACCAATATAAGCGCCGAAAATGCAGAGATCCCCATGGGCAAAGTTGATCAACTTGAGAATGCCATAAACCATGGTATATCCCAAAGCAATCAAAGCGTAGATGCCTCCCACCGTCAAACCATTGACGATTTGCTGAAGCAATGTTCCAAACATGAAAGCTACTCCTGTTACAGGCCAGCTGTTCTGGCCTGCACAATCCGTAGCGTTCACGAATTGTGCAGAGGTCTCAATTGTTGTTTTACTTAGCTACCGCCGTGGCTGGATAGGTGATTTTGTATCCGCCACTCGGTGTCACCTCAAAGGCCACATAAGGGCTGCCCGTCCGTTCTCCTACAGAATTCCAGGAAAACGTCCCTGTCAATCCTTTGAAGTCGTCTAATTTATGCAGAGCCGGTATCAACTTGGCCGGTTCAACACTCTTGATTTTTTCTGCGGTGTACAAAATGGCGCGCAGGCCATCTGCGTTGGTCAAGGTAAAAATGCTGGGCGGCTCATGGCCATAGGCGGTCTTGAATTCCGCCAAAAACTCTTTGGCTGCCGGGTAGGGCAGATCTTGCGGGGCCGGCACATTAATGATGACTGCGCCGGCTGCAGCATTACCCGCAATTTTTGCAAAGGCGACATTCTGGTTGGCGTCCCCGCCCACGAATTTTGCCTTCATACCGAGTTGCGCCATTTGCGCCTTCACCAAACCGCCATCGGTGTAATACCCTGAAAAATAAACCACTTGTGGGTTGAGCGCGTTCAGTTTGGTCAATACGGGCGTGAAATTCTGCGATCCGGCGTTGATGAACGCTTTATCGAGGACATCAATACCTTCCTTTTTCGAGTCGGCCACAACAGCGTCAGCGAGCCCAGTTGAAAAACTCGAATGATCCGTCAGCACAGCAATACGCTTGTATCCCATCGCTTTGAAGTAGCCGGCCGTGAACAAGGCCTCGGCGCTGTTGGGCGGGGCGTTACGAAAGAAAGTCTTGTAACCCCTGGAGGTCAGTTCATCGCTGGTGCCGTCAGAGGTCTGGATGATGTTTGCACGGGCATAAATCGGCTGCGCAGCAAGGGCTGCCCCACTCGTGTAACTGCCGATAACCGCCAGCACGCCGTCATTGGTCAACTGACGTGCACAAATTGCGGCTGGTGCGGCCTCGCCTTGGTCATCGCACACCTTCACTTCGAGTTGGTGTCCGAGCAATCCGCCTTTGGCGTTGGTCTGCTTGACGATCAGTTTCACGGCGTCTGCGATGCCCTGCCCTTCGTTGGCGTACTGACCCGTGATCGGCGCCTGAACACCGATGAGCAAAGGTTTGGCTGCAAACGCTGGGGCCGCTGCAAAAAATAGTGCGGCAACCGTTATGCCTAACTGGCGTTTGGTGAGTTTCATGCGAGTCTCCTGGATATGACATGCCTTGAGGGCTGATGATCACAGGCCTGATCGGAAAAGCGTCGCACGCAAACTTCGCAGTTTGCGGTTGCTTCTATACAGACCCATGTGGGGCCATAGGGCTCCGTTTGTCATTCCATCCTATGCCGGGTTTCGCGATCAAACCAGTTGGGGTTGTAGCAATATGTAACCCAAGGAGTTCCCTATGAACCTCATCCGTAACTGCACTTCACCAAGTGCCGTGCAGCCCCCAGTACACGATAAAAACCAGCACCAGGGTGGATATCGCCCACCCCCAAGGGGGCATCATGCCCCACAGTCGGTCGAGGGCACCGGCGCCGTCGTCCACCGGCAGTTGCCCGCGCATGACCTGATCGAAGCGGGAGAAAAAGGTTTCCGCCAGACTCTGCGCCGTGCTGTCCACCGTGCCCTTGCCCAGCTGGCCGATGGCGCCGCCCACCTCGGCGGTAGCCTGGTAGTTCATCTGCGTGCCGCCGTCTGCCGTGGGTTGCAACGCGACCAGGGCGCGGCCCAGGCCAAAACCGGCGCTCCCCGCGTTGCCCTCGAAGCGCAGTACGTAGCTGTGCGGCGGGTTGGGGTCCTCCAGCGTGAGTGTGCTGCTGAAGCGCGTCTTGAACCCGGCGACCGCCAGCACTTGCACGATCTCGAAATGTCCCGAACCGGTGTCGGTGATCGATTCGCAACCTGGAATACAGGCTTTGAGCACTTCCGGGCTGTTGAGCGCCTCCCAGGTTTTCTGCGGGCTGGTCGGCAGTAGCCATTTCCCTTTGACATCCATTTCGGTCTCCATGTCGTCTCACCCAGCCGCCTCGTTCGAATCATCGGACGGCAGACAGGCATATATCAAGACCAGCTTATATTCTGTGACTGACGACAGAAGCAAGCTGCGATGCAGCAAAATCGGGAAACTCCTATTCGGGGCATTACCGATCCGCCCGCTTCGGCGCCTTTCTTCCGCGCTGTTCCAAGGGCCTACACTGATCGGCTCTGGTGTTTCATCGGACGGATAACCATGCAGATCACCGTGCTCGACGACTATCAGGATGCGGTGCGCAAGCTCGATTGCGCGCAGCAGCTCGACGGTCACGACCTCAAGATATTCAACAACACCGTCAAAGGCGTAGGTCAGCTCAGCGTGCGCCTGCGCGACACCCAGGCGCTGGTGCTGATTCGCGACCGCACCGTGCTGTCGAGGCAATTGCTGGAAAAGTGCCCCAAGCTGCAGCTCGTGGTGCAGACCGGCCGGATCGGCCCGCATGTGGATGTGCAAGCGTGCAGTGATCTGGGCATCGCCGTAGCCGATGGGCAGACCGACCCCGGCGTCACCGCCGAGCTGACCTGGGCGCTGGTGCTGGCCGCCATGCGGCGTCTGCCGCAGTATGTCGCCAGTCTGAAGCATGGTGCATGGCAGCAGGCCGGGCTGAAGTCGCAGTCGATGCCGCCCAATTTCGGTCTCGGTCAGCGCCTCGCGGGCAAGACGCTGGGCATCTGGGGCTATGGCCGTATTGGCCAGCGCATTGCGCGGTACGGGCAGGCTTTCGACATGCGGGTTCAGGTCTGGGGCAGCGAGGCCTCACGCACGCGCGCTGCTGAACAAGGCTTGCTGGCGGCCGAGTCGCGTGAAGCCTTCTTCGCCACCAGCGATGTGCTCAGCCTTCACCTGCGCCTCACCGACGCCACCCGCCATCTCATCACCCTGGCCGATCTGTCGCTGATGCAACCCACCTCTTTGCTCGTCAACACCGCCCGCCCCGACCTCCTCGCCCCGGATGCGTTGGTGGCCGCGCTCAATCGCGGCCGGCCGGGTCTGGCGGCGGTCGATGTGTTCGAAGCCGAGCCGATTCTGCAAGGCCATCCGCTACTGCGACTGGAAAACGCCATCTGCACGCCGCACATCGGCTTTGTCGAGCAAGATCACTACGAGCAGATGTTCGCCCAGGCCTTCCAGACCATCGCCCAGTTTGCCGCGGGCGATCTGAGCGCGGCGATCAATGCAGGCGATTTATCGCCGCGCCGACCTTGATTTATTTGCCGATACAGAAACTGGAAAAAATCGCCCCGAGCAGATCGTCCGGGGTGTATTCGCCGGTGATCGCCATCAGCGCCTGATGCGATAGCCGCAGTTCTTCGGCGAGCAGATCCAGCGGCGCCTGCGCGTCCAGCTCGATCAGGTGCAAGGCCGCTCCGAGGTGTTGCCCGGTCTGCTCCAGCGCCTGCACATGGCGCTGGCGGGCGATGAACACGCCCTCGCTGGTCGGCTGCGCCCCTGCCAGTTGCAGCAGCTTGAGACGCAGTTCCTGCAGACCGTCTCCGGTCGCGGCGGAAATCCAGACCGACTCACCGGCCTCCACGCCCCATTGCGCCCAGACTTGCGGCAATAGCCGCGCCTGGGCGCCGGTCTCGACGCAATCGCGCTTGTTGAAAACGTGGAGCAGGGGCGCGCCCTTGGGGAGTCCGCGGGCGATTTCCGCCTCGGCCTGGGCATAGCCCGGCGCCTGCAGACGAGTGAGATCGTGCAGGAACACCACCACATCCGCACCGGCGATGGCGTGCCAACTGCGCTCCACGCCGATGCGCTCCACCGCGTCGGCGCTGTCGCGCAGGCCTGCGGTATCGACGATGTGCAAGGGCACGCCCTCGATCTGGATGGTCTGGCTGACCTTGTCTCGCGTCGTGCCCGCAATGGGCGTAACGATGGCCAGCTCGGCCCCCGCCAATGCGTTGAGCAAGGAGCTCTTGCCCACATTCGGCTGCCCTGCCAGCACCACCTGGAGTCCTTCGCGCAGCAGTGCGCCCTGCCGCGTCTTGGCCTGCACCTGCTGCAGCGTCTGCTGCAAAGCCTGCAAACGCCGCTGCGCCTGTGCCTGGCGCAAAAAGTCGATGTCTTCCTCGGGAAAATCGAGCGTGGCCTCGACCAGCAGGCGCAACTCGACCAACTCGGCGGCCAGTGCGCGCACCGCCTGCGACAACTCGCCCGCCAGCGCCCGGGTGGCGCTGCGAGCGGCCGCCTCGGTACTGGCCTCGATCAGATCAGCCACACTCTCGGCCTGCGCCAGATCGAGTTTGCCGTTCAGAAACGCGCGCCGGGTGAACTCGCCGGGCTGCGCCACCCGCAAGCGTGAAGACGCCCCCAGTTCGAGCAGCCGCGCCAGCAACAGTTGCAGCACCACCGGCCCACCGTGGATCTGCAGCTCCAGCACGTCTTCTCCGGTGTAGGAATGCGGCGCCGGAAAAAACAGCGCCAGCCCTCGGTCGATCACCCCGCCCTGACCATCCCCGAACGGCAGGTAAGTGGCATGACGCGGCAGCAGCACACGGCCTGTGATGGCCTGCGCCAAAGCCCCGAGCGATTTGCCCGAAGCCCGGACGATGCCCACGGCGCCGCGACCGGGTGCCGTGGCAATGGCCACGATCGGATCGGCGTCTTGCGCCAACAGATTCATGGCCGGGCAACCGCGCGGATCGAATGGGCCTTTGAGTGGGCCTTTACTTGGCCGCCGCTGTGGTGTCGGTCAACACACCCACGCCCATCTTCTTGTTGATGAACCACTGCTGCGCAATCGACGTGGTGTTGTTGGTCAGCCAGTACAACACCAGACCGGCCGGGAAGAAGAAGAACATGATGGAAAACGCCGCCGGCATGATCCACATCAGCCGCGCCTGCATCGGGTCGGGCGGGGTCGGGTTGAGCTTGACCTGCAGGAAAGACGTAGCCGTCATGATGGCCGGCAGGATGTAGTACGGGTCTTTGGCCGACAGATCGTGGATCCACAGAATCCACGGCGCGCCGCGCAGTTCCACGCTCGACAGCAGCACCCAGTACAGCGCGATGAACACCGGGATCTGGATCACGATCGGCAGGCAGCCGCCCAGCGGATTGATCTTCTCCTTGCGGTACAGCTCGACCATGGCCTGATTCATCTTCGCCTGATCGCCCTTGTACGACTCGCGCAGCGCGTTGATGCGCGGCCCTACGGCCTTCATGCGCGCCATCGACTTATAGCTCGCCGCCGTCAGCGGGAAGAACGCCAGCTTGATCAGCAGCGTGAGCACGATGATCGACCAGCCCCAGTTCTGCACCACTTTGTGGATCATCTCCAGCAGCCAGAAAATCGGCTTGGCCAAAATGGTCACCCAGCCGTAGTCCTTCACCAGCTCAAGGCCGGGGGCGAGCGCGCCCAGCGTGCTCTCCAACTCAGGGCCGACGAACAGCTTGGCATCGGTGGTGATGCTCTTGCCCGGAGCAATTTGTGACAGCGGCTGGATCACCCCCACCGCATACAGGTTGTCGCCCAGCTTGCGGGTATAAAGGTCACGCGAGCCTTCATAGGGCTCAGGCACCCAGGCCGAAACGAAGTAGTGCTGAATCATGGCGACCCAGCCGCTGTCGGCCTTCTTGGGCGCCTCGTTGGTCTTGAGATCCTTGAACTCGAACTTCTGGAATTTGTTGGCGTTGTCGTAATACGCCGGGCCGGTATAGGTGTGATAGAAGTGCGACTCGTCACCCGCAGGCGTGTTGCCGTCGCGCACGAGCTGCATATACATCTGCGGCGCCACCGCGACACTGCCGGTGTTGGTGATGGTGTTCTGCACATTCACCACATAGCTGTCTCGGGTGAAGGTGTAGGTGCGCTCGAGTTTGATGCCGCCCAGATCGGGCGAGACCAGTTTGACCTGCAGCGTCTTGGCGTTGCCCATGTCGCGCGGGCCAGGCAGCACCGTCATCTCGGTTTCATGGTTGGGAAAATCGCCCCCGATCAAGCCCGACTGCGCCATGTATATATTGCTCGGCGTATCGTCGAACAAGATCACGTTCTTGCCCGGCTCGGTGCGGCTCTCATACTTGAGCAGCTTGGCATAGACCAGATTGCCGCCGCGCGAAGAAATTTTCACATCCATCAGATCGGTGCGGATGGTGGTGAGCTGGGCCGCGGGAGCGGCGGACGCCGCTGCGACCGGGGCGGACAGCGGCGCGGTTGCCGCAGCACCGGCGATATTTGGCGGCGTAGCCGCGGTAGGCGCCGCCTGCGGCACTGCGCTGGTCGGCGCGCTGGCGACTTGCGCCGGATGGGCCGGTGGCGTTCCGAACAAATCCGTCTCGCCGTTGTAGCGCAGCCAGGAGTTGTACAGAAAAATCATCGACATGGTGAAAACCACCCAGAGAACCGAACGGCGGAGATCCATACGCAAATCCTGTTGTAGTGATGCAGAAGTGCCCGATGGCTTCAGGGCTTGGGGGTAAACGATGAAGCACTCAGGGGTGAAGCAGAGGGAAATGAAACCGGGCTTTCCGGCCCCTCAGCGCTGGTACCCGACACGCCAGTCGAGACCGATTCATCAAACTTAGACGCGCTATTGTGCATGGGCAGCGGTGACACAGCCTGCGCCCCATCTGAAGCAATCGCATCTGACGCTTCGTCCTCTTCCGTCCGTCGGCGCCAGGGCGCCCAGGTGAAAGCGTCTGGCACCGGCTCATGCCCCCCCTGACACCAGGGCTGGCACCGCAAAATTCTGACCGCGCCTAGATAGCTGCCCGCCGCCGCCCCATGCCGCTCCAGCGCTTCGATGGTGTATTGCGAACAAGTGGGGTAAAAACGGCATTGCCCGCCCACCCAAGGGCTCAGCAGCAGACGGTACAGCCGTACCAGACCGATCAGAACAGACTTCATGCGGCACTTCGCCCAGTCACCACGACGGTGCGTTCGATCCAGCTTTTGAGCAAAGCGTTCACCGCCTGCTGCACATAGGCCAGCAAAGCCGGTGAACGGGCGCTGCGGAATTCTGCGGGCAATTTACGTGTCAACCGCAGCATCAACACCGGTGCCTGCATCTGTGCCTCGCTCGGCAGCCGCAACTCACGCAGCGCCTGGCGCATCACCCGCTTGATCAGATTGCGCCGTACCGCCGGTTTGCAGAACTTTTTCGGAATGACCAGACCAAGCCAGCAGCGCGGCTGGGCAGAGGCAGGGGCGGCGTCTGGCACCCACTCGGTCGGCGCCGCACGGTAGTGCAGGCGAAATTCAGCCTGTTGCGCGTAGCGCGCAGCAAACATCGCGGCAAACGCTTCGGGTTGCCGCAACATTTCGAGATGCAGAGTGCCCGATCGCGAGATCGGCTGATCTGCCATGACGTCCCCGACTGTCGAAAGATCGATATCGGCAGCCCGCAAAGCAGCAAGCCGCAGATCGTTCAAACCCAACAGCCCAGCGGATCTTAGACAGCCAGACGTTTGCGGCCCTTGGCGCGGCGTGCATTGATGACCGCGCGGCCACCCCTGGTCTTCATCCGCACCAAAAAGCCGTGGGTACGCTGACGGCGGGTCTTCGAAGGTTGATACGTACGTTTCATGAAACTCACCTTGATAAAAATAGAAGCTGCGCGCCTGGACCTGTGCCTTCATGCTGTGCACACTCATGCACACCACCCCACGAATCCAAAATACGCGCGCCGAAAAAACTTAAAGTCGCAAACTTGAAGTCTTGCTACGCGCAAGACCAAGATTCCGAAAAAAAGCCCTCCATTGGACTGAGATTCCATCCTCTTGTCAATCAAAAGAGGTTTTTCCAGAAAGCCCAGGCCCTGATGACCTTCAAAACGGCATTCAAAACCAACGATCATCCGCCTCAAATGCGCCCTGCAGCGCAAGCCCCCGGCCCC